>JBAUUG010000249.1:0-13743 GCA_049582585.1 Bryobacteraceae bacterium | reverse complement strand
ACTTACGTTCTTCACGAAGACCAATGGCCGCTATAACTTTGACGATCTTAGTTTCACGGTCGATTACCAGCTGCAGGCGCGTTTCAAGGACAGCGTGAGCGAGCCGGTAAGGCTAAGCCAGTACGACCACAGCCCGAAGATGGTGCGAATCTTGGAGATTCCGGCTAGCGCCACTCCCGCTACGAGCACGGAAGCCAAAAAAGACACTGCCGAGCCCAAGCAGTAAGTCAGGCCGTCAGGCCCGCAAATTCTCGGAAGTTGTCCTGGAACAACCGTTTTACGTCACGCTCAAGCTGACCGGTTGTAAGCCGCCAGCCGTCCCGAGTCAACGCCTCATAGCTCGCGGTTAACGAAGCCCCTATGGTGTAACGCGAATGCTTCCATTTGTAGATAATCTGATCGAGTATACGAGCGTCCGAATGCTGCGGGATGAAGCTTATACCGAGCATCTCCAACCGCTCATCGGTGATTTCGCGAATGATGGATGGATTGTTGAGGAACCACCAGCAACCGAAGGGCATCAGATTCCTAAACTTCCTTGCCGCAACGCAAAGCTCATGCTGGTTTTCACGCGCCAGTATGCTCACCAGAAAGCGGTTGTCGGGATTTTCAAGACAAATGCGCTCGACGGATGCGACATCGGCATGGCCAACGCTATCTCCGGCATCGCGAAGCGCTGGATTCGCAGCCCTCCGGACTCCGATCATCATTGAAAAGGGCAACCTGTGCTCGCGCCCGGTCGGGATGACAACTTCTCTGATGAGACGCGTGCGTGCCGAATCCTCCGGATAGCGGAAGTCGAACGGCAGCGACACGGCCATGTAGACCGGCTTTATGCGCTCAATCCAATCGTCGAGGAAACGGCGCGCGCCGGTGATGCTCAGTTCGGTGACCTCGTCATCGGCGGCGTATCCGCGTCTCGCAAGAATCCGGCTCGCCCGGTCCCAATTATTCAGAAGCGGATCCATGCGCAATGCCGAATGAAGCCTTGGATGCAGGGGCACGCCGGATTGCCAGTACGCGGCTTCCTCCTCGTTGAAGACATCGTTGGTCATGACGATGTCCGAGACGCCGGCCAACTGCATGGCGCGCTCCACGTGATCGTTTGGCTCAATCATGGTGAAAAACTCGCGCGCGTCCTTTAAGCTCTGAGCGTGAGGATCAAGCCCAAAAGCGTTCATCACCCCGACAACTCCCCGGCACGCTTCTGAAACGGGAGTATTGCGGACGAAGAGAGCTTCCCAGATCACATCAGCCTGCTGTGATTTGTCGAGCCTCCAGAAAGCATCAACGCCGAGGTCCGATGAGCGGAAGAGCTCGGCGATCAGGTAGTGATACGTAACCAGGTCATCTATACCCGCCGAGAACAGCGTTTTGAAACTCGGCGGATATTGATGCGTGTGAACGTCAAAAACCGGAGTCTCCGAAACTACGCGCTCCACTTCACGCGGGAGATCCTCCAGTTTGATGCTTTCCATGGCGCGCGCGAAAATTATCGCTTACACATTTGGGGATACTCTTTCTTAAGCGCGGCCAGTTTTGGGAGATCGTTGTACATGATGTACGGGTTATTGGGGTTGTTATCCAGGAAGTGCTGATGATAACTTTCCGCCGCATAGAAACCGTGAAACGGCACGACCTGCGTAACAATCGGCCGCGAAAACACCTTCGCATCGTTGAGCTGCTGAATGTACGCTTCAGCCACTTTCTTCTGCTCGTCATCCATGTAGAAGATCGCCGAGCGGTATTGGGTCCCGCTATCGGGACCCTGTCGGTTTAGCTCGGTTGGATCGTGGGCAACTGAAAAATAGACTTTCAATATCTGCCCAAACGTTATTTGGGACGGGTCGTAGGTGATTTTGACCGATTCGGCGTGCCCGGTGGTGCCGGTACTCACTGTTTCGTAGTGAGCCGTCGATTTGTCGCCGCCCGCGAAGCCGGATACGACGTTTGTGACGCCTTTCACGCGCTCGAACAGCCCCTCCATTCCCCAGAAGCACCCGCCAGCGAGAACAGCGGTCTGCTTACCCCGCTGCGCCGAGGCGGGGATGTCAGTTGCGGGATCGGGGAAAGGCGTGTTGGCACTCGCAAAGGCGAGACCTGTCGCGATGAAAAGGGACGATGATATGCGGAGAAGAGAAGGTTTGGACATCTGATTACCTGATAAGTAGATTATGCGGAGCCGAGCGAGGGTGCGTTTTTTGATCCCGCGCCTATATTAGATCAGGGAATTATCTCGACGGTCTACCCGACGGCATCTTCACGCTGTCATCAAACGAGAGCTCAACGGTTGCTGTCTTGCCAGGTTTGACATCAATTGGCTCAGGCTTTCCGGGCGTCTTGCTGTACATACCCAGTGACGACCCCTCGGGCGGCGGTCCTGATTGAGCGTCCCATTCCCCTTTGGGATCGTATGCCGCACTCACGTAAGCCGGGGCCTTCTTGACGTTAGAAAAAGTCACCATTCCCCTCTTATCTGCCGATGGTTGAATTTCGACCGGCATGGCACCCCCCGATATGAATTCCGGTGAGTCCCATAGCACCACATAGATCTTATGTTTTTGGTCAACCGTACCTGAACCCGTATAGTTCAGGTGCACTTCAACTGTAGAGCCCGAATTGGTGTCCTGAGACGCCGCCCGCCGAGGCGATGTAACCAGTAACCCGAGAACAATTGCGAAGACCGAGACAATCCCGATTCTCATTGCGCCACCTCCCATGTTGGCATTGCATCTGAAACACGTTGAGCATATCATTTCCGCGCACGGGATTTTTCGAAATCGAGATAGGCGAGATTCATGTTTCCTCGCGTAAGAATGTGAACCGTTATGACGCTTTTCCTGGAAGGAAGCCGGAGCCGCACAAAGTTACGAAGAATGTTCCAATGATGCCACTGTCGCCAGGCAATTGGATCGGAAGCGTTGAACGTCGACGCGATCGCTAATGGCCCGCTTGCGTCCTTTCCATTCACATCCAGCGAAATGGTTCCACCGCGATTTGAGGTGTACAGAAGGTCCGCGCTGTAAGCGCCGACGCGGGCAACCTGAACCGTGATGTTGAACCATTCTCCGGGCTCCGTCCAGCCGACATAGAGCTGGTTTTCCAGAGGTAAAACCATGTTGTACGGATTGTTATCGATCTGGCCGTGAAACTTGGTATAGGAGATGTCGACGCCCTCATCCATTCGAAATTCATTCAAATAGGTTCCGTCCTTGGGGTTGAGCGTTCCGCTGCCGTTGTTCTTGGAATCGGTATCGTGATACGCGATTCCCTCCCCGCCGCGATCATAGTAGGCGCATTCCACTCTTCCCGGAATTTTCTGCGCACCAGTTTGATGACGGATGTCCCGATAAGGAGTTCCTTTGTAGCTATTCCAGTAGTTGTTTCTCGAGGTAGCGAGGGCGACTGTGGTGAGGAGGAAAAGTAAGACGCGGCGGCACAAGCCAAATCGCAAAATCGTTTTTCCCACGGGACAGGAGGGGGCGTCAGTCCCAACCACCACGTTCGTTCGCAAGATATCGCTCAGGATAAGCGCGGCTCGTCAGGCCCCGGATGGCGGAGTGAGCTTAGACTCCAGCATCGCTTTACATCTTAGCGAGAACTAAACCTCACCGCAGCGTCAAGTCATGGGCTACTTTGAAAAACTCAGGATAGCCGCTATTACTACACGCCCAAGAATAAGATGCCCAAAAGAATTCCCAAGGCCATCACGATCAACGAGAGCCTGTTGAGATGGGCGAGCCTAGTTGACACGATAAAGTACTTCGCATAAAATAGCTGAATGATGCGGCACCTGATTAAAGGTTTCGCGGCTCTCGCGACGCTAGCTGTTTCCGGGGTAGCGGCCCTTCTGGCTGTGCTTTGGATGGAACACAGGACCGGGGTCACACTGCCGGCACCCACGGGATCATTCGCGGTTGGCCGCGCGATTTATGTTTGGGCCGATGATGTCCCGGATCCGCTCGCGCCCGTTCCGGGAACCAAACGCGAACTTGTGGCCTGGATCTGGTACCCGGCTGTGGCCCGATCGGCCGCAACGATGGACGACTACCTGCCCACTCCATGGCGGACGGCTCTTGACCGCCTGCGTGGCCCGCTGCTCAAGCAGTTCCTGACGCGAGATTTGTCGCGGGTGCGCGCGCATAGCATTCGCGGCGCGGAGATATCGCCGCAGGAGCGTTCGTATCCGGTGGTACTCATGCGAGCGGGCCTTGCGGCGCTGACGGCTGATTACACGACTCTTGCCGAGGACCTTGCGAGCCACGGCTATGTGGTGGTGGGTTTCGATGCACCCTATCGAAGTTGGGTGGTTGTTTTACACGGCGGAAGAGCGATTGCGAGGGTGCCTCAAAACAATGCCGACCTGCTCAGCGGGCCTCAGCAGGAGCAACTCGCCAACAAACTGGTCCAGGCATGGAGCGCCGACATGGGCTTCGCGCTTGACCAGCTCGAACGGTTGAACGCATCCGATCCCTCAGGCAAGTTTCTGGGACGGCTCGATATGCAGCAGGTCGGAGTTTTCGGCCACTCGCTCGGCGGCGCAACAACCCTGCAGTTCTGCCATGACGATTCCCGGTGCAAGGCCGGCATCGACGTGGACGGCGCTCCACTCGGCAGTGTCATCGGCGAGGGCGTCACCCAGCCGTTCCTGTTTCTGCTGAGCGACCACGAAAACGAGTCCATTGCGGAGACCAGCCAAGTCGAAGCGAACATCCGCTCCATCTACGATCGATTGCCCCGTGACCGCAGGTTGGAAATCGTGATCCATGGCGGGAACCATTTCCTCTTTAGCGACGACGGAGCCCTGTTGAAGAGTCATATCGTATTGCGGACGCTCCGTGCATTGGGTATTCTCGGTATCGACGGGCGTCGCCAGCTCGCAATTACGGCATACTGCGTGCACAGCTTTTTCGACGCGTACCTCAAGCGGGCGGACGTTTCGCGGCTCAAGATTTCATCGCCGCTTTACCCCGAGATCCGGATTCTGGAATGAACAGATGACCTCTAAGGTGAGCTTGGGCTTTTTACGCGTAGTGGCCTTGATCGCGCTGCTTGTGGGCGCCGCGGGATCGATAGGATTGATGCTCCAGGTAAGTCATCGCAATCATTCCCGAATCCTTCTGGTGCTTTTCGCGATCTGGGTGCTGTCCCCGTTTATGGTCCTCGCATTCGCCGACGTGGTTTCGAAGCGTTGGCCGGTTCTTACCCGCGCGACGACCTATAGCTTGATGCTGGTCCTCACCTTGGCCTCATTGGCCATCTATGGAGAGGTTGCGTTGAAACCTCCGAGGAAGCTCGCTTCAGTGTTCCTCGTGGTTCCGCTAGCGTCATGGCTGCTTATTGCAATACTTGTCCCCATAGCCGCGCTGATATCCGACAGGCTGTCACGCCGCGCTAACGGCGCCTGACCCAGGTCAGAAATCTGTCCCGCCTAGTCCTCAGAAACAATTAACCGATTCACTGTAACGCTTGGGCCGGGAGAATCACTATCCCGCCGAGCTTGAACTGAAATTTTCTTCAATCAAAACTCAAATTCAAAAGGAGATGTAATTCAATGAACAAACAAAAGTTGTTCGCATTCGCAGTGAATTTGTCGTTCGCCTTGGCGTACACCGGACTGGCAGCCGCTCAGGACATCAATATGACTCCAGCCAATCAGGACATCAACATAACTGCAGACCAATCGGAGCCTCAGAAACCGGAGCCGCTTGCGTCTGAAATTTTTAAGCATCCGGGCACCGTAATCACTCCTCCCGGCAGCCTCTCGCTCCCCGGCAAAGCAGTTCACACGAACTTCAAAATTTTCGTTCCCGCCGGCCACCCCGTATCAGCCCCGGTCGCGGATTACAATTTCGCTGAAACACCGGCATCCCTGGGCTGCGTTTACAGAGTCGGGCCCACCTACGCTGGATGCACCCCGTCCGGCGGCGGCACAGACCACCCCGTAGGGGGTTGGGGCGCAATCGCGTTGGTCGACGCCTATGACGACCCGACTGCGGCGTCCGATCTAGCAGCTTTCGACAGCCATTTCGGCTTGCCGGCTGCAAGTTTCTCCGTGGTATATGCCAACTCGAGCTTCGGCACTCTGAATGGCCTTACCGCCAGTTGCAGCGGCACGCCCCCACCGGCAAAGTCTAACTATCAATGGGATATTGAGGAGTCTCTGGACATCGAGTGGTCACACGCGATGGCGCCCAGCGCGAAAATCATATTGGTCGAGGCCTGCACTCAAAACCTTCCTGACCTGCTCTTCGCCGAGGAGGTAGCCGGCATAGAAGTGAGCAAGTACGGCGGTGGCGATATCTCCAATAGCTGGGGATATCCGGAGAGCGAAGTCGGAAACTCCGGAGACGGCGGTGGAACCATGACTGAACAACAGGACGATAATTTCTTTTTCCGCTACTATTGGTCCAACATCACCTATTTTGCGTCCGCCGGCGACTCCGGAGCGGAAGTTCTCTTTCCCAGCGCTTCACCGTGGGTAGTCTCCGCAGGAGGCACCACCGTCAATCGCGATGTCAACGGGAATTTCTTAAATGAGAGCTGCTGGTCCGATTCAGGCGGAGGCTTTAGCACCGTTGAAAAGTGGGCAAGCCCGCCGAGTATTTCAAACGGCATGGGACCCTGGGCTAACTACCAATATCAACTTTTTGGACAGAGTTTCCGATCGACTCCTGACATCTCCTTCAACGCTGATCCCAATAGCGGCGTATATGTCTACGATACGGATGAAGGCGGCTCCTGGTATATCGTTGGGGGAACCAGTGTATCCTCCCCGGCGCTGGCTGGAATCGTCAACAATGCGAACAACAGGTTGGGGGCGGCTCCGACGGGTGGCGGTTACTACGAGACCAATGAGCTTAACTTTATCTATGGTCAACTCAATACTTACACCACGGTCAAGAGCAACTACTACGACGTCACGACCGGGTCGAATGGCCACGCTGCCGGTACAGGCTATGACCAGTGCACCGGCATCGGAAGCCCGCGCGGGTTCGGCGGGAAGTAACTTTCGCAGCTAACAAAAATCGCAGCTCTGGAAGGCCCTGCTCCGGCAGGGCCTTCTGGGCTTTAGCTTCACGAACGCAACGCTACTCTTCGATACTCTTACTTCGAATGCGCTGCGAAAGGCGGTCGATGAAATCTTCCAATCCGGCAACCCCCTGATCGCCATGCTTTCGGTTGCGGACGGAGACTTGTCCGGCCTGGGCTTCGCGATCTCCCACCACCAGCATGTAGGGTATTTTCTGGAGCTGGGCTTCCCGAATTTTGAAATTTACCTTCTCATTTCGTTTATCCAGCTCAACCCGAAAACCGGCGTCAAAGAGCCTTTGATGCACTTTCTTAGCATAGGCATTCTGCCGGTCCGTGATGGGCAGGACAACGGCTTGCACAGGCGCAAGCCAGACCGGAAATGCGCCCGCGTAATGTTCGATCAGAATGCCGAAGAAACGCTCGATAGAGCCGTAGAGAGCGCGATGAACCATTAGCGGCTGGTGCGATTTGCCGTCTTCCGCGATGTATTCGAGGCCAAAGCGGCGCGGCAGAGTGAAATCGAATTGGACCGTGGAAAGCTGCCACAGGCGCCCGATTGCATCGACCAGCTTTACGTCGATTTTAGGACCGTAGAAGGCTGCCTCGTCCGGTGAGATCTTCACCTTCATATTGAGACGATCCGCGGCGCGCTTCAGAGCTTTTTCGGCGAGCTCCCATTGCTCCGGAGCCCCGTCATATTTTCCGCTCGCGCCCGCGTCCCAGGTGGACAACTCAGCTTCGTAACTGTCGAAGCCGAAAGTACGCAGCGTATCGACCGCAAATTGCAGGCAATCCACGACCTCATCTTCAATCTGATCCGGAGTGCAGAAGATGTGCGCATCGTCTTGCGTAAACCCGCGCACGCGAAGCAGGCCATGCATCACGCCTGAACGCTCGTAGCGATACACCGTCCCCAACTCGCCAAGCCGCACCGGCAGATCTCGATAGCTGCGCAGCCGGTCGCGATAGATAAGGATATGGAACGGGCAGTTCATCGGCTTGAGCTGGTACTCGGCGTCATCGAGCTCCATGCGCTTAAACATGTTCTCGGAATAGAAGTTGTAATGGCCCGAAGTTTTCCACAAATCGCTGCGCGCGACATGGGGCGTGTAGACCAGCGAGTAGCCGCGCTTGATGTACTCGTCACGCATCCAGTCTTCAATCACCTTGCGTATGGCGCCGCCCTTCGGATGAAAGAAGATGAGGCCGGGGCCCGCGAGTTCCTGAATGCTGAAGAGGTCCAGCTCCTGTCCGAGCTTGCGGTGATCGCGTTTCTTCGCTTCCTCGAGCCGGTTGAGATAATCATCCAGCTCTTTTTTCGTGAAGAACGCAGTTCCATAAATGCGCTGCAATTGCGGGTTTTTCTCGTTGCCTTTCCAATATGCGCCGGCAATCGAGAGCAGCTTGAACGTCTTCAGCTTTTCTGTCGATGGCACGTGAGGGCCGCGGCAGAAATCGATGAAATTCGGCCCCAGCGTGTACTCTGAAAAAATATCGCCCGCGCGTTCCTCGATCAATTCGCGCTTCATCCAGTCGTCTCGATATTTTTCGAGACCTTCTTCTTTGGGCGTCAGTTTGCGGTCGAAAGGCAGATTGCGTGCTTGCAGCTCGCGCATTCGAGCCTCGATCTTTTCAAGATCCTCAGGCGTGAATTTCGCGTCACGCTGAAAATCGTAGTAGAACCCGGTCTCCGTAGGAGGTCCGATGCCTAGCTTGGTCTCGGGGAACAGTTCGAGCACCGCCGCAGCGAGTAAGTGAGCAGTCGAGTGGCGATAAACCTGAAGCGCCTCCGGATTCTTCGTGGTGAGGATTTCGAGCTTGGCGTCCATCTCGAGCGGGCGCGTTAAATCGAAAAGTTCACCATTCACGCGCGACACAATGGCATCGGCCGCGAGGCGTAGACTGATCGATTTCGCTATGTCTATGGGCCGCGTCCCTTCGGCGACGCTCTGTTGGCTGCCATCGGGCAGAGTAATAGTCAAGCTGCTCATTTCTCGGGGAGTAATTCGAGGTTATCAGAGAGCTGAGGCTCCCATCCGCTAATGACTGATAAACTAGTGGTACCCCGCCTCTGTGAGTACCTCTCTCCTTACTCCTGTTTTCGATGAAGCTGCTTTGGTGGCTCGCGCCAAGGCCGGAGACATGTCCGCGTTCTCCGATCTTGTCAAGCACTACGACCGCCGCGTTTTTCGCATGGCCAAGCAGATCACTCAAAACGATGACGATGCGGAAGACGTACTTCAGGAAACCTTTCTAAAGGCCTACACTCACCTGGATAGTTTCCAGGGAAATTCGAAATTCTACACGTGGCTGGTGAGAATTGCTGTCAACGAAGCGCTGATGAAGCTGAGGAAGCGGCGCTCCGACAGGACCGTGCCTTTGGACGAACCTATAGACACCGGCGAAGACGAAATGGTCCGGGAGATCGCCGTTTGGGACGAGAATCCGGAGGAAAGCTACTCGCGGGAAGAGCTGGCCGGTATTCTCGACCAGGCGATCCAAAGCCTGAAGCCAGCTTATCGAACCGTTTTTATCCTGAGAGACATCGAAGAACTGTCAATCGAGGAGACGGCTGAAGCGTTGAATCTATCCATATCAGCGGTGAAGAGTCGCCTTCTAAGGGCAAGGCTGCAGCTTCGCGAGAAGCTGACCAGGCAATTCAAGCGAAAGGGGGACGACGCGTTTGCTTACCTGTAAGCAGTTTCTGCAGGAGCTCACCGATTTCCTCGACGATACTCTCGATCCGAAGCTTCGGGTCGAGTTACAGAAACATGTTAAGGAATGTCCGAACTGCTGGGTAGTTTGTGACACGACGCAGAAGACGCTGAGGGTCTTCAAGGGTATGGAGCCGCAAGCTGTGCCGGAGCACATCCAGGCAAAGCTGATGGAAGCTCTGGAAAAGAGATGCAAGTCCAAACGCCTGGAACGTGGCGAAAGTTTGGACGCATAGGCTAAGCGATCTCGGAGATGTGCACGGCGCGGTGCTCCGCGAGCGACCGATAGCCCGCCTCGACAATCGCCATTGTCGTTAAATTGCCCTTCCCGTTCGTGGCCGGCTGCGTACTTGTCGCAATCGCGTTCATCAGGTCTCCCATCGGTCCGCGGAATGCGTCGGGAAACCACTGTTCGCGCCATCGCGGAGTAATCCACACGCCCGGCTGAGTGGCAGTCGTAAACGTCAGGGTGCTGGGAGAATGGTTCGGATAATTTGGCCAGCCGAGCGTCCCTTCCGCCAGACCGGCCGTACCCTCCACTCGCCATTTGATATAAGGATTGAGATTGTCACGATCATTCTGCGGCCCTGCCCAAACATCATCCCAAGCGGCGGCCCGGAATCCGTTCGCGTATTCAAGAATGTAGAGGCAAATACCGTCTTCATGATCGAAATTCGTGCGCGGGTCCCTTCGCGCACTGACGAAAATCGATTCAGGATCGCCGAACAAAAAGCGAAAACTGTCGATATGGTGGATGCTCATGTTGAGCAGAGTGAGCCGGCGATACTCGCCCAACCAAGCCTGCCAATGCGGAACGGCGCGCATTTCGATGGTCGCGAGAACAGGCGTTCCGAGAAGTCCACGATCAAGCAGCGTCTTCAGTGCCCGGATGGACTGGTCATAACGCATATTCTGATTGACGGCGAGCGCTACATCGTGCTCCCCGCATATCCGTACAATCTCAGCGGCATCTTCGTAATTCGCGGCTAGCGGTTTTTGTGCCAGGATGCCTTTCAGATTGCTTGCCTGCCCAACCGCCTCGCGAATGATCGGCAATTGTTTAGCGGGGGGAACGGCTATATCGAGAATCTCGACCGCCGGATCGCTCAACATTTCCTTCAGCGTTCCGTAAACCCGCGGAATATGCCGAAGCGCGGCAACCTCGCGAGCGGTTTCAGGAGTTCTCGACGTGATTGCGACAACCTTGTAGCCTGCGTCTGCGTACGCCTTCAATTGGACATCGCGCATGACAAAACCAGCCCCGACCGCGCCAATTCCGAAATCGCTGCGAGCCGGCTGCGGCGGCAGGTAATTTAGGTCCAGATCCAGATCCACTGAAGCTCCCGCTGAATGTCTGATAGTATTCTCTCCGGGTAGCTAAGGTCAATGAAACTGGGACTGATTAGTTCCGCATGGCTGGGCACATCCGTCGACACCGCGCGAGGGATTGAGCTGACCAAAGAGATTGGGTTCGACACAATCGACATCTTCGCGGACCCGCTGGAGATAACTCCTCAGGAGCGCCGGACGATCAGGGAAACCTGCTCTGAATCCAACCTGCCGGTTGTAGCCGTGGTCTGCTGCGCGTTGGGCATTGCCGATTTCAATAAGCCAGTTCGCCATTTCCATGTGAAGAGGGCAAAACGTTACCTGGATCTCGGGTACGAGCTGGAAGCCAAGAACATGCTGCTTGTGCTTGGCGAATATATCTGGGAACAGGAAGTCATCGCTCCCGCGGCGCAGTGGAATTGGGCTGTCGAGCACGTTCGCGAGCTCGCTGAATATGCACAGGGACTCGGTCTCGAAATCGCGATTGAATTAGAACCCTTCCACCTGTCTCTCGTCAACAACATCGACCGCATGTCGCAGTTCCTCTCAGACGTGAACCATCCGGCGGCCAGAGCTAACGTAGACATTTCGCATCTCGCGCTGGCCGGAGATAGTGCGGATTACATCTCGAAGCTGAAGGGCAGGATCGCGCACGTGCATCTATCCGACTGCGACGGAAAGAAGCACGGCGATCTTCCTCCCGGCCGGGGCATCGTAGATTTTCCGCCATACTTGAAAGCGTTGGCCGACGCGGGCTTCTCCGGCGCCATCAGCATCGAGCTGGAATATTCACCCGAGCCTGAGAAAATTGTGGATTGGGTTCAGGAGGCATACGCCTCAACAGACCGCATGATGAGATCTCTCGGTATCCGCTCTTGAAAGGAGATTGGTTATGGCTAGCGGCCCTTTGAAAGACGATCTGGTGGAGGATTTTGAACGCACCGGTTTCGTGCTGGCGCGAAACATGTTTGAGAAGGAGGAGATCGATCTTCTGCGCCGCGCGGCGAAGGAGGATCGAGCGCTTGACCAGCATTCGTTCGGAAAGGGCGATGGCGAAGGCGGGACGGTTCGGCTTTCGTTGTGGAATCATCCGGGAGACACGCTTTACGGCATGTTCGCGCGCTGCGAATCGATCGTAGATTCCGCCGAAAAGCTGCTCGGGGGCGAAGTCTACCACTACCATTCCAAGATGATCATGAAAGATGCGAAGGTGGGCGGCGCCTGGGCTTGGCATCAGGATTACGGCTACTGGTACCAGAACGGCGTCTTATTCCCGCATCTGTGCAGCGCGTCTATTGCAGTGGACGCCGCAACAAAAGAAAACGGCTGCCTGCAGGTTCTCAGCGGCTCGCACCACATGGGACGCGTCGAACACATCCTGACCGGCGATCAAGCAGGCGCCGACATGGAACGGGTGCGCGAAGCCGAAAAGCGTCTGGAACTGGTGTATGTAGAAATGGATGCGGGAGATGTTCTGTTTTTTCACTCCAATCTCTTGCACAGGTCCGATCAAAACCGGTCCGATCATCCGCGCTGGTCAATGATTTGCTGCTACAACGCGGCGCGAAACGATCCTTACAAAGAGTCTCACCATCCGCGTTATACCCCGTTGAGCAAGGTTCCCGATTCGGCAATTCGAGATGCCGGCCTACGGCGATTTGGAGACACCACGGCGAACGTAGCCTGGCTGGATCCGAATCAGGATGAGAGCGCGCGTAGTCTGGAGCAGGCGCGGGAGACCAACGTCGCTTCATGAGGTCCGCTGCCGGCGCAGCAATTGTCTTTTTTTCTGTATTGCTCTTTTGCGGGCACCGTCTCTTGGCCCAGGATCCCGACGATGTTCGCTCGCAACTAGCCGATTCCACTGGAATCTCCGCGGGGAGAACACTTTTTAAACAGGATTGCGGATTCTGCCACGCGCCCGACGCGAGAGGCGCCAGCGGCCCTGACCTGATTCGCTCGGCCTTAGTAAGCCACGATGTGAACGGAAATCTGATCGGTCAAGTGGTTCGGAACGGCCGGCCAGAAAAGGGCATGCCCGCGTTCCCCCTCTCCGACGCGCAGATTTTGCAGATTGCCGATTTTCTGCATGCGGAAGTGAAGCTTGCCGCTACTGTGTACAGCAGAGAGACAGAGTATCCACTCGAGAGACTGCTGGTCGGTAAACCGGAAGCGGGTAAGTCATTCTTCAATGGATCGGGCGGGTGCGCTCAATGCCATTCACCAACTGGCGACTTAGCCCATATCGCATCGAAATACAAGGCCATCGACCTGCAGACCCGAATCGCATTTCCGTCGGGTACTGCTCCGTCCCTGATCGTAACTGAGCCATCCGGCAAGAGATTCACGGGCGAGCAAGTTTATGCTGACGAGTTCATCATTTCGTTGCGCGACAAGAATGGCTGGATCAAGACATTCAACCGAAATCAAGTTAAGGTGGAGGTTCACGATCGGTTAGCAGCCCACGAAAGGTTACTCACTACTTACTCCGACAAGAACATTCACGACCTTCTCGCGTACCTGGAGACGCTGAAGTGATCGGCCGAATTATCGTCATCAGCGCTTTTACTGGCGCGCTATCCATGTACGCGCAAGGTCTCGACCCCGCAGCCCTCCTTCATCCTTCTACCGATACGTGGCCCACTTACAACGGCGATTACTCCGG
>JBAUUG010000248.1:0-4718 GCA_049582585.1 Bryobacteraceae bacterium | reverse complement strand
CAACGCGGAGACATCCGCGACAGATCCGTTGAACGAGAATTTTTGCAGGTTCGGTACAGGCCGCATCTGTCAGGGGTTCCTGTGGCAGTGGGGCGTGATGAACCCGCTTCCGGCGCTCGGCGGCAATAACAGCTATGCGGCGGGCGACAATAATAAGGACCAGGTGGTGGGCTGGGCGGAGACCGGCAAGCATGATTCAACCTGCCTGCCCGGGCACGTTCTACAGTATGAGGCCGTTATTTGGGGACCCGAAAAGGGCCAGATCCAGGAGTTGCCTCCGCTGCCTGGCGATCCTGACGGAGCTGCAGTCGGGATCAATGACAACAGCCAGGTGGTCGGCATATCGGGTCCTTGCGGAGACGACGATGGCTTAGGCGCTCGTCACGCAGTGTTGTGGGAAAACGGCGCGGTCATCGACATGGGCGGCCTAGGCGGCAACTATTTCAACACCGGGGTTGCGATCAACAGTAAAGGCGTAGTGGTAGGGTTCTCCGATCTGAAGGGCGACGAGAATGGCGACGTGAATTTTCACGCTTTCATCTGGACCAAAACCGGCGGCATGCGCGACCTCGGCACGCTTCCGGGAGACAAGTTCAGCGAAGCTACGGGAATCAACGAAGCGGGCCAAATCGTCGGCGAATCGTGCGATGCAAACTTCAACTGCACTGCGGTGCTGTGGCAGAGCGGAAAAACTGGCGGTGAATCAATCATCGATCTGAACTCGTTGATTCCGCCTCTTTCCCCTCTCTATCTGTTCTACGCGAATGACATCAATGATCGTGGTGAGATTGCCGGCGAGGCATACGATCAAAGTACAAACGAATCGCCCGCCTTCGCAGGCCTCCCCACGCGCGCCGGGGAAGATAATGACGCTGCATCTTTTGAACCGGCCGGCGCCAGGGCCGTCCCGAGGGTAATTTTGCCCGCCAATATCCGCGAGCAGCTTAAGCAGCGCTTAAAGGTCGGCCACTTTTAAGCCGCCCCGATGGCGCTGCGAGAATTGTCGAAGATGATGAAGTCCAGTCTCATTCCTCTTATCGCGTTCGCGACCATGGGAGGCGGCGATGCTGTCTTTTCAGCGCAGCCTGCAAGATCCAGTTCTTGTTCAGCGCCTGAGTATCGGCAATTCGACTTCTGGGTGGGCGATTGGGATGCGTTCGACGTCGACAATCCGACGGTCAAAGTCGCGCGCAATCGAGTGGATTTGATACTCGATGGCTGTGTTTTGCGGGAGGATTACGAAGAAACAAACGGCTTGCATGGCCAGAGCTTCAGCATCTACGATGCACCGAGAAAAGCGTGGCATCAGAGTTGGGTGACCAATCGAGGCCAGCTACTGATGATCGAAGGCGGATGGGAAGCCGGCGCAATGGTTCTCAGCGGCACCGACCGCGCGCCAGGGGGACAAGCAAGACAAGTTCGCGGCACCTGGAAGCCTGTGAATGGAGACGTCCGCGAGACCGCCGTGACCTCCATCGATGGCGGCAAAACCTGGAAGCCGTGGTTTGATTTGTTATTCCGATCCCACAAGCCGTGACAGGCCCCCGGAACGCCATGTATCTGCGGATGGTCTTGTCCATGGCGCGCAGGCTTTGTTCCCTTAGCCCCCAGTGTCAGCGCATGTTGCGGAAAGACAGGTGTAAACATCGATTCGAGTAGATCTTCGTGCTTACGAAGCGGTCTTCAAAAAGAGATAGGCGTCACTGCACGTGCAATTCTTGCGGGACGTGCTGGCGGCGCACCTTGATTTTGCTTTCGTCCTTGCGGGCCTGTGCAAGATCGTAACTCGCCTGCATGCGTACCCATATCTCTGCGCTGCTGCCGAAAGCCTTCGCCAGCCGAATAGCCATTTCGGCACTAATGCCGGACTTGCCGTTAACGACTTTTGTGAGGGTCTGCCGGCTGACGCCTAAAATTTTTGCGCCTTCGGTAACCGACAATCCCAACGGCTCAAGGCAGGCGTGTTTTACGATTCGTCCGGGATGGGCGGGGGTTTTCATCGGCATGGTGTCGTCTCTCCTTATTGCTTCAGTGGTAGTCGATCAATTCAACGTCGAAGGCGTCCGCTCCTTCAAGGCGGAAAATGATGCGCCAGTTGACCCGAACGGTCACGGACCAAAACCCTTTCAAGTCACCTTTGAGCGGGTGCGGACGATAACCGGGAAGGTTGAGTTCCTGCGGGGTAGCTGCATCATCAAGTACCGTCAATATTTCCTGAACCGTGTCCACCAGATCAGGCCGTATCCCGCTTCGGTCGTCACGTTCAAAGAGGCGTTTAAGACCGCGATGCTTGAAGCTCCTAATCATCAGGATACACGGTAAACCGTATATTGTCAGTTGTCAATCCCAAGCTGTCGGCGCAAAGTGAGAAGATCCCCTGGTAGCCAAGTAGAAAGATCCCCTTAAAGGCGCAAGGCTGGAAAGGTGGACGAAAGTCTTTTGCTGAATGGGAAAGAGCGAGACCGGCTGAAGGTCTTGCATGAAGTGAAGAAGCGGTACATCACGCAGCGCCAGGCGGCCGAGCAGCTGAAGCTAAGCACGTGCTGGGTAAAGAAGCTGAGGAAGCGGCCGAGGGAAAGCGGTGACCGGGCGGTGGTGCATGGTCTGAAAGGGCGGGCATCGAACCGCAAGATTGCTGCCAAACTGAGCAGCCTATCGCATGTTCTGTAGGCTACGTGGCTGTAACTGAACGCCGGAGACGGCCAGGTCCAAGCGCAATCCTTTCCAAAAAAGCACATCTGAAGTCCCATCTCCTGTAAAATCGGCGACCGGCAACGCGGCGATGTTCCTCGTGTCTGTTCGAAGAGTCGTCCATCCTTTACCCAATGCGGGTGTCGAATACTGCCACTTACCGCTTCTTGTGGCCGCTACGTCTGCATATCCGTCGTGATTAAAATCACCTACAACTAAGCCTTTTATTGATGACGCTCCGCTGGCTCCGATGTTTGTCCAGGGCATGTTGACGCCCGCCGCCAGCCACTGGCCGTCATGTATCCGCAGCGCCAAGGTCCGGCCTTTGTGCAGGAAGTCCCCGAAAAGTAAATCCTTAGCGCGATAGCTGGAGGTCGCCATCAAGGTCCATGCTCCGCTGCCCCCGGAAGCATAAGACCACGTTTTGCCATCGGACACAAACAAATCGGACACCCCGTCGCCATCGAAATCGCCTACTGCCATATCGCTGAGCGTTGCGTCAGTCGTATTGATTGTCTGCCAGGGGGATATACCGCCCCAGGAAATATCGATATTCTTCCCGTGTAGAGCAATGACATCTGTTCGGCCGTCGCCATCGAAATCACCGAACAACAGCTTGCTTGCCCGTTCTCCTGCCCGGTTCAAAAAGCGCCATTCCGATTGTCCGCCGGAAGAGTAATACCAAGCCCTCCCGGTTCCGACGAAAACGTCTGCTACGCCATCGCCGTCGAAGTCCCCAACTCCCAAATCCGTCGTGGGATCACTGACATGAAAGAGGTTGCCTGCAACCTTGAGTTTGTCTTGCGGATAGATCGTGTATGAGCTGATCGCGGAAGCTTGCGTAGGCTGCAAAAATACGTTGTTTAAGATTGTTGTCGTCCTGCAGGGAGTGCCGCGCTGCACAATAACCGCTCCGCCGGTCGGCAAGAAGGTATTGAATTCAATATCGAACGCGTCGCCGGAAATGCCTCTTTCCCAGGAATTGGTACAGGGAGGGGACTCTGCACTCTTTGTGCCGTTTGGACACCCGGACCCGTGCATATCCATTGCGCTGGAACTCTTCACGCTCAATATGAAGTTATCGTAGGCGAGATAGCCCGTCGAACCGATGGGGTCTGAATCAATATTCTCAGCCTCAATCTGTCCATACATGACGTTGGCCCTGTTCAGGACATATGCTCCCTTCCCGGCGACGGAAGCCTGACCATTATTGTTGTCATGAATGAGATTTCCTATCACCCGAACGGGAGTGTCGCGAGTGCCCTGGAACGCGGGGCATGGGCAATTCTCAAAATCAGATTCCTGAAGATTCACACCATTCGTATTAACACCAGCGCTATGAAAATAGGCAATCTCCATGTGATCGATCAACACCCTGGGGAAACTGGAAACGCAGCCTTGATTTGGCGCTGAAGAATACTTTGACGTTGGAATTGGGCGGCAGACTATGACTGCATCCAACTGAGGCGGCGGACTTTTCGCCTGTTTACACACTCCGTCTTGGTTCAGTGCGCCGTACAGTCGCAAATTGGTGATCCTGACGTCGTCGGCTGCAACGTCAAATACGCCATATGTATACGCGCCTCCCGGAGTTGTGGTATCGCTACCGCACGCGTAAATGATCGCTCCCGTGGATAGGTGCTTGCGGTAGCCTCTTAAAGTTACTCCGGCTTTTAGCTGATAATTATCACAAGTCAAGCCCCCCGGTGATGTGTCGCTTTGACACTGCGGATTTAGGACCAGCGGCTGGCTCGGATTCACCTCAATCACCGTCCCCCATCCCAAATTGAGCGCGCTTCGCAATTCTGCCTCGTTCGAAACGCTCACGAAACCGGATGTCGGATAAGCCGATGGCGCGTCAACCGACTTGAACGTGAAATATTCAACGTCCATTACCTCCCGAAGGTCGACAATTAACGGGATGAGGGCGTTCTTGCTGTGAGGAGCTTTCGCCGGATCAATCTGTGGTCGAATGGCAAACTCGCGCGTAACGGGTCCGGAAGATTGGGATCCCATGAGGATAGTGT
>JBAUUG010000247.1:0-5881 GCA_049582585.1 Bryobacteraceae bacterium | reverse complement strand
AAGACTCCCTACACGCCCACGAATGGCGCAAAATATCCGGGTGGGCGTCTCGGGCAAAGCTTGCAGCAGATCGCCCGGATTATTAAAGCGGATGTGGGACTAGAGGTTGCGTTTACGGACGTTGGAGGATGGGACACGCACGTCAATGAAGTGGGCGCTCAACCGCATGTCGGTCAGCTGGCGAATCTGCTTCGCGATTTCGGCGATGCGCTGGCTGCCTTCTCACAAGACATGGGCGATCGCATGACGGACATCACGATGGTCACGATGTCCGAGTTCGGGCGCACCGTGAAAGAAAATGGCGACCGCGGCACCGATCACGGGCACGCGAACGTCATGTTCGTGCTGGGCGGAGGCGTGCGGGGAGGCAAAGTTTACGGAGAGTGGCCAGGGCTGGAGCCTGAGCAGCTCTATGAGGGCCGCGACTTGAATGTGACGACCGATTTTCGTGCCGTGCTTTCGGAGCTGGTCAGGACGCAGATGGGGAACCGCGAGATTGCGAGTGTGTTTCCGGGTTTCAGAGTTGGCGCCGCGCGTGGCGTTCTGGCCGGGTAAGTCGGGCCCCACGCCCACTGCGCGTTAACATGCCAGTGGGACAGAGGGAGCAATCTCAAGAACATGACCACGAAACGTACTCATGTTGTCATCCCGCAACAGCTCGTGAAAGAGATCGACACTCTGGTGGGGAACCGCCGCCGCAGCAGCTTCATCACGCAAGCCGCTGAGCGGGAATTACTGCGTATGCGTCAAATGAGAGCTCTGGATGTAGCTGCGGGAACCTGGAAGGACAAGGATCACCCCGAGCTTAAGCACGGCTCAGCCCAGTGGGTCAGGAAAATGCGGCAAGAGAGTGAGGCCCGCTTTCAAAAGATCCAGAAAGCTCGAAAGCCAGGCTGATGATGGTGTATCTGCTCGATACCAACATCATCATTGACGTCCTAAATAATAAACGAGACCGGTACCAGCAACTCAGGCAATTACAGCTCCGCGGCCACCTTCTTGCGTGCTGCTCCATTAACGTGACGGAAATCTACGCCGGCATGCGCGCAAGAGAAGAAGCCCATACCGAAGAGTTCCTCCGCAGCCTCGAATATTTCTCCGTCACATTTCTGGTTGCGCGTCTGGCTGGACTGCTCAAACGCGACTACAGCAGAAAAGGAAAGACTCTTACGTTCACCGATGCCACGATCGCGGCGGTTGCCATCCATCACGAAATACCGCTCATCACGGACAACGTCAAAGATTTCCCAATGAAAGAGGTGGAGCTCCACTCTATGCAGTCGTTCTGAGTGTCAGTAGGGGTGTTCTTGCGCGAACTGCCACGCGTCCGAAACGATTCGATCCAGGTCGGCGCGCTTTGGACGCCAGCCTAAGGCGCTTTGCAGTTTATGCGAATCTGCGACCAGGCTCGGCGGATCGCCTTCACGCCGCGGACCTATGGTATGGGGCGCCTTTTTCCCTGTCACGCGCTCGACGGCGGCAACCACCTCCTTCACCGATTGTCCCGACCCGGTGCCCACGTTGAAAGCATCCGAGCCGCCGCCTCGTAACAGGTGCTCCACTGCGAAGACGTGCGCCTCGGCGAGATCGCTCACATGGATGTAATCGCGAATGCAGGTGCCGTCCGGTGTTGCGTAATCCTCGCCATAGAGCGTCACAGGTTTGCCGGTCTGGATAGCCCGAAGAATGAGCGGAATCAGGTGGGTCTCCGGATCGTGCCGCTCGCCTAACCCGGCATCCGGCTCCGCGCCGCACGCGTTGAAATAGCGCAGGCGAATACCACGGAACTCGCGATAACGGTCCAGCCATTCGAGTATCTTTTCGACCATTACTTTCGATTCACCGTAAGGGTTGATGGGCGCGTACGGCTCATCCTCAGTAATCGGGACACGCTCCGGAATGCCGTAAGCCGCCGCAGTCGAAGAGAAAACAACTCGCTTCACGCCTGTTCGCAGCATGGCTTGAAAGAGCGACAGTGAGCCGCTTACATTGTTTTCGAAATACATTTCCGGAACTTCGGTGGATTCGCCTACCGCGATGTATGCAGCGAAGTGGATCACCGCTTCAACGCGTTCTTCTGTGAGCAACTGCGCGACGCGGTCAGTCTCACGCGTGTCCATTACACGGAGCAGGTCTTCCGGAACGGCGTCCTTGTGGCCTCGCGACAAATTGTCGAGAACGACGACGGAGTGACCCTGCTTCTGCAGGAAGTAGCGGGTAACGGAGCCGATGTATCCGGCTCCTCCAGTGACGAGAATTTTAGCCACGCATCGAGTGTAACGAAACAGCAGCTACGCTCCGTATGATCCTGAAGGAAGAATGCCCCTGCTGGAACTTCGAAACGTTACCAAGCTGTATCGAACCGAAGGCGCGCCGGTTGTGGCCTTGCAGGAAATTTCGCTCGAAGTGGAAGCGGGAGAGTTCGTCGCCTTGGTGGGCCGCAGCGGATGCGGGAAATCGACGCTCCTGAATTTATGCGGCGGGATGGATTTCCCCACTTCCGGCGAGGTCATTCTCGACGGTCAATCCACGGGTAGTCTGGCGGATATTGAGCTCACGCGTCTTCGACGTGAGAAAGTCGGATTCATATTTCAATCGTTCCAGCTGCTGCACACTTTGACAGCCGCCGAAAACGTGGAATTGCCGCTTCTGCTCGCCAGGAGAAAGAAGGCGCGAAATGCGGCTCTCGAACGTCTGCGGTGGGTGGAGATGGATGAGCTCGCGGGGCGTTTTCCGCATCAGCTTTCCGGCGGCCAACAGCAGCGTGTCGCCATCGCGCGGGCGCTGGTCCACAACCCGCGTCTGTTGTTGGCCGATGAGCCAACCGGCAACTTGGACACGGTCACGGGGGGCATCGTTTTGGATCTGCTCGAGCGCACGGCTCGTGAGTTTGGAGTCGCTGTGATGATGGCGACCCATGGCGTGGAAAGCGCGTCAGCGGTCAATCGAACGGTTCATTTGCGAGACGGCCGGATGCAGAAAGCCGCGGTGTTGAGGTGAGCGCGGCATGGACGCTCTTTGCGCGATTGATCCTGCGTCCGCTCGCGCGCGAGCCGATCCGGACGGCGCTTACCATCTTTGCCGTTGGATTAGGCGTCGGAGTGGTGATTGCGATCGATCTTGCCGGTCAGGCTGCCGCGGGAAGTTTTCATTCGTCGCTGGAGTCGTTGACCGGGAAATCCGATTTAATCGTCAGCGGAACCGGGGGGATAGATGAGACACTGCTCGGCCAGCTGGTCCAGTTGCCCTACGCCTTCGATTTTGCCCCGCGCATTGAAGACTTCGGCTCCATCGACGGTAAAGGCGAAGCACTGCCCTTCGTAGGGCTGGACCTGATCGGCTATGGGGGCGAACAGGGATTAGCCGGCCACGCTGCGCAAAGCCTCGCGAGCGGAAACCCAATCTGGGTGGGGCGGCGGTTGGGCTTTCATCGCGGCGATCGCGTTCGTCTGCTGATCAACGATGCCATGCGGGAATTCACGGTCGCCGGAATCATCAAGCCTCAGCACGGAGAACTGGGCGAAGAGAATGTGGTTGTCGCGGACATCGGGCTGGCTCAGCAAGTCACGGGCAAGATTGGAAAAGTTGACAGCATCGATGTTCGTGTCCCGCCCGGCCATTCTATCGATTACTGGCGAGAGCTGCTGAAAAAACAGATTCCTCCATCGCTCACGGTTGAGCCACAAGGCTCGCGCACGGAAGAAAACCGAAAGATGCTCGCGGCTTTCCGCTGGAATCTTCACGTGCTCAGCTATATTGCGCTCATCGTAGGCGCCTTTCTCATCTACAACACCATCTCCGTTTCAGTGGTTCGGCGGAGGAGCGAGATCGGCATTGTTCGGGCGCTGGGCGGGACAAGGGCGCTGGTCGCGAATGCGTTTGTGGCTGAGGCGCTATTCCTCGCGCTTGCGGGTATCGCGCTCGGCGTGTTGATCGGCCGCCTGATGGCGATCGGAGCTGTCCAGCTCATTGGAAATACGGTCACCTCGCTGTATGTCAGCAGTCAGCCAGCGCCTGTCACTCTCACTGCAAGCGCGGTTCTCACCGGAGTTTTTCTAGGACTAGCTGTTTCACTTGTGGCGGCG
Organism: Bryobacteraceae bacterium; assembly: GCA_049582585.1. Taxonomy (GTDB): domain Bacteria; phylum Acidobacteriota; class Terriglobia; order Bryobacterales; family Bryobacteraceae; genus Bog-105. The sequence goes on along the minus strand of JBAUUG010000247.1, from coordinate 1,796 downwards.
CTCGCGCCTGCTGTCGAGGCGTCGCGCGTGGCGCCTGTCGAGGCCATGGCGCGAGGCCGCGAAGAGTATGTCGCGGTCGTCCGGTCGCGGAAGGGGATAATCCGGGCCGCGCTCATGCTCGTCATCGCCGCGGTGTTTTCGCAATTGCCGCCGGTCCATCGCCAACCGCTCTTCGCGTATTGCGCGGCGATGCTCGCGATCGCCGGGACTGCGGCGGCGATTCCCGCAATCGTCGCATTCTTCGCCTCGACGGCCCATCAGGTTCTCGAACGGCTGCTGGGCGTGGAGGCGCTGTTGGCCATTCGATCTCTGCGCGCATCTTTATCGCGGACTTCCGTCTTGACGGCCGCGCTGGCGACCGCGGTGGCCATGACCGCCAGCGTGGGCATTATGGTCGGCAGCTTCCGGGAGACGGTTCGGATTTGGATGGATAACCAGCTCAAAGCGGATTTTTATCTGCGGCCGGCCGGATCTTCCGCCGCCGACCGCCATCCCACCATGAGCGTCGATATCGCCGACCAAATCGAGCGCTTGCCCGGCGTGGCAGCCGTGGACCGCTTCCGCGCGTATTCGATTTCGTATGAAGGCCTGCCCGCGACCTTAGCGGGAGGCGAAACGAGCCGAATTCAGAATTCTTCGACAACGCGATTTCTTGCAGGCGAGAACCGCAATCTGATCTTGTCCAAGCTTCCCACGGGCGATTACGCCGTAGTCAGCGAGCCTTTTGCGAACAAGCACAACGTGCGCGCCGGGACCAATTTACAGCTTCCGCTTGCAGGGCGGGTGCGAACGATTCACGTTCTCGGAATTTATTACGATTATTCAACGGAGCGCGGTTTTATTGTGCTGGATCGGCGCACGCTCTTGAAGTATTTGCCGGATCGCGCGATATCGAATCTCGCTGTCTACTTGGCGCCAGGGGCCGATCCGAACCGGGTGCGCCGCGGCATTGACGGCGCGATTGCGGGACGCGCCGTTATGGTTTTTTCGAATAGCACTTTGCGCCGGGGCGCGATCGCGGTTTTTGATCGCACGTTCCGCATCACCTATGCGCTCGAAGCAGTAGCGGTAATCGTCGCGGTCATGGGGATCGCGGGAGCCTTGCTTGCTATGGTGATCGATCGGCGCCGTGAATTTGCCCTTTTGCGCTTTTTGGGCGGTGCACAATCTCAGGTGCGGAGGATCATTCTATGCGAGGCGGGATTGCTGGGCCTGCTTGCAAATGGCATCGGTCTGCTGTTAGGCGCTGTCTTGTCCGTCCTTCTGATTTTCGTCATCAATAAGCAATCCTTCGGCTGGACCATTCAGTTCCACTGGCCGGTCGCTTTATTGCTGGCTGCCTTGACGGGCGTGTATGTTGCGACCGTATTGGCCGGCCTTTATCCCGCCCGCACAGCCACTCGCATGAACCCGATCGAGGTGATTCATGACGAATAAAATGGCGGCAATTCTCTTGATGGCCGTCCTAGGAGCGCCACCTCAGCAGTGGAAGCCTGCTTTGCCCGGCTATCGCTACGAATTTCCGCGCGACCATTTCAATCATCCCGATTACCAGACCGAGTGGTGGTATTACACGGGCAATCTGCGGGCGACTAACGGCCATCGTTTCGGCTTCGAGCTGACGTTCTTTCGGCAAGCAGTAAGTTTGCCAAGCAAGGTGGTCCACTCAGACGTTTGGCGCCCCGATGAAATATATCTGGCGCATCTTGCACTGAGCGATATCGATGGCGGCGAGTTCTATCACACGGAGCGCTTGAACCGTCGAGGGCCCGGACTCGCGGGGATCAGTCTCGAGC
>JBAUUG010000246.1:0-1773 GCA_049582585.1 Bryobacteraceae bacterium | reverse complement strand
GTGCTCAAGCTTCCACATCCATTGTTTGGCGACTACGTAGACCTCGGTGGCGTCGCGAGGTGGAGTCCGGCTCTTGAAGTAAACGACGGCGCCCCAGGCAAAGATCACCATGAATACGCCAAGCGGGATGATGGTCCAAGTCAGTTCGAGCGGCGTGGACCCTTCAATCTGTTCAGCCAGAACGCCTTTGCGATGACGGTAGCGCGCGGCGAAATACACGACGGCACTGAAGACCAACAACGTCATCAACCCGGACACAATGAGCAGGAAGATGAAGAGGGCATCGACGTTGCCTGCCGCGCTAGAGGCCCTTTGCGGCCACAATGGAAAGTTATCGAACATATCGCGTGTGTTTCAGTCCTGACTGAACCGATTCCGATTTATCCCATCCTTGATGCGGAGCGATGCGGTCCAAACGGATGAGGATGAAGAGCAGGCCGCCAATGAGAAAGATGGTCAGACCGGCGCCAAGCTTCAGCATGTTGCTCACGACCGCGCCATATTTTCCGACAGTGGGATCGTAGTGATAGCAATACAAAAGCACCGCATCGACGGCGTTGCCAATTTTTCCCTGGGAGGCTTCGACCAGACCCATGCGCAGATCTTTCGGCGGGAAGTCGACGCCATAGAAGTAGCGGGAGATACGACCCTCGGGCGTCAGCACCATGATCGCCGTAGCGTGCGCGTACTGGTCCTTTGTGGCGTCGTATTGATACTGAAAGCCGACGGCCTTGGTGAGCGCGTTGATCGATTCGGCGGGGCCGGTCAGGAAGTGCCAGCCCGATGCGGCATTCGGACGTCCGTAGCGCTTGAGGTATTCGACCTTTTTCGCAGCGGCGATTTCGGGGGTCTCCTTCGGATTGAAGCTGACGGTGACGACATCGAACTGGTTGCCGACGTCGAACTTGATCATCTTCATCGAGGCGCTAAGTCCGGCCAGCGCTTCGCCGCACAGCATGGTGCAGTTGTAATAGACAAGGTTGAGGATCAGCGGCTTCTTGCCGAAGTAATCTCCGAGCTTAACGGGACGGCCGGTGTCATCGACGAAAGCGAGGTCGGCAGGAACTTGTGCGTCAAGGTGCTGCTCGATGCCGACATTATTCAGGTAGGGAGGACGAACATTGGCCGGGGGCGACATGACGCCCGTAGTCATTGCCTGTCCCCATGAGGCCGCTGCGCACAACATGATGGCAGAAACTAAGATCAAGCTTCGGTTTGTGCAGCTTGCCTGTGGAGCTCGTAACACTCCACGCGAGATCCTTCGCTCCGCCTCAAAAACGGCTCCGCTCAGGATGACGCCACCGGAATTCTGGGACATTCTTGGCTCCGTCATGGGTCTCGAATTGTGTTTCTCATACTTCATCGCTTCGATCCCTTCATCTTTTCCGGTTGCGACGTGGCGGTTGGGCTCGTCGCTCCGCCGGTCTGCGAGCGCACGGGAAGCCCGCGCTGGGCGAGGAGATCCATGGCGCGGTCGATGGGAACGCGGACGGTGCCGGCATTATTGTCGACATAGTCGTAGGTGCTCAGGATGTTTTCCTCGCGCAAGCGTATGTCGTTCAGTTCGGTGCGCTCATCGGTTTCGAGCTGTGGCGCGGGGAATCCCTCTTTCAAATATTTATCGTAGTCGGCGCCATACTGCGGCGGGATGCGGCGGGTATCCTGCTGAGCGTTGGAGACGAGCGGGCTGACGGGAGCCTGTTCGGCTTCGAAATGTTTGTCGAGCACCTTGTAGAAACCGTCCGCCAGAAAATAAGCAATCACCAGAAAGAC
>JBAUUG010000245.1:0-15231 GCA_049582585.1 Bryobacteraceae bacterium | reverse complement strand
CCTTCCAGCTGGTCCGCCATCGCGCCCATCATAGCTATCCACCTAATGGAACGGCGCGGGAAGAGAAAGGTTTACGAAAGGGAGATCAATCCTCAGTCTTATTGTGCCGCCCGCGACTGAGAAGGGTGAGGATATCCGGACGAAACTCCCGCGCGACCGCGGTCGCAAAATATCCGCCGTAGGAGAGACCACTACTCCGGAAGCCGTCAGCCATGCTGTCGCGATTACGGTAACAGGCCATGCCGGCGAGACCGGATCCAAACGCTCCGGCTAGAGGCGCAATAGCGGGACGGCTGTAGCCATCTACGTCTTTAACCGCCACAACGCTGAGAAGAGCGCTCCGAGTGCGCTTCCAAAAGCCGTGCTCGGTAGAGAGGTGAGGGCGAGGATCTTCATGATTCAGATAGGCTCCCAGGAACTCCCCCGTGTTCTGAGCTGCATGCCGCGCGTAGAAGACACCAACACGATGGGCAAAATCATCCATATCCTGGTGGTGCTCAAAGGGCACATTTCGCCATTGCCCGAAAGCACTTGAAAATGCACCATGCGCTATTCCGGAAGGCGTGAGAAGCCGCCCCGTGAAAAGACAAAGCCTCTGCTGGAGCGTTACGCGCGTCGCTATCTCCAGTTGAACGGGGTTGCAACCGGGTCCTTCCAAAGCGGGTGTGCGTTCGGAAGAAACTAACCGCGAGTCTGAGGAAGAAGAACCAGCCTGTGTAACCCCTTGAGCCACAACAGGAAGGGCGGCAATGGCGCAAACTGCCGGCACGAGTAGAACATTGGAAAAACGCAAGAGTGGACCTAGTATACTCCCTAGTGAGCCGGAAACATACAAATTCTCAAAGATTTGTTAAAAATCTCACAATCACTGGGAGTACAAGAAATCGTTAGGAGACGGCAGTTCGCAACCGGGGGCGTCCAGAGCGTTCGTTCCTGCGCTCACCCGGATCCATCGAACCTGGTCCTTCCGGCTTTCCGATCTGCACGTCAGCGGCACGTCCGCAGTGAAATCCTCATCGACTCCGGAAAGATCAAGGCTCGCGTTCCGGCCCTGGCGGCGCAGCTTCATGGTCGGGATGCCCGTCCCATAAACCCAGGTATCGAAAAAGAGGCTTAGATTCTTATCCGGCTGTCCGGCTGGGATGAAGTCACTGGAAACTCTGCGGAAATCATCGTTACTGATTGGTTTGGATGCAAATTCGTGGAGCAATCGCATTTGCATCTTGTCGAACCCTTCCTCGCCAAGACGCTGATGCAGCATGTGGATAATCCAAGTACCCTTTTCGTAGGTAACGACGTGCCAAACAGGCATACCCGCGGTTGCCAGCAGGCGAAAACCAAAATCGACAGGGCCCGCGGATTCAACAGTTCTTCCATTCTCCTCGTGAGTAAGGTCACTCCGGTACCGCGCCAGCGCAGCGTTTACTGCCGCGCCTCCGTGTGTTTTCTGCAGATACTGCAGAGCCGAATAGTTCGCCATGGCCTCAATCAGCCAGCCCGTTCGATAATCCGCCGGGCTGACTATGTTGCCCCACCATTGGTGCGCTACTTCATGCGGCAATAGCAACTCCGAGAAGAAATGTTCCATGACCGGAGTACGCAGTTCGGCCGGCCGGTTTTTTCCCCGCAAGTAGGAGAGGGTGGACAGGTAAATCAGGCCCGGGAAGCCTTGCCCGAAATAACCTGGAATTGGGGACACGGCCACACTGTGAATGGGGAGTTGCATCCAGCGCTGCGTGTAATAGGCGAGGATGCTTTCGGTCTCTTGAGGGATCGGTTCAAGTCCTTCCGCCGCCGCCCGGTTCGAATAACATTCAACTCGGTAAGGACCGTTCTCGTCGGCGGTCACATTGTAATCGCCGAGATTGAAACCCGCCAGTGCTTCCGGAACCTGCGTTTTGCGGTGGACCACGCGCACATCGCCGGCTACATTCTCGCTCACCAACTCGCCCGTTGAGACCAGGCGCAAATGACCTGGATAGTGAAAAGTTAAATCAAAGCTGGTCAACATCGGATGGCGGTAGGGATACCAGGCATTGCGCTCATCGACAAAGTAGGAGCCGTCGCCGGTCTGCCGAATAACAGACCCTTCGTAGCGGACTTCGACGCGGTATTCGCCGGCCGGGCTGAGAGGCGTATTTGAAACAAGTAAGAATGCCCCGGAGCTTTTCAGCTCGGCCAAGCGAACTGAGTCGCGCTGAAAAACTTCGGCCGGCTTGCCGTCTATCGCCGCGGATAGCACTTTTAACCGATCTGATAAGTCAAACTCGAGAACCCGCCCTTCCTCCACGCTTGGACGAACCTGGAAAGCTGCCGTGGCTGACATGCTGAGCTCCGGGTGAATGGTGGCATCGATCTGATAGTCCCTTATGCTGATCGGCGGCAGAATGTAACGCGGCGCGTGACGCGGGCGGAATTCCGTCCAAAGCTGAAATCCTGGGTGGCCCCCATTCGCGGGTGGAGCGCGGCCCAGAGAGATAGGCTCGAAATCACCGGGCTCATACATCACGTCGAACGTCCCGAGCCCACGTCCCGCAATCAGGCTGTAGAAAAATCCCTGGGCTGGGTCGTGGTTGTCCAGCAGCGCGCGCACCACGCGCACGTCTATCCGAGAACTCGCGTCGCGAACGACCGGGTTTATTACGGGAGCAATCCGCATCGCGATCTCAGGCGCTTTATGGACTGGATGCTCGCCGATTTGCCCTAACAGCTCTTTGGCCGTGTCATCGGAAAATAGGAACAACGCGGACGTGAAATGCTCGTCGAGATTGGGAGTGTTTGTGAACGACGCGAGCGAAGCGCGTTCACTACGCTGTGGCGGCAGCACCAGGATTTCCGCGTCTCCGGCTTCTACTCCTTCGGTTGTAAAGACTGCGGCAACTACTCTACCGTCGACCGGCGTGACAAAGGAGAGGACACCTTCCGCGAGATAAATCTTAATGTCGCCGCGAGAGAACTGAATATCGCGGACACGGTAACTTTGGTCCGGATCGAGCGACATCTGCCCTAGCGCGGCCGCGATATCAGAGGCGTGCAGCGGGTTTTGGGCCCGCAGCGCGGGAACCGGCGTTACCAGGAAGAGGATGGCGCAGAGTAGGGGCTTCAAGAGAGCACTACTGCTACTGCATCTCGGGGCTGGTCGCCGTCGCGGGATCCTGGCCCCAATTCTGCCGGATAATTCCCGACTGATCGGTGTAGAAGGTGCGGCGTCCCGTGCTGCCGAACGCCTTAGGCACCGCCGAAACAGCGTAGCCTCCTGGCGTTTGCGTAACTGTGTAGTTATAGCCGCCGCTTGAGCCGCTGGCCAGACTCCCTGAGATTAGTCCAGCAGCTTGCGCGCCTTCAGCGGCCCCTGCAGAGGTCGGAGGGCCCAGTTGGCCGAGCGTAGTTGCAAACTGCCCGAACTGCGACATATATTGCGTCTGGACCGTGTTGATGGTCTTGAGCGTGGCGATGGCGCCCATCTCCTGAGCATGCATCCTCGATTTGCTCATTTGGGGCAAAGCGATGGACAAGATGATCAGGATGATGGCAATGACGATCAGCAGCTCAATCAGCGAAAACCCGCGCTGGCGGGACCGGCGTTCCCTAAGACGTGACAGCATACGACTCTACATAATACGACGTGCGTAGGTGGTGCGGCGTTCACTGATTACCCCGTTCACGGCTCTTCACGAGCGAATCGATGGCCTTAAGGCCGCTCCAGAAATCAGGTAAATGGTCGAGCCGCAAAGCGTTCGGCCCATCTGAAAGGGCGCGTTCCGGCGCCTCATGCACCTCCACGAAGATTCCTGCAACGCCAACCGCCGTCGCCGCGCGGGCGAGCGGCTCAATGAACTGCGGCTGCCCGCCGGATGCCGTTCCTGCCGCTCCCGGAAGCTGCACGCTGTGGGTGGCATCGAAGACCACCGGATACCCGGTTTCAGCCATGATTGGGAGACTCCGCATATCGACAACCAAGTTGTTATAGCCGAACGAGGAGCCGCGCTCGGTCAGGATAATTCGATGGTTACCGGTGCTCGCAACTTTCTCAGCGGCGTGCACAAAGTCCGCGGGCGCGAGGAACTGACCTTTCTTGATGTTGACGGCGCAACCGGTCTTGCCCGCCTCGAGCAGCAGATCCGTCTGCCGGCAGAGAAAAGCGGGAATCTGAAGAATGTCCACTGCTTCGGCTGCAGCCGGCGCTTGCGCTGGTTCATGAATGTCGGTGAGCACTGGAATCCCAAGCTTCCTGACCAGACCCAAGATCCGCAAGCCTTCCTTCAGGCCCGGCCCCCGATAGGAGTTCAGACTGCTGCGATTTGCCTTATCGAAAGACGCTTTGAAAACGAAACGTCCGACGATCTGCTGGATCTTCTGCGCCATCCGTAACACGTGCTCTTCGCTTTCAATGACACAAGGGCCGCAAATTAGCGCGAGAGGCGCCTCATTCGCGAACGTCACTTGGGCGGAGCCCTCGCCCACAACGACCGAGGTCATTGAGCCACGGAGTACTCGTGGATGTCAGAGGCTTTCTTCACCGGATGCGATTTGTTTTCCCGGTGCTCCAAAGCTGCGCTCAGAAAAGCTGTAAACAAGGGATGAGGTTCAAGCGGCTTGGATTTGAATTCAGGATGGAACTGGCAGCCCAGGAACCAGGGATGATCCGGCGCCTCGCAGATTTCGACGTACACGCCATCCGGCGTTTGGCCGGTGAGCCGCAATCCATGCTCCGTCAGTTGCGGTTCAAACTCCCGGTTGAACTCGTAACGATGACGATGGCGCTCGCTGATCTCCGTTACACCATAGGCCCGCTCGGCGAAACTGCCTTCGGCCAGCTGGCACGGGTATGCGCCCAGACGCATGGTGCCGCCGAGTTCGTCAACGCCCTTCAACTCACGCAATTTGAAGATGACGCGCTGCGGAGTCGCAGGGTTGAACTCGGTGGAATCGGCATCTGTCAAGCCGCAAACATTGCGCGCAAACTCGACGACCATGGTCTGCATGCCGAGACAGATGCCGAAATACGGTATCTTTTCTTCTCGGGCACAACGGATGGCGTTCAACATTCCGTCAGTTCCGCGTTTGCCAAACCCGCCCGGTACCAGAATGCCGTCAAAGCGCCGCAAATAATCGCAGCATTCCGGCCACTCCATGCGGTCGGATTCAATCCATTCGATATTCACTCGAGCCTGGTGGGCAATGCCGGCGTGGAGCAACGCTTCTTTCAAACTCTTGTACGAATCCTCGTACTCAACGTACTTGCCGACTAATCCGATGCTGACTTCGCGCAGGGGATTCTTCATCCGGTCGACCATTTCGACCCAGCGCGAAAGATTCCGCGGAGCTGCCTCGACGTGCAGCAGCCGCAGGATGCTCTCGTCTACTCCCTGTTCGGCAAATACCAAAGGAATTTCGTAGACCGAGTGGACATCTTTCGCGGTGACCACGCCGCTGACATCGACGTCGCAGAACAGAGCGATCTTTTCTTTGACTTCGCGCGGCAGCGACCGTTCCGAGCGGCAAAGCAAAATATCGGGCTGAATACCGATCGCGCGCAGCTCCTTCACACTGTGTTGTGTCGGCTTGGTCTTCAGCTCCTGGGCGGCGGCGATCCATGGCACCAGCGTGAGATGCACGAACAGCGTATTCTCTCGTCCTTCTTCATGGCGCATCTGCCGAATCGCCTCGATAAAAGGAAGCGACTCGATATCGCCTACCGTGCCGCCGATCTCGACGATCGCGATATCGACATCGGCCGCCACTTTTCGGCACGCTGCCTTAATCTCATTCGTAACATGCGGAATCACCTGCACGGTCTTGCCTAGATAGTCGCCTCTGCGCTCGCGGGCAATAATATTTTCGTAAATGCGGCCGGAGGTCAGATTATTACTTTGCGTCAGGGGTGCGTGCGTGAAACGCTCATAATGCCCAAGATCGAGATCGGTTTCGGCGCCGTCATCCGTCACGAACACCTCACCATGCTGGAAGGGGCTCATGGTGCCTGGATCGATGTTCAAATAGGGATCGAACTTCTGCAGCGTGACGCGCAGCCCGCGGCTTTCGAGCAGACATCCGATCGACGCGGCCGCGATTCCTTTTCCTAACGATGAGACCACGCCCCCGGTGACGAATATGTATTTAGGCATCGAATGCGACAGAATTAGCGACTGCTGAGAACAACTGATTGACTCGCTCCAAATCTTCGGGCGTATCTACGCCGAGAGATTCATATTGGGTGTCGACCACGCGAATCCGATAACCATTCTCGATCGCGCGCAATTGCTCGAGGCGTTCGGCGCGTTCGAGCGGTCCGACAGTGAGATCGGGATAGTGCAAGAGAAAATCGCGCCGGTAAACGTACAGTCCGATGTGCTTCGAATACAAAGGCACTGCAGTGCGCCCGTCGCGATCGTAAGGAATCGGGCAGCGCGAGAAATAAATTGCATCGCCCAGCAGATTCGTCACAACTTTTACGACGTTGGTATTCACGATGTCAGTGGGATCGGCAATGCGACGTTTCAGCGTCCCCATCGAAACGGACTCATCTCCGTGAACGCAGAGAATGGCTGCGTCAATGGCCTCAGGATCGATCAACGGCTCGTCGCCCTGAATGTTCACGTAGAGAGCGGCTTGTTCGGACGACGCGATTTCCGCAAGGCGATCGGTACCGGATGGATGATCCTCGCGCGTCATGCGCACGCGCCCGCCGAACTTGCGAACTGCCGCGGCTATGCGCTCGTCGTCAGTGGCTATAAGGAGATCGTCGAGGTAGCGCGAGAGTTGGGCACGCTCATAGACGTGCTGCAGCATCGGCTTTCCACCGAGGGAGGCGAGAGCTTTTCCAGGGAACCGGGCGGAGGCAAAGCGGGCGGGAATAACGCCTAAGATCCGCGTCCGCACACCTGAGTGTAGCAGAAGAGATTGAGAGTTTTAAAGTCCCTCAGAACCGCTGCCGTTGGATGAGCGTTAGCTTAGGGCAGAGTTCCTTCACGGCCAGAAGCTCTGGAACAAGATTGCGATGCTGGACCAACTATTGGTAAAACCCGCCCAGCCCATGTTACTTTGCGTCCACGCCAAAGCAGTCGGCCTGCAAACCCATCACAGTGAAGAAATACTCGCCTGGCGCAAGCGGCCGCGAGGGAACGACCTCGAAAGAGTTGGTTCCGTACTTCTTGACAGTGACAGCAATGCTGATGTCGTCCGCGGCTTTCGAATGCACGCCGCCGAACAGGTGCGCACCGCCCGAGTTCATCAATATTTCGCGGTCGTTCTTGCCGACCTTGAATGGCTGAAGCTTGACCATCGTCGCAGGATCGATATCGCCGGTCTGCATCCGCACGATGAAATGCGCATCTGTGCCGAGACGCACGGGCGAATGAGTTCCGTTCACAGTTTCAATGCTGCTTCCCTTGACCGTCACGAAATAATCGTTTGTTTTGTGCTGTAATTTCAAGTTTTCATGTTCGAGACGCTCAAGCTTTCCGTCTTTCAAGACGTAGTACTGGTTGACATACTCGGGCTCAGTCGGTGCCTCCTGAGCAAAAAGACACGCCGAGCACAGAGTTAGAGTGAGCGCGATTTGTTTAGAAGTCATAGCTAGAATTAACCCTTTCAAAAATAAAAATCTCGGAAGCTGGAAAGCTGATTCCTGCAAAGCACCCTCGCTTCTTTCTTTATTACGGAAATTCTTTCGAAAAACCCTCAGCACTTTCAGTCGATGTATGAAACTGTCGAGCCTAGCGATCGGACGCGCTTTGGTTATTAGCGCTACCGTTCAGAAACCGCAGCGAGAATATATCGAACGGTTGCGCCTTCGGAGGATCGCTCAGCCCATGCAATGCGAAAAAGTGCGTCTTCGAAACGTCCGGATTATACAGAAAGACGTCACTGACGTCCGCGCCGTATAGGCCTCCGCAGAATTCCATACCGTCCTTCCCCATCTCTTCCGGAGTTTTCGGCTGGCGCTTCGCGTAGGCGCCAAACGCCTGTACCTGGTACTCGTGCCATCCAGGCTCCTCTTCCTCTGTCTGGCGTGTTGCGCGGCAATTCGCGCGTGCCGCTGGATCATGGAGCTTCGCAATAACTTGCTGCTGAATTGCCGTTTCAATCGGTTGAGTTGCGGGCTTCGACAGAATCTGAATGTCGGCGCCCTGGGCTGGCCCTTCGGTGCTCATTCCAATACCGTCCGCCATGTCGTTCAGTTTCCAATCGTTCCGGCCGCCGGTGCAATGCTCGCGCAGTAGTGCTAAAGACCACTTCTTACTCACGTACGGAACCCACATGCAGCCTTGATCCGGCGGCCGGCTGGGCCGCAGCGATAGACCCTCCAAGGTAGTGGCCTCGCCCGGCGCCGAAGGTATGCCGGCAGCGGTCTTCGCGTCCGTCCGCGAGCCTGGTTCATTCCGAAATGTGTTCTCATCCGCCGCCGCAAACACGATGAATGGGTCCATGGTTTTCATGATGTCGCGTTTGGACATCGAGCTCAGCTCGCCTTTGGGAAACAGAAACGAGATCGGAGCGAATGCTCCCAAGTCCGACCTGACGACCAGATGCAGAATATCGTGGTCGTTGTCGGTAAAAGCTGCGAGTTGCATGAACGTCACGTGCGAGTTGGGCCAGAACACCATGTCGCGCATTCCGCGGTAGATGCCGCCGGTGGACCGAGGTTGGAACACCCCGTCCACAATGACGTTATCGCGGGTAAAATCAGGCGATTGCATGACGGCATGGACGCCTTCGATCTTCAGGATGGCGTCTCCGTTGTGTTTTCTTAAGATTCCCTCGAGATCCACCACGTTCTCGCTCGGAAGTGGGGTGCGCTCTGATGACTGATCTGGCGATGGCGGATTCGGACGCGTGACTGCAGGCCGAGCGGGGCTGGCATTCTGATGCGCGGACGGCGGGGTATTACCTTCCGCCGGCTGCGCGGATGCGGCGGGCTGGAATACGGTTTCCACCAGCGCCTGCATCTGCTCCGCGCTCATAGTTGCAAGGCTGTTTTTAGGTACTACGAACGAGACGGGCACGACCGAACCCATGGCCAGAACGTACACGCGTAAAAGATCGCTCTTGGCGTCCTGGGCCGCTTCGACGCGCTGGAACTGCACGGTCTGGCCGAGGGGAATCGTAATATCGCGGTCGCCGTGCACCCAGCGGGAAGCGCCGCGCGAGACAACGCCGTCCTGTACGCGCATCTCGATGGGACGGCCCATCACGTTGCTCGTGATATGCAGACCGTAGAGCTTTACTACGCACAACGAACCGTTACGGGTGAAATACTCTTGCAAAGCTTGCAGAGCGGCGGCCTGCGACCAGCCGCTCGGGATGAGAATGAGCAGCCCGCACAGGCCAGCCGCCACGCCAATGATCTTGTTTCGGAACATAGTGCCTTTCGCTTTTCGTTGTGAGTGCGTCGTTACCGCTGAACCACAACCGTGCCCGCAATGAAATCGTGCAACGCCTGCTTGCGCTCGGTGAAGGCGGCCATCAGGAACCCGAGGGCAAAGAAGAGCCCCGAAATTGTGCTCTTAACAATAAGCCGACCCAAGCTCTGGCCGACGCTGATGGTTCCGCCGGAAGCATTCATGACCTTGAGTCCGAGCAGAGTCTTGCCGATAGTCGCCTGCTTCGGTCCGGTCTCCTGCTTCACGAAGTAGTACACGTAGACGGCAAAGGCGAGGAGTCCACCAAGTAGCAGTAAGAAGAAGCTTGCGCCAAGCCCGGCACCCATCCTGTAACCGCCTCCGTATCCCCTGTGGAAGCTAGAAGCGCCGGACGCCGCTGCTATCGCGGCCATGATGAAGTAGGTAACGGCGGCAAGGGCCCCGGCAAGGAATTCATCCAAAAGAAAGGCGACGAAGCGCCCAAGAAATGGAGCATACCGAGTGGCATCCACGCTCCTCGCGACGCTCGCGGCTGGAGCGAAGCGGACGCTCTCATGGATCGGGCGGCTGACGGGCTGCGCGCCGGAAGCGCCAGCCGCAACGGCGGCTTGTAACTGCTGGGGCTCGCCGCAGTTCGTGCAGAAGGCAGACGTAGCAGCGCTGGCGTGCCCGCATCGTTGGCAGATCATAAGGCTCTCACCCCTTTTGCTTCAGGTAATCTGGGAAGGTTCTATTTAACTTTTCCCTGATGGTCTCTACGCAGGATGAGGAGTTTCGCCCTCATTCCTGCCGAAGAAAGAACAATCGACGGAGGGCAGAAGATTGGCAAACTCCACCGGGGTGGCGCCGGCCATGGATGATCAGTTTACGGCCATCTACAAAGAGCTTCGGCCGTTGGCCGTGTCTCTTTTGCGGCAGTCGCGCCGCAACACGTTGACGCCGACGGGGCTCATCAACGAAGCGTATATTAAATTGCATCAGGCAAAAGGTTTGCCGTCGAGTCGCCCCTGCATCTGAAACGCCTCATCGCGAAAGCCATGAAGCAAGTGCTTGTGGATGCCTCGCGGCGCAAAGACGCGATCAAGCGGGGCGAAGGCGCCGTCAAGATCACGCTTGACGATCAGATGGAGGCAAAGACCTGGACCATCGAGCAGCTTCTCGTGCTTAATGAATTTCTGGACCAGCTCCGGGCGCAGGACGCGAGGAAGGCGGACGTCGTCGAATGCCGCTTTTATCTCGGATTGAGCGACCAGGAGATCGCGGCGGAGTTCGGGATTTCGGTTGCGACCGTTGAGCGAGACTGGCAGTTTGCGCGAGCGTGGCTCAATGCGCGTGTGAAGGACTGAGGGACGCGCGCCTGTTTTCGCGTAGTAATCAGGGGAGGAGTGCTTTTGGACGCGGAACTCTGGGAGACGCTGGATCATCTTTTCCAGGAAGCCCTGCAACTGCCGCCCCACGAATATGCGGGTTTCATCGAAGCGCGCACCCAGGGCAACAATGAACTTGAAAAGGAATTGCGCGGCCTCCTTGACGGACATATAAGGCACTCGGTTATCGACGCAGGAATCGGGGCGTTCTCCCTTCAGCTAGAGGACCAACTTGGAAGTGAGCCGCTCAAGCGCCTCGGCCCCTACTCGATCATCCGTGAATTGGGCGCGGGCGGAATGGGCGTGGACTATCTCGCTTGGCACGATCAATGGAAAGTCGATGCTGCCATCAAGGTGCCTCAGGGCATCTGGATATCTCCCCGGCACCGTACCGTGTTCGAAGCCGAGCAGCAATCGCTCGCACGGCTTGTTCATACCAACATCGCCCGCATCTTTGAGGGCAACACGCTTGAGGATGGAACGCCGTGGTTCGCGATGGAATATGTGGATGGCGAGCGGATTACCGCGTATTGCGAGCGCAAATCATTGCCCGTCCGCGAGCGGCTCCGCCTTTTTCTGGAGATTTGTGATGCGACGCGCTACGCCCACTCGAAAGGGGTGATTCACCGCGACCTGAAGCCGTCCAACGTCCTGGTCACGGCCGAGGGGAACGTTAAGCTGCTCGATTTTGGTGTCGCAAAGCAGGTGAGCGAGGGCCTGGACCTGCCGGCATACACCAAGACCGGATTGAACCCACTTACGCGCGCTTACGCCGCACCCGAGCAGATTTCAAATGGCGAGATTTCCTCGGAGACGGATGTGTATGCGCTCGGCGTTATTCTCTATCAATTGCTGACAGGCGAACTCCCCTTTACGCCGGGGGCGCTGAAAAATGAGGAAAGTTTTGGAACTAGCGAGCCGGTAAAGCCGTCCGCCCGCGCTTCGCGCCTGCACGGTCTGGCAAAGCGCCATTGGGCGGATCTTGATGCACTGATCCTGAAAGCGATGCACAGGAATGCCGCAGACCGTTATCGGACGGTGGATGCGCTGATGAAGGATATCCGCCGGTTTCTCGATGATGAACCGCTCGAATCTCATTCTGCTTCTGTCTGCTACAGGACGGGAAAGTTCTTGAGGCGCAACCGAACTTCTCTCGGTATCGCCACAACGGCACTCGTCTTGATCATCGGCCTCACGGGCTTCTATATGATACGAGTGGCTAAAGCGCGGGATGCTGCCTGGAGACAGGCAAGCCGAGCCGACCGGATCAAGGAACTGCTATTAAAGGCAATCGGCGGCGGCTTTGATGAGGCGCCTTCGGCCAATCTCCGAGTTGTAGATGTGCTCGATAAGGCGGTTCAACAGGCGCATGAGTTGAACAACGAGCCCGATGTGCAGTCGGACCTCTACGAGACGCTTGGGAACGTGTATCTCACTCTGAGCGATTTTGATAAAGCGGAATCTGCACTGCAATTGTCGATTGCGGAGCGCCGTGGTTTGTACGGTAGAGACAACATCGAGTTGGGCGACACCCTCATCTCTCTGGCGATGCTACGAATCGATCAAGCGAGATTTGCCGAGGCCGAGCAATTGGCGAGCAGCGAAATGGAAATTGCCAGAGAGACGCTGCCAGCTACTCATAAATTATTAGGCGAATCCATGACGGCTCTCGGTTCTGCGCTGGAGCACGACGGACATCTGTCGAAATCCATCAATGTCTTACAGAAAGCGATTCAACTTGAGACAGGAAGACCAGATGAAGAGTCGCTTCTTGCCGAGTCCCTGGGCTACCTTGCCAATGCCTATTTGTTGTCCGGCCAGCAAGCGGCTGCTGAGCCGCTCGAGCGGCGCGTGCTTGAAGAGGATCGCCGCCTTGACGGGAACCGCAGCCCGGGCGTTGCGGAGGACTTGTCCAACCTGAGTCAAGTGCAGATCAAGCGAGGCCTTTACACGGAGGCCGAGCAGAATGCGCGGGAAGCGCTGGCCATCGATCGAGGATGGTACCGGCAAGAGAATG
This sequence comes from Bryobacteraceae bacterium, assembly GCA_049582585.1. Classification (GTDB taxonomy): domain Bacteria; phylum Acidobacteriota; class Terriglobia; order Bryobacterales; family Bryobacteraceae; genus Bog-105. The sequence continues at coordinate 2,482 of JBAUUG010000245.1, read as the reverse complement.
CGGAGGTGGCGCTGCTAGAAGAGGCATTGGCGGAGTCGCTGATCTATACCGGCAAATTCGAAGAAGCCTCCCGCTTGGTCGGCTCCGGTATGCATGCGCTTGAGAGCGAAAGTGGAAGAGAGCATCCCTCCTTTGCGTATGGCCTGAACTTATCAGGCATGCTCGCTCTACGACGCGGCGACTTCAATGAGGCCGGATCGGACTTCAACCGGATGCAGAATATCTTTAGTGCAATTTATCGCGCCAATGATAGACATCTTGCCCTAGGACCGTTACGGATGGGTGAATTGTATCTCGCAGAAAATCAATTGAGCAATGCCGAAGCATCGTTTCGGCGTTCTCTCGATAAACTCACCGCAGCATTTGGCGCCGACAATCCACAGACGGGATCTGCGCGAATCGAATTAGGTGACGTTTTGTTTAGAGAACATAAATATGCGGAGGCAGAATCAGAGCTTCAACACGGCTACGCAGCTTTAACCAAGGAAGGCAACATCTTGATGAAGCCAGCTGTTCAAGCGCGCAAGGATCTTACCGAACTGCATCTTATTTTACACTCCGTACATAACTAGAACTGGTTCGATTCAATGTGCTCGCCTCCACGCTACGTTCGTCGAAGTCGGAAGTGAGCACCGCGCGCGGCTCCATCATCGGCCAAACAACTCTGGGCGCAATCGTTCAAAGCATCGAGGCTGGAGCATACGCGCACCACATATAAAACCAAGCCACGTTGTGCGCTAATCCACCAGCCCATGTTTCATGGCGAATCTCACCAGTTCTCCCGTGCTGTGCAAATTGAGCTTCTCCATGATTTTTCCGCGATGGGAATCGACCGTGTAAACACTGAGGTTTAAGCGGGTCGCGATCTCCTTATTCGTTTTTCCCTCCGCAATGAGTTGCAAAACCTCGCGTTCGCGGCTCGAGAGCAGATCAATCGGATCGGTGACATTCTGCCGGTAGTCGCTCAACAGCGCCCCGGAAACCGACGGGCTGATATAACCGTCTCCGCGGGCAACCGATCGTATTGCGCTCAACAACTCTGTATCGATCGCGTCCTTAAGAATGTAGCCGCGCGCGCCGGCCTTCAGAATTTCTCGTACATAGACAGCCTCTTTGTGCATGCTCAGAACCAGCACTCGCAGGCGCGGATTCGCCTCCACCATGCGCCGCGTGGCTTCTATCCCGTTCAGCTCCGGCATGGCGACATCCATCAGCACGATATCCGGCCGGAGTTTCTGGGCGAGTTCAACAGCTTCGCGGCCGTTCGCCGCTTCGCCAACCACCTGCAAATCCGGATTCGCTGAAAGGATCAGCTTGAGACCTTGCCGCACGATCGTGTGATCGTCAGCCAAAAGAATCTTTATTGCGCGATCGGGCACGTCACCTCGAGAGTCAACCCTTTACCGGCCGCTGTTTCCAATTTAAAGATGCCGCCGCACCCGCGCGCCCGGGTTCGCATGCCCGCGAGGCCAAGCCCCGCGGATGGCTGTCTCTCAATCATTTCGAATCCCTGTCCATTGTCTCGAATGGTTAGCGCCACCTCGCCCCCACGCGACAGCAGCTCGATGGAAACCGATGTGGCTTGCGAGTGCCGCGCTACGTTGGTCAACGCTTCCTGCGCGATGCGGAATAAGTGCGTCTCGGTCTGATCGCGCAGGCGCTTTCCGTCCAAGTCGCTGCGGTAGCTCGCCTGAATCCCCGTGCGCTGAGAAAAACTGCCCGCCAGAGATCGCAACGCCGCATCCAGGCCAAAATCGTCAAGGATGGTCGGGCGCAGAAGCTGCGACATCTCGCGAACGTCTTTAATTGCCTGGTCCACCAATCGCGAACAGTCATCCACGCGACCCTCGTCCACGCCGCCGCCGCGCAACGCCGAAAGATTAGCCTTGACCGCGGTCAGCGCTTGACCTAGCTCATCGTGCAGCTCATGCGAGAAGCGCCGCGCAATATCTTCTTGGCTCTCGAGAAACTGGTACTGCATCTTGGTCAGCTCACCTGCCTGCTGCTCCAGCCTTCCAAATAATTCCGTCGACGCGCGCACCGCCCAGCTAGCGCACAGCAGAGACAGCAGGACACAGGCGGCGAACAGCCACACGGTCCATTTGAGTAAGCCATGCCCCTCCTGATAAATGCTCTCGCGCAGCAGCTCAGCCTGCTCATACGCTGATTCAAGCGCGCTGCTCATCTGCCGGCGGTTTTGCGCCAATTCATCCAGAATCTCTTCGCGCCGGACCAGATCTTTTTTCCGCGCCAGCTGCAGCCAGCGGTTATTCAAGTCCGCCTGCTGTTTCTCAATGCCATCAATGGCTGCTTTGGCCAGAGATTGCCGTCGCGCGAATGTCTCCGTGTTCCGGTTGATCTGGCGAACCGTTCTCAAGGCCACGAACAACGCCGAAAGCAGCAAAATGGCCGAGAGCCCGAGACCAAACAGCAGCAGCCGCTCGAGATGTGCTCGCGTAATCGAATTCGTCTGGCGCACGAT
>JBAUUG010000244.1:0-3249 GCA_049582585.1 Bryobacteraceae bacterium | reverse complement strand
GTCAATACCAGGGCCACGGCACTGGCCGCCGGATGAGCAATCACAAGCAACCAACTCGCCTTCGGGTCCGGATATTCCAAGAGCGGCGCCGTGATGCGAGCTTCGGGTTGGTTCTCGAGGTGTCCGCTGCAATCGATCACGCAAGGATGGCCGCCCGCCGCTTTCGCCAAGCCATAGGCCTTCAGTGCTCCCTCCAGCGACCCTGCCGTAAGGATCGCCAAATCGCCGCGAATCGAACCCGCGTCCAACGGCTTAAGATAGACCGATTCACCCTCGTGCTCGCTGAAATTGCCTTCGCCCGTCGACGCGTATCCGGTGATCGATATACCTGTTCCGCGACCCTCCAGCACTCCCTGAAGTTCGCGGCCGAGCAGCGTTTCGCCGCCCAATAGCGCTAACTGGATTGCCTTCGCCTTGCTGAAGGAACGAATATCAGCCAACCGGATGCTCCTGGAGCGGCGCGGGGGGGCGCGATCTCTTTCGCTTGCGAATGATTCCTCCCAATCGGATCACTATCCCGCTCACAACGTAAGCGGAGGCTATGGCCAACAGCACCGGCTGCGACCAATTCCAGATCAAGATCGCGGCTCCTCCAACGATTAACACCACCAGTGGAGAACGAGGTTTCGTAATATTGATCTGCTTGAAGCTGGGATAGCGCCATGTGCTTACCATTAGCAGAGAAACAATCCCGACCATCACGAGCCAGGTAACCGAGAACGCGAATGAGCGTACCGGCGACGCATCGAGGAATACCACAGCTGCGATAAAGCCGGCACCTGCGGGTATGGGCATTCCGACGAAGTACTTCCGATCCGGACGTCCTGGATTTTTTGGCATCGGATTGGTCTGCACGTTGAATCGCGCCAGCCTCACCGAACCACACAAAAGATAAAGAAACGCGACGAAATACCCGGCTTTCATCAGGTGGCCCAGCCATTCCCTGTTTGCGGCAGCAACGAACAGCACACCCCACACGAAGGCAAGCACCGCCGGAGCGATGCCGAACGCAATGACATCGGCGAGAGAATCGAGTTCCCGGCCGAAGTCGCTGGTCGTGCGCGTCATCCTCGCGATGCGGCCGTCCAGGCCATCGAAGAACACCGCGAACGCAAGCGCCTTTGCCGCGATAATAAAATGCGGATTGTCACTGTAATCTCCGCGTTGCGCCTGCGCGGCTCCTTCGAACGATTGAAGAATCGCTACAAAGCCTAAGAAGATGTTCCCGCTGGTAAATAGGGTCGGCAGCGCATAGGCGGCGCGCCTCCGCGGTCTCTTCTCCGGATTGCGCGGACTGGCCAGTTCGTCTCTAGGATTCAGACCGCCTCCTCGGATCGCGCCGGCCGCGCCAGCACAGTAGTTCCCCCGAAGACCTTGTCCCCAACTTTGACCGCAGTCCTCCACTCGGGCCCAAACAACACGTCGACGCGAGAGCCGAATTTGATATAGCCGATACGCTCGGCCGGGCTGACCGAATCGCCCGCGCGTTTGTAGCAAACTATCCGCCGCGCGATCAGCCCTGCAATCTGACGGCACACCACGCGAGTCCCGCCTCCCTCGATGAGCAACGTATTTTGCTCATTCTCCGAAGAAGCTGCTTCGTGGCTCGCCACCAGGAACTTGCCTTTCTGATAAACGACGCCTGCCACCTTACCCGGAATGGGCGCTCGATTCACGTGTACGTTGAAAATATTTAAAAAGATGCTGATGCGAGTCTCGCCGGGGCCAAGTTCGCGCACCGCCACCACTTTGCCATCGGCGGGAGCCACCATCACATTATCGGAAGGCGCAACCCGTTCGGGATCGCGAAAGAAATAAAGGCAAAACCCCGCAAAAATGTAAAGCGGTAGACCCGCCCACGGATTCAGAAAATACGAAACAGCCAGACCGGCCAAGACCAGGCCGCAAGCATAATAAATGCCGTCGGGAATTATCCGCAAAGCATTATTTCCTCATGCATCCTGGTTACTGCTTTTTCGGCGAGCTGTCCTTTTCTTTTTCTTCCAGATCCTCTTCTACCGTTTCCAGATCTCCTTCCGCCTGCGACGGAACGGGCCGCTCTTCAGCCGCCACATTCTTATCGGGTTGAGTCGGCTTGCGCTTATCATCTTCCATATTCAGTAGAATAGCGGGCTTCGCTCCTTTAGTGGAATAGCGGGCTTCGCCCTAGGCCGATTTAATTTCGGTCCAATAACGATCCCGCAGCCGCTGCGCCGGGCCGGGCAACGCTTTGAACCACTCCCCTCTCTCGAGCGTTTGCCGAGTCGGATACAGAATCGTGTTATTCCGTTGCGCTTCCGGCAAAATTGCTCTAGCTGCCGCGTTGGCCGTTGCCGTGCGCATTTCCATGGCAATCGCGGCCGCGACTTTCGGCTGCAGCAAATAATCGACAAATTTGTAAGCCAGATCTTTGTGCTTGCTCTCCCGCAGTATGGAAACGTTGTCCGCGTATAACGCGAATCCTTCCGCCGGGAATGAGAACGCCAGATTGGTCGAGTTGTCCATAGCAACCTGCGCCACTTGCGCCCACATCTGCGCGGCCAAAACGTCACCCGCAATCACCTGGTCCCGCACTTCTTCGCTCAGGTAAGCGCGCAGCAGCGGCTTCTGTTGGATAGCCAGATCGCGAGCCTTTTTCAGCTCGCCCTCGTCACCGGAATTGACGGAGCACCCCAAGCGTTTCAGGCACGCCCCGAATACTTCCGCCGAATCGTCCAGCATCGTGACTCGCCGCGAGTACGAGTCGGTCCATAAATCCGCCCAAGCGAGCGGCGGCCGCGAAACTTGCCTGGAGTAGAGAATACCCGTGGCGCTGTGCATATACGGCACGCACCACTCCAGGCTCCGATCCCACTCCGGCGACTGAAATCGGGCATCGAGATTGCCGAGGTTGGGAAGCCTGCTGTGATCGAGCGATGCCAATAGACCGAGTGCCCGCATCGGCTCTACGAAACTATTCGACGGGAACACGACATCCCAGCCGGAGTTGCCGCTCATGACCTTTGCCAGCATCTCTTCCGCGCTCCCATAAGTCGCGTAGCGCACCTGCGCGTTAAACTCGCGCTCGAAGCCGGGAATGGTCGTGCTCGCGACGTAATTCTCCCAGTTGTAAACGTTCAGGCGTCGCGATCGCCCCGACGTACAACCCAGCGCGGCGCCTGCTAGCCCCATGAAGAACAAGCGCCGATTCAATGCGAGCGCTCCAATCGCCCGGCTAGGAGAATAAAAATCCCGAGAGCAGCCGTAATC
>JBAUUG010000243.1:0-8175 GCA_049582585.1 Bryobacteraceae bacterium | reverse complement strand
TCGTATCGCATCCGCTCGCGGCAAACCAGCGTCAATGGCCTTCTTGATCGCCTTCTTCAGCTCTGCCGCAGCATCCACTCCATCCGAATAAAGACCAAACTTCACGCCCGCTTTCGCGAGCATGCCCGGCACCGCGGGTCCCTTTTCGCGCAGCTCCAATTCCCGATAATTCGGAACATCGTTCGGGTCTGCATCTTTCGGCTTCTCGGGCCATTTCAGGCTCACCAGCAGCGGCACATTCGCCTGTTTCAATTGATCCACCCGCTTGTACGCTTCATGCAGACCGTATAGAACGAACGGCGTCTTCAATTCCTGCCCGAAGCTCAGCATCCGGTCGATCTGCTGCGCTTCCGTAGCAGGCAACAAGATGCGCGGCGATTCCGCCAATCCCTCCAGATCGTGATCGTATTCAGGCCGTCGATTTCCAGCCGCATGCGACGCATACATTTCTTTCGTTTCCTTATAGTGTTCGAGATCCAGATAGAGCTGTCTGACATACGCGATGTTCCCCATGAGTGACGAGGGAAATCCGGTTCGGCTTCCGAACCCGCCTACGCGAAATAGAATCTGCTGTCCGATCGGCTGCACAACGACCATGTCTCGGCCGCGCTCGCCCGCCAATTCCACCATCGCCCCAAGTCCTTCGACGATACCTTTGTTTGGGAAGGTCGCCGAGGTGGTAAATCCGGCTGCTCGCGCCCCTTCCAGCCGGCTGTCGCTTGGGCTAACCAGATCAGCCGCGCGTTCGAACGAATAGGTCTGCGGCCGGTCCTCTGGTCCGTGGGAGCGCGGCGCTGCGGGGGTCTGCCCGGCTGCCGGAGCTGCTCCCGCCGACGCTGCCGGAGGCGCTGGAATACCCCAAGTACTCAACCCATCGATGAAGCCCGGATACACCGTGAGACCATTGCCGTCAATCACCCATGCATCCGCCGGAATGGTTATGTTCGCGCCGACATCCTGAATCAATCCATCTCTTAGAACCACCGTTCCCTTGTCGAGATCAGCCCCGCTGACGGTCACTATGTGCGCATCTTTAATAGCGACTGCTGACGGGACTTCCGCATTCGCCAGCGCCGCGGCCAGCAGCAACACCCATTGAAATTTCATTGAGATGACTTCCCAGTCACAATCCTGAATAAATTCGTTATTGTGTCACACTCAGCTTGCTTTCAGTCACTTGGCTGTTCACGAAACCTTGCGTTCCACCAAAATCCCGATCGTTGCGGTGCTAGCTTCGACGCATGAACTCCAATGGTCGCCGAAAGGGATCCGTCACGAAGCCTCTGCTGAAAGAGCTCGTCGATCTCGATAAGGCGAATTCTAAACTCATCAAGCAAGATCCCACAGTGGGGTCGGCGCCAATAGATCCTCCCGCTTTGTATGAAGATTCAGGCGAAGGATATAACGCCGATTTCACCTTCCCGCAAGACTAGTTGATTGAAGGGCCCGAAGCTTTAGCGACGGGCTCTCCGCCAGTCAATTTACTGGTATGTTGGAATCGTGGATATCGACGAACGCATCGAAGCCCTGACCCAGAGCGTGGAACTGCTATCGCAGATGCATCAGGACAACGAAAAGAAATACGAGCGTCTGTTTGAGCGGTTAACCGCGATACTAGAGAGCCACGAGAGCCGCATTCGGCGGCTCGAAGACGGCGCCTAGGTAAAGCTCTCGAAGGGTTGCCGCCTGGGTTGGCAATGCGCGATCAAACCACCTACGCCGATGCCGGCGTAAACATCGACGAAGCCAGTCGCGCAGTCTCGCTGATCAACCGTCTCGCCCGAAAAACCCTCACTTCCAACGTTCTGACTTCTATCGGCAGTTTCGGAGCCGGTTTCCAGCTGAAGGGATGGCGCGATCCCGTCCTGGTCAGTTCCGCGGATGGCGTCGGCACCAAGCTCAAAATCGCTTTCGCTACCGGACGCCACGATACCATCGGCGAGGATCTGGTCAATCACTGCGTTAATGACATTGCCGTTCAGGGCGCGAAGCCGCTTTTTTTTCTTGACTATTTTGCGGTCGGAAAGCTCGACGCAGACGTCTGCGCGAGCGTAGTCGCCGGCATCGCGCGCGGGTGCAGAAAAAACGATTGCGCTCTAATCGGCGGTGAGACTGCCGAGATGCCAGGCATGTATGCCGCGGGCGAATACGATCTCGCCGGTTTTATCGTCGGCGCGGTCGAACGCAAACACATGCTCACCGGCTCCGATATCATTCCAGGCGACCTCCTCCTCGGTCTTCCCTCCCATGGACTTCACACAAACGGCTATTCCTTAGCGCGCAAGCTCCTGTTCGAAACGGGCGGCCATACTCCGGAGGAGTTCGCAGACGAATTACTGAAAGTGCACAAATCGTATCTGAAACCAATTCAAGCGCTGCACGCTGCGAAGCTGCTCAAAGGCGCCGCGCACATTACTGGAGGCGGCCTTACCGATAATGTCCCGCGTATCCTGCCTCGGGGCTGCGCGGTTGAGATCGACCCTCGCTCCTGGCCCAGACAACCGATCTTCGATCTTCTGCAGCGCCTCGGCAACGTTCCCGAGAGCGACTTTCGCCGTACCTTCAATCTCGGCATCGGCATGGTTCTCGTTGTGTCGCCGAAGAAGATTGGGTTCGTTTCGCAAAAATTCAAGAAACTGCGGGAGCCGTTCTTCGAAATCGGCCGGGTCACTCGTGCGAAATCAAGCAGGCAGCCGAAGGTCGTCTATCTGTGAGCACGCCCTCTCGCCCCCGCCTCGGCATCCTTTTATCTGGTCGAGGGTCTAATTTTGAAGCTATTGCTCACAATGTTCTGTCCGGCCGCCTCGATTGCGAGATTGGGTTCGTTTTTTCAAATAAGCCCAACGCGCCCGGCCTGGCTCGCGCTCGTGAGCTCGGCCTACCCTGCGGCTCCATCGACTCGGCAGGGGTCGAGCGCACCGCTTTCGACTTGCAAGTTGTTGATTTACTTAGAAGCCATAGCGTGGATTGGGTTTGTTTGGCAGGCTATATGCGGTTCTTGAGCGGACAGTTCGTTCGGCAATTTTCCACTCGCATCCTCAACATTCACCCTTCGCTGCTGCCCGCTTTCCCTGGTTTGGACGCCCAATATCAGGCGCTGGCTCATGGAGTGAAGATCACCGGCTGTACCGTCCACTTGGTCGACGAGAGCCTCGACAGCGGCCCCATCCTCCTCCAGGCTGCAGTTCCTGTCCTCGACGAAGACACCGTCGAAACGCTCTCCGCTCGGATCTTGATCGAGGAGCATCGGCTTTATTCTGAAGCGATAGCTTGGGTGCTGAAAGGCAACTACCGTATCGAAGGGCGGCGAGTCATCAAATGCTGAAATTGCTCAAAGGCGTACTGACAGGTGTCGGGGCGCTCATCCTGATCATCTTTGCCTCAGTCTGGTTTTCGGGGAAACGAGCCGATCTCAAATTGGTGAAAGCGGTTCCCGCGATCGGGACCGATACTCCCGTCCGCGTTCAGGCCGATGATCCGCACGGCTTGAAATCGTTTTCGGCCTCAGTCCAACAGAACGGCCGAAGCCAGACCATTTATGAGGACAAGACTAAATCGAAACAGACCAGCCGCATCTACAGCTTCAACGCCGGAAAGAAGGAAGCGCCTTTTCTGACCGAAGGACCCGCCACGCTGATCCTCAAGGGCAGTTCGAACGATTTGCGTGGCAGCACAACCACGCTGTCCGAGGATATTCAGGTCGTCCTGAAACCGCCCACCATCGTCGCCGATGGACGGCAGCATTACATCAATCAAGGCGGAGCGGAGCTCGTGCTGCTCGATCTCGGCGGCAACTGGACTGATGCCGGAGTTCGCGTCGCCAACTATTCCGCGGGAACATTCCCGGCGCCGGGCGAGCCGGACAAAAGCAGTCACCGCTTCTCGCTGTTTCCGTTCCCCTGGGACGTGTCGGCGGACGCAATCCCGCTCGCCTTCGCCCGCAACGGCGCTGGTACTGAAGTCACCACAACCTTCTGGGTCAAAGTGTTCCCGAAGAAATTTCGTGAAAGCAACATTCAGCTCAACGACAGGGAACTTCAGAAAGTTGTCGGTGAGCTCGATCCGGAAGGGACCGGCAGCTTAATAGATCGCTTCGTGAGGCTGAACCGCGAGATGCGCCGGGCCAACGCTCAGCAGATTTACGATCTTCGAAACAACACCGAAAAGCGCATACTCTGGTCGGGGCCGTTCATCCCGGTCAAAGGCGCGCGTGAATCCTACTTTGCCGATAAGCGGAGCTACTTCTATAACGGCAAGAAAGTCGATGAACAAGTTCATCTCGGATACGATCTTGCTCAGACAACCAACATGCCCGTCAAAGCCGCCAACTCGGGCAAGGTGATCTATGCCGATCGTTTAGGGATCTACGGAAATTGCGTGATCTTAGACCACGGCTATTCGCTCGAGAGCCTTTACGGCCACATGAGCAGAATCGGCGTGAAAGTTGGGGATATGATCCAGAAGGAGCAGCAGATCGGAGTTAGCGGCTCAACGGGAATGGCCTTCGGAGATCACGTGCACTTCAGCATGCTGATCGCGGGAATCCAGGTCGACCCGAAGGAATGGTGGGACGAACACTGGATTCAGGATCGAATCCTGAGCAAGATCGGGACTAACAAAATGAGCGCCGAAGTTCAACGCCCCGCTCCCTCGCGGCCGCGGCGCAGAAAGGCGCGCTGATTCGACGAGGTCTATTTTTCCTCTTCGCGTTCCTTGCCTTCGCGTATGGATTTAAGGCGCTCTTCCCGGCGTGCGGCGCGCTCGGCGGCTCGCTTCACCAGCTCGGAGCCGACCAGCTCGAGCTTCGCGGTTTCAGCTCCGTCGCCTTTGCGCCACCCCAGCTTAGTGATCCGGCTGTATCCGCCTTCGCGCTGGTTGAATCGCGGGCCCAGCTTATCGAACAGCTTTTTGACAGCTTCGGGTTCTACGAGAAAAGCTGCGGCTTGACGGCGGGCGTGCAAGCTGTCCTTTTTCGCCAGCGTGATCATCTTCTCGACCAGCGGCTTGGCTGCCTTCGCTTTTGGAACCGTTGTCGTGATCCGCTCCTGTTGAATCACGCTGGTCACGAGACCGCGCAGCAGCGCTCTCCTGGCGCTGAGATCGCGCTTTAGCTTTACTCCGGCTTTGCGATGCCGCACTGCTTATTCCTCTACTCCGGCGTAATCGTCCTGACCGTATTCAGAGGGAGACGCGGGCGGCGCGCCGCCGATCAAGCGCCCCGATGAATCGAACTTCATGCCGAACGAGAGGCCCAGGCCCGTAAGGATTTCCTTGATCTCGTTCAACGACTTGCGTCCGAAGTTCTTGGTTCGCAGCATCTCGGATTCGCTCTTCTGAACCAGATCGCCGATGGTCTGGATGTTCGCGTTCTTCAGACAGTTATAGGAACGGACGCTGAGTTCGAGCTCTTCGACCGAGCGGTTCAGCACCTCGTTCATCTGGTTGATGGCGCGCTCTGCCGGCTCCTCGCTGATCTCAGGCGTTTCTTCGAAGTTGATGAAGATCGACATGTGATCTTTAAGCAGCTTGGCCGCTTGACCAACCGCATCCTGCGGCGAGATTGCGCCATTCGTCCAGACTTCCAAAGTGAGCTTGTCGTAATCCGTAGTCTGGCCCAGGCGCGCGGCCTCCACGGTGTAATTCACTTTTCGGACAGGCGAATGAACCGAATCGATGGGAATATAGCCGATCGGCAGATCCTCGTCATAGTTGCGGTCCGCGGACACATAACCGCGCCCACTCTTGATGCGCATTTCGATGTTGACCTTGCCGCCTTCCCCGACCGTCGCGATGTGGAGGTTGCGATCAAGCACCTCTACGTCGTTATCGGTTTCGATCTGGCTGCTCATTACTTCGCCCGGGCTCTCTACCTGAAGGCGCGCGATGCGCGTCCCCTCGCCCATCATCTTGAAAGGAACCTGCTTCAGGTTCAGGATGATGTCGGTGGCATCTTCGACGACGCCGGGAATGGGGCTGAATTCGTGCGACACGCCATCGATGCGCACGCCCGTTATGGCGGCGCCTTCGATAGAGCTCAACAGCACGCGGCGCAGCCCGGTGCCGATGGTGGATCCGAATCCACGCTCGAATGGCTGTGCATTAAATTGACCGAAACGCTCGGTGAGCGATTCGGTATTGGCGACTAAACGCTTGGGCTTCTGAAATCCTTTAAACATATCTTTTTATTTGTTCAATCCTTTTCGTCGATTAGGGTTACTTCGAATACAGCTCGACGATGAGCTGCTCATTCAACTGGATCTGCACCAACTCTTCGCGCTTAGGCTGCTGCAGCACTCGCGCCTTCAGCGCGTCGCGGTCTACTTCCAACCAGGACGGGCTTGGAGCGTGAGCCGTAGCATCGCGAGCGGAGAGAATGGTCGTATTGTTGCGGCTGCTTTGTCGAATTTCCACAACATCTCCCGGTTTCACGGTATAGGAGGGGATGTTGACTTTCCTGGAATTCACCACGACATGACCGTGGCGTACCACTTGACGAGCTTGCGCACGGCTGGTGGCGAGACCCATGCGATACACAACGTTGTCCAACCTGCGCTCGAGCATGGCGAGCATTAACTCGCCGGTAATACCCTTTTGATTCACGGCCTTCTCATAAAGGTTCCGGAACTGACCTTCCAGAATCCGGTAGTACCGCCGTGCCTTCTGCTTCTCGCGAAGCTGGAGACCGTACCCCACGATCTTCGCCTTCTTGTCTTTACCGTGCTGGCCCGGAGCAAAGTTGCGCTTCTCGATCGCGCACTTTTCGGTGTGGCAGCGCTCGCCCTTTAGAAACAGCTTCATGCCCTCGCGCCGGCAAAGGCGGCACACAGGACCGCTATAACGTGCCAAATTTCAAACCTCCCAAATCTTCCTAAACTCGCCGCTTCTTTGGCGGCCGGCAGCCATTATGCGGGATCGGAGTAACGTCTCTGATTGACCTTACTTCGATACCGGCCGTTGACAGGGCGCGCACCGCGGACTCGCGGCCCGACCCAGGACCAGCCACACGAACCTCGACCGCTCGCAACCCGGATTCTTTCGCCTTGTTTGCGGCAGTCAATGACGCCTGCTGAGCTGCAAACGGCGTGCCTTTGCGCGATCCGCGAAATCCGAGCGACCCGGAACTGGACCACGCCAGAACGTTGCCGAGCGAATCCGTGAACGTCACGATGGTGTTGTTGAACGATGCCTGAATGTGCACCGTTCCGAACGGAACGTTCTTCTTTTCCTTCTTTTTGAAGCTCTTCTTCTTGGAAGTCTTTGCGGGTGCCTTTGCCATTAGGTTTTGCCGGTTGCCTTTTTCTTATTCGCGATGGTGCCCTTGCGGGGTCCCTTGCGCGTGCGCGCATTGGTATGGCTGCGCTGGCCTCGAACGGGCAGACCGCGGCGATGCCGCAAGCCTCGATACGAGCCCATTTCCATCAAGCGCTTGATATTCATCGAGACTTCTTTTCGCAGGTCGCCCTCGATTGCGCCTTCGCCCTCAATTAGATTACGGAGGTGATTCACTTCCTCTTCGGAAAGATCTCCTATCTTCTTATCCGCATCCACCTGGGCGCGATGGAGAAGCGATAATGCACGAGTCCGCCCGATGCCGTAGATATAGGTCAACCCGATGGCCGACCGTTTCCTCCCCGGCAAATCAATACCTGCAATACGCGCCATAGAAAATCGTCTCCTTCAGCCTTGCCTCTGCTTGTGTTTCGGATTCGTGCAGATCACGCGCACCACGCCATGGCGGTGGATGACCTTGCACTTATCGCATAATTTCTTAACCGACGCCCGCACTTTCATGATGCACTCCTTTCAGTGTCACACGTATCCGCGCCTAAGGGCGAGTTAGAACCCAGGGGCCATTGTCGGTCACGGCCACCATGTGCTCAAAATGAGCCGAGTATGACCCATCCTTCGCCACCGCTGTCCACTTGTCCGGCAAAACCTTGGTGTCGGGCTGGCCGGCATTGACCATAGGCTCGATGGCCAAAACCATTCCCGGCTTCAATCTCGGATTCTCACCTCTCCGGTCCACATAATTCGGAATCTGCGGCTCCTCATGCAATGAGGTTCCTATCCCGTGCCCAACGAACTCACGAACGATGGAAAAGCCATTCGAAAGAACGTGCTTTTCTACCGTTCCACAGACATCGAACAATCGATTACCCGCTCGAACGCGATCGA
>JBAUUG010000242.1:0-21952 GCA_049582585.1 Bryobacteraceae bacterium | reverse complement strand
ATACACAGGTACAAGTTGCCGCAGCGTACCCTCGCCGATTCGTGCTCCGGCAACGCGTATGATGACCTTCGGACCCGGTTGAATATCGATTAGCGGCTTTACTGTATTTTTTTCAGCTTCATAGTTCAGTGCGGTAAGCGTCACTTTGGATTGCAGCAGATCTTTTTTTTCGTAATAATGCCGCACGTTGTTCAAGCCTTGCCGAACGCGGCTTTCAGTCGCTTCCTGCCAGCCCAGCAAGCCATACAGACGCTTCCAATGCGACACCCGAACGATGGTTTCCTCCGGAACCTCGGCATTTCCAGTAATGGCGGGCCGTTCGAAACGGGCCCGCTTCCCGGTCGCCGCCCGGAACGTAATGTCCGCCTGTTCCGTCTCCGGTCGGTATTCGACTTCGACCGCTACGCTCGCGTGATAATAGCCGTTCTGCCGCAGCGTAGCTTTGAGAGATTCGAGAGCCTGCTCCTTCTCGGCGTCGCTGTAAGAGGTTCCGAGCCGCAACCTCGTCGTGCTCGCGAGTTCTCCGCTATTGGGCGGCGCCTTCACGCCCGCAACTACCACCCGGCCCACGAAGTATGCGCGCTGCGTGATGAATCTGAGCGCGACTCCGCCCTCGGCTTCACTTGCGTCCACAGCTAAATCGGAAAATCGTCCCGTCGCGAAGAGACTCTGGATCGCCACTCGTAAGTCCCGCTCATGAAATGTGGAGCCTGCTGTAAACGGCAGCTTCTTCCTCAGTTCATCGTCTCGAAGCGGCTGGCTTACCGGCTCAAATACGATATTGACGATGCGGAGCCCCTCGTATTGCAAGGCTTCCTCAATCAACGGCGGTTCCTGGCCCCGCAGCGCAAATGGCCATATCGCTGTTATGCCAAAGAGGACAGCAAACGCCCACGCGGTTCCGGCTGTTACGATCGTGCTAGATGTCACCCGATGAGGAGCGGCGTTATTCGCGGCAGATCCTCTTCCCGCCCATCGGAGAAGCAGGCCAAAGCAGGATTCGCAATGCTTCCTTATGTATTGTCGGTTGCGGCGCACTAGGAAGCTTCCAGGCAGAAGCGCTGGCGCGCGCCGGAATAGGCAGGCTGCGCCTTATTGATCGCGATTACGTCGATTTCACCAACCTTCAACGGCAGTGGCTTTACGAGGAAACCGACGCCCGGAGTGAATCTCCGAAAGCCATTGCAGCGGCGCGTAGACTGCATCACTTGAATCATGACGTTGAAATCGACCCGCTGGTCACCGACTTCACCCCATCTAATGCCGAAGAATTAGTAACTGGATGCGATCTCATACTCGACGGCACGGATAATTTCGAAACTCGGTATCTTCTCAACGATCTTAGCGTCAAATTGAACATCCCTTGGATCTACGGCGCCGCCATCGGCAGTTATGGCTTGGCCATGCCGGTCGTGCCCGGGCGCGGGCCATGTCTCGCGTGCGTCTATCCCGACCCGCCCTCAGGCGCCCAGCCCACCTGCGATGTCAATGGCGTGCTAGCCTCCACCACGGCGTCAGTGGCGTCGTTACAGGTATCGCTCGCGTTGCGCCTGCTCGTCGGCTGGCCGGACTTCCGCTGCCGCATTCACACGCTCGATGTTTGGGAAGGCGCGAGTAAACAGATCGCCGCCGGTGACCCGGACCCGGATTGCCGCGCCTGCGCCGGACGCGAGTTCGCCTATCTTGACGGGCAGCGCCGCAAACCTGTCAGCTTGTGCGGCCGCAATGCCGTTCAACTGCACGAGAGCATGCGGCCGTTGAATCTGGAGCAGCTGGCGTCAAGACTGCGTCCGATCGGCGATGTGCGTGTAAACGAGTTCGCGCTCCGTATCTCCATCCCGAAATACGACCTGACTCTCTTCCCCGATGGCCGCGCCATCGTGAAAGGCACGACAGACATCGGTCTCGCCCGCAGCTTATACGCAAGACTGGTGGGTGCGTAAAGACCACCTTGCGTGCGAACATGTTAAGAAGCAACCCTGGGGCGGTTAGCTCAGCCGGTTAGAGCGCCTGCCTTACAAGCAGGAGGTCGCAGGTTCGATCCCCGCACCGCCCACCATTTGAAACCCTTCATTCCGAATAGCTCCCCGCTAGGATTCACTTGTCAGCAGGACAACTCAACGCCGGCTGTTCCCTGCGTGTTTACAGTCCCCCTACGATCTCGGCCCACTCTGATGCAAATACTCTTGAACGTGGCTCACGCTGTAGCGCCCAACCTTTTCGTGTCGCACACTGCTTATTCGGAGATCGCCAATTGAGTGGAACTAGATCTGTCAATCCGAAGTGGACTGAGCTCAACTGCTGCCCGTGATGGTACTCTTGCGCTGCTGCAAGCTGCCAAATTCGAGTAGACATTCACTACTGTGACAAAACGATCAACCAGCGGATCGATAGGCAAAATAACCCACGCGAGGCTTCCAGGAAGACCCATGGCTAGCAGCAGCATACGCAGCCCGAACACGGCGGCAAAGGGAAGGCCTGCCGTCGCTATAGATGCGAGCAACGAGAATAGAAAAACGATCAATACACTGCTTCCGGAAAGCTGTCGATGGAAAAGTATAAAGCTCGCAACGGCGGAAATGTAAAGCGTGGTACCGCACTTGTTTAGGGTCGTATTAAGATCGAACACACCGCGTCGGACATTGTGATTCGACAACAATGGAACGGAGGTGATTTGTGGAAGCGCCGCATAGGACGAGGAACTGGCAAAGGCAGTGAGGAGCCCGGAGATACCGGGCACCAGCGCCTCTCGCCTCCAGCAGCGCCAGTCGCGGCGCAAAACCAGCCAACAGGTTATCGCTGCAACGTATACAAACAGTCCGCCTAGAATTGCAGCAATCAACCAACCCACGTCATGCAATGCCGCCACCGGGATGGTGGCCGCGAATTCTATCGACACAAAGAAGACTCCGACAGGGCTCAACAAATCGGCCCATTCGGACAGTGCCTTCCCGCCCAGATCGGAGTCCTTGACAATCAGTGCAAGTGCTCTTTTAAGAAGTCCAGATACCCGGGCCCGCGACGGCGCATCAACGAGTGCGAGTAAGAGACCTGCCACAATGGCCAGGAAAGAGACTTGAAGACCTTTGTTCCCGTCCGGATTGCTGAGGGCGCCAAACGGGTTGGTTGGGATCATACTCCCGAGCTGAGTCAACAAGGGATGCGGATCGTAGTCTGCTTCAGGTAATTTCTCGCTCAGCGAAAGTGACGCTAGTTGTTCAAGGTCTAATTTACTCGCGTGGAGTTGGCTGATGTACCCCGTACTGACGCCTATGACGACCGCGACTAATCCGGTTAATAAAAGATATTTGAATGACCTCGCTAGAAGTGCGCGAGCGCCAATGGTTAGCGAGGAATCTACGACCGACTTCACTACAGAAAGAGCCAGTGTTGGCACGAAAACCATCAATAAAATGCAATGTAGAGGTCCGCAAAGAACGCGGGATACGCCACTAGAGATCGACAGCGCTTTACCTCAATATTGCCCGGGGCTGCTGCACGTGCATTTAGATCACTGAGCTTGACTGCTATTCGGATGTGAGATCCGACTGCTTCCGCATTCTCCTCGGTGCAACGAAACAGAGAACCTTTAAATATCAAAGCGGAAGTCGAAATTCCAGTGTTCTCGGTGATTTGAGGTTGGCTTTGGAGGGTACCACGAAACCATAGCGCGCTCGGAATTGAGTTAAGACCTGGAAACCTGGCGCGGCCCGATGAACAAGAAACGGCGAATAGAGAATATTTGTCCGGGATGAGAATTTCCGTTTTCTCATCTGACATAAGGCTTACTTCAGTGGATTTTAGAAATGCGGCTGGATCCCTCGCATACGCCCGATCAAGTGAGCGTGATGAGATCAGCGCAGGCATGTTGGCCCCCGACTGTGCTTCTTGCGAGACGTCCAGTGGAGACAGCGGCGCCGATAGTCGATTTTGCCCCCTGAAAGGAAGAGCAAGCACCAGGCCCGAGACAACGCCCAGCAACGTAAGCTGAGCCAAGTTCGTGCGAACGATTTCACTGATAGACATTGTTTTCACTCCAGAGTGACCGCTTAAAGTCAACGCCTACGACGCAGGGTTGTTGGTCAGTTCTTACTCGATAGAGCGCAATTTGAACTTGCAAGGGGCCACGAGAGCTTTGGCGTTTCTCGCACTTTCAGACATTCGGGTGAACCGGCAACCGTCAGTTCACCCTCACGAAGCGCCTAAGTAGTGGCATGTGGCAGAGACAACGTTCCTGCCGATGCAGCGGGTCGGATCGGAATATTTCCACCGGATCGGCTTAGCGTTCGCTGAGTAGGCGTTGATATAGCGGCGAAGCAAACCCGTGACGCTCGGCTCGGCGCGGCCCGGCCAAAGGGGCAGTACCGGACCGAGCCGGTCGAGCGCCTGAATCGCCGTCTTTTCATCCATGCAGAACACTGCCGCGTGCTGCGGCGGATTGGCACAGAGCGATGATGTCGGCGGCTTTCGATTCGAAATCCGGATCGTCGCTGGCCAGGTAACCCTCGATCCTATGCGGCTTCAGGCCCGCTTCTTTCCACACCCGGTGCACCACATCTTTGCTGACACCCAGATGGGCCGCGAATTGACGAACGCCAGTGCGTCAATCCATCGGCTGGCGTTTTCCGGGCAGCGGCCGGAATCCGCGCGCGCAAGGGGGCCCTCAGAACGCTCGGCGGCGCGAAACACATATCCGGCTGGCAGCGAACGCGACTGAGAAATCGCGGCCAGTTCATCTTGTTGGGGAGCGTTGAGGATCAACTCAGTGGAAATAGCCACACCGATCTTCACGCATCTCAGCTAGTAACGTTTGCTCTGGGACGGGCTAGTTCTCGCGTGAAGTCTTTTGCTCAATGCACTTATGCAGGTCTAGCGACCTGCGCAGTCGCCGCCAATAAAAGTTCCTTTGAGCAGATTTTCACACGTGTCCTTGTCCGCTAATTCGCAGAACGGTGGGCCTCCAATCGGATCAGGTACAATGCAAGCCCCAACCTCTTCGCCGGCCGCCCGAGCTCGCTCTACTTTTTCTTCAACACGTTCCTTCCACCCCTCTAACATCCTGACATCTCCTTTCTTGCGCTTGCCGATTTCAAGTCTTAATGCCCGGGCAAAAGCGTGAAGCTGATCCCGACGCTGGTATTCGAATAGTTCTTTCTACCTGGCGCATCCTCGAGATAGTCGTCGGTAAATGAGGTCACAAAGCTGAGCTGGCTCGTAATAGGAATCGTCAAGGAAGACGTTCCTCGAATCTGCCATGCTTTCGATGCGTTTATTGCGGGAATATAGCTGGTGGTTTCGATCAAATCGATAGAACCTGCTTTCGTTTGCCCAAGCAAAAACGTGGTGTCCTGGTAAAGCTTCATGCCCGCGAATCCCTTGCTCGGAGCGCCATAGAAATGCTGTCCAACGTAGACCGGCGCCACCGTGAATTCAAAAATCGTTTCCCGTGCTTCCAAGCGCTTGCCGATCCCGCCTCCGTAGTACTGCTGAACATATACATTTTGCGCGCTGTTATGGTAACCGTTGCCGATCACCGTGGAATACCAGCCCTGCCCGAGGTAGATCACATGCGCGAGTTCGCCGTCGTATTCGTGTACGCGAGTAGATGAGCCCGGCTGTTCAGTCAAGGTATTGTTCGCATCGAGAGTCAGTGACGTCTGCTGGTGCCGCCATCCGGATTCGGTTGGGTTTTGCGTCCGGCTCGCCATGACCTGCGTACCCCAAGTTTGAACCACTTGGTCCCCATAAGCCAAGCTGAAGCTTGGTGACACACTCACATCCCAAACCGCTTTCAGAACGGCCGCGCGCTCAGTTGCTGGAACCAGAGTTGAAAGCTTGTCTACAGAAAGAGCTAGTCCAGACAAGACCATCGTTCCGTTTGCTCGTGTCGCGTTGATGGCAAGCATTGGGGGCGTCGTCTGCTCTGCACCTGTGGTTGCTCTTGCGAAAAGGCTCTCGTGAACTTCGAGCGTGTTCACCTTTTCCCAAGGCAATGTGATGTCTACGTCCGCGTCGGTGTGAAAAGTGACTCCATTGCCGTCGGCAGACACAAACCTGCCATAGAAGACTGTACGTGTGGCGCCAGCCGGCGTTAGTACGTCCAGTTCCTGAGCTCCGGTGCCTCCCACAAACATGGTTGCCAGCAACAATACTGTAGGTACTGAAATTAGCTGTCGCATAAGTGCTCCGCCGAGGTTTAAATATCCGAATTGAATATGTTGAAGATCTCTGTCCCGATCAGGCTTTGAAGACCTGTGCAGGCGTCCCAACCCTTGCCGCCGTGGAACGCGCCGCTTGATCCCATCGCATACCGTTGGAGCTGATGCCGTAGGCCTTTGTAGCCCCGAAGTACGGACCGAGGCACCGTTTAGGAACGAGCTCCGCTCGAAATCGCGTTTGGCGATGCACGAAAGCAAACACAGACGGTCACCAAGGACGCTCGAAAGGCGATCAAGTTAGACTCAATGATCGCACTGCCGAATAGTGCGCGGCGCTTTTGAACCGCCGCTCCCTACCCCTGCATCCCCGGTACTTCTTCCCCGTACTCCAGAATCTATCCTGCGGTCTTAAGCGCCTTAAAACCCGGTATACTGCCGCCAGGAGGCTCGCAGCATTATGCGATTTTTCGTCATCTTTCTTATCGCGACATCAGCGTTCGCGCAGCACGGAGGAGGAGGGTTTCGCGGCGGCGTTCGATTTGCCAACCATCCCATCACTCCCGGCTTCCCCTCTCAAGCTGGTGCGGTAGTTCCGTTCATCGGCCCAGTCCCTTCTTTGCCTGGCAATGCCGCGTTTTCAAACCATCGCTTCGCTCTCGGGCGCGGATCCGGCGGTGACTTCTTCGGCCCTTACTTTCCGTTTTTCGGGGACTATGACGGCCAATTCCCCGAAGGGCAATACGCACCCGCCGGGAACATATTCATCATGCAGCCCAGCGCTGCGAACCTTGAGACGCAGGAGCCTGTAAAGCCCCCGCATCCCGTTATCCACGAATACCCGGAAAACGCTAATACAACGGGCGGTGCAGGCGATCAAGCCGCATTTACCATCGCTCTCAAAGACGGCTCGCGGTTATCCGCGGAGACGGTGTGGGTTCAAGATGGCAAGTTGCATTGCATGGACTCTCAGGGTGTCCAGCAGGTGCTTTCCTCCGACCGCATCGATCGCGACACCACCGAGCGTTTGAACCACGAAAAGAACCTTCACGTAACGCTTCCCTCGTAGTTAATCGCTGGGGTTCTCGTTCCGAGCGGCGATTTGCGAAACGCACATGCACTACAATGTAGTTCATGAAGACCGAAGTGTATAGCTGGCGCGTCTCCACAGATCTGAAAACGGGGCTGGAGCGCGAAGCCCGGCGCCGCAAGATATCCGTTTCGGCCGTACTTGATCTCGCTACCCGTGAGTGGTTGAGCAAGAGCGGAGCAGAGATAGATGGCGATGACGAGCAACGCCGGCTTCATAAGGCTGCATCCAAGTGCCTTGGCAGTTTGACGGGCGGCGATGCTCACCGGGCGGAGAACGCGAGAGAGATCCTGCGGAAGCGTCTGCGACAGCGGCATGACCGCTAATGCTCTGATCGATACTGGCGGCATTCTGGCGCTGCTGGACAGAACGGATCGTTGGCACCGCATCTGCGTTGAGACTTTTCGGCAACTCCGTCTGCCTTTGGCAACCTCCGAAGCAGTTCTCGCGGAATTGTTTCATCTGGTCGGCGACGGTCGCCGAGAGATGGAAGCCACTTGGAAGTTTGTACGCTCCGCGATTGTGCTCGCGCAGATTGACAATTCAGAACTCCCGGAAATTCACGCGCTGATGTCGCGCTACTGGGATCGGCCGATGGATTTCGCCGACGCCACTCTCGTATATCTTGCCAAGCGCGAGGCTCTGTCAACGGTCTTCACGGTAGACCATGCCGATTTCGAGACGTATCGAATAGACGGTCGCCGTCGATTCAGAATCCTTCCTGCGAACCCGCCCTAAATGGCGCGACCCGTGGTCAACAACGCTACATGTTGTAAAAGAACTCTTCGTATATGACTTTGCCGTCGGCGACTTTGTAGACCCCGATCTCTTCCATTTGGAACCGTTTGCTCTGCGGCTTAAAGGTGATGTCCATCTTAAAAACCACGGCGAAATGCGAACCCGCGACGAGCGGACCTTCCACAGTCGCCGAGTGGACTTCGTGGTTAGAGGTCCACCATTCGCCCTTGGCCAACACCGCCGGAAGGCCCTTCGTCTCCCGTGATTGTCCAGGAGGCGCGCCGGCTTCCACGCTCACTATATCGGGCGAGTAGAGCGTGTTCGTCGCCTCAAAGAATTTGCCCTCAGAGCAGAGTCTGACGAGCGTGTCCGCAACTTCCTTCGTACTCATGTTCGGCCTCCTATGCGCATTTTTCTCGGGTCTCACTACCCTAACACGGGGCCGCATGCCGCAAAATCTGAGACTCCGCCGGGCCCCGAAGGTTCCGGCGGAGTTTTCCAATCGAATCGATTTATTGATCGGAGAAAGCTCTTAGTTCGGCTGCCAGTAGTTGGTCAAACAACCAGCCGCGGGTAGAGCAGTCTCGTTGAAGATGGTGTCGTTCGAATGCCCGCATACTGTGACGGCAGACGGTCTGCCCATCGGTAGCGCCGTTCCGCAGTGAGCCGTAGCCATTGGCTTTCCCGAGTAGTCGGACGCGCCATTTGTAGCATTGAACCAGGCCGAAATGACCGGCGCTCCCAATTCAAGATTGTGGCCGAATGGGGAGGTTGCGCCGTCATCGATGTACATGATGGTCCGGTATCCCACAACCGTATGCAGCCCTTTGAAGATGTTGAACCAGGGAGTCCACCATGAGCGTGAATCCGAGGAGCAAGGCGCATCGATCGCCGAAGGCACCACTTCACAGGAGTGCAGAATCCAGTAAGCCAGCTTGCCTCCCGCAGCCGGTCCGTAACCTTCGCTTGCCGGAATCGCGGTCAGATCCACTCCGTCGCCCCAATCCTGATAAGTCGTAAAGTACCACCAGTTGCCGTGCACCTCGTTCAGCGCCACCTGCACGCTGTTGACGTAACTCAGCTCCGAAGTATTGAACTCATACGGCTCAGCCCAGAAGTACTGCAGATTCGTAAATAATCCACCGTTTGGAGAGCCCGTTATGTTACTCCAGAACCCGTTCGCGCTGGCTACCCAGCCTGGATCGTCGTTGCGTACAACGTAGCGGCCCACGGTGGGGTCGTCGGGCGGAATTGTGACCGGACCAGTCGGCTTATCGGGATTTGCGGGCAGCGCTGTCCCTAGCGGAGCTTCCAGCCTGTCCGTGCCGATCGGAAGATATCGGACGATGAATTCGTCGTTGGGCAATTTCCCGGCCGGCTTCACCCCGGCGCGCGAGTGCCGCAGAAAATGAACTTTGGCGGTGATGCGGTAAACCGGCTGAATGACATCCGCTTGATTGTCATAGTAGGCTACTTCGATGGAGAGCACGCTCACATTTGCGGATACCGCCAGTGGCTGCAGCTGCTTCAGAATTTCGTTTCCCACTTCCTCGGGCGTCCGGGTCTCCTTGACCGTACCGCTTGCCGCGCCCGCATTCCAGTGCTTGACGAATCCTTGAACGGATCCGTCCGCGCCAATAGCAAGGGAAGCGTTAGAGCCCGGCCCGTAGACCGCGAATCCATCCACTTTCCGCTGCAGCGAAACGTAGGTCAAATACAGCTTGCTGGGAGACTCGTCCACGCTGCCCGTGTCACTGCTTCGCGAAGCGTCCGCGCCCATCACCGGGCGTGGTTCCCCTACAGTGAATTGCGTATCGTCGCGCGGTATCACGTCTTGCCGTGCAAAAATCTGCTGCGCCGTTTTAAGGGCCGAATCGAGTTTCTGCTGCAACACTCCGCTTGTATCCGTCACCGTCATCGCAGCCTTACTATCGAACATGGGAAAGATCTCGGCATCGCCCGATTTCTCATCCCAATAAGCCCGCAACTGACCGTTTTCTACCAGGCCCACAGTCGATTCGGGTACGTTCCTGCCTCTGTCGGCGAACAGCGGCGAGTTGGCCAGAGGTCCGATTTTGTTGGTTTGAGCTCCCATTTTGCCAAGAGCGTCCTGAAGGAATGCAGCGGGCGCTGCTTGCGGGGACAACCGGATGACGGTCAGTGGATTCTGAACCGCCGGAGCCTTGCTCGCGCCAAAGTCAACCTTGCCGGTCTGTTGCGCAGCCGCAGTGCTCGTGAAAGTAAAGACGCTCAGTGTGAGCGCGAGAAAAATGGGCGTGCGAAAAGCCCACGGCTTTGTCGGGGACATACAGCTCGTCCGCGACGATTGAAAAACAGCGAAGTGGTACATATATTCTCCTGGTGTATTCTTCTGGTGGCGTAAAGATTCAATGACTTGGTTCGTTTGGTCGACGAACTCAGTCGACGCCTGCTAGTGACACTTGACTCCGCTCTGTTACACCCAGTGGGATTCAGTCGGGTTGATAACCTACAATCGCCATGTCAGATACAGTCGTCGAGCTCCTAAGACAGGCGCTTCAGGCCCGAAGAGACAATCGGCTTGACGATGCGAAGCGCGATCTGATCGAGGCTGTTCGCCTCTGTCGGGAGGCCGACGCCCGTCTTGAGCTTGCGAGAGCCGTTACGCGGCTAGGCGCAATTGAGAGAGATTTGCAACACGGCGATGCCGCGCTAGAACACTATGAAGAAGCCGTCGGCATCTACCGCGCTGAAGGCGATGCGCTCAAATTGGCTCACACCGTTCGGCATGTGGGCGATATCCAGCGCGAAATGGGGCGTGCGGATCTTGCGGAACCCTGCTATCGCGAAGCTCTCGACATCTATCGCAATCATGCGCGAACCCCTCCGCTGGATCTGGCAAACGCCATCCGGGGTTTCGCGCTGCTGAACGAGCAGACCGGAGAAAATGATCAGGCCAGAATGCTGTGGGAAGAAGCCAGGGGTCTCTACTCGGCTCTCGACTTGCCGGCGGGTGTCGCTGAAAGCTCTCGCCGGCTCGCTCTGCTGGACAGAGGAAGTTGATTGCAAACTGCAGCTTTTGACGTAATTCACCCGTCCGGTGAACGCACGCGCATTCCGATTGAGCCGCTGCCTTTTCGGATTGGCCGCGGGCCAGATAATGACCTGATCTTGCGTGACAACCGCGCCTCGCGCGCGCATGCCTCCGTTTTCAAGGATGGCGCGACCTTCCTCATTGAGGACCTCGAGAGCCTGCATGGCACTTGGCTGAATGGGGAGCGGATCGAGAAAGCGATGCCCCTCAAACCCGGCGATGCCGTGCACTTCGGCTTTGAAGAAACATATCGCCTGGTTTTTTCCGATTCGAGTGGAAGAATAAATCGCATTCTCGATCGGCTTTCGACATCTCCTCAAGCGTCCGGGCCGGCGGGCACGCTGGCTCGCTTGCGCGCAATGATTGAGGTGGCCCGCACACTGCAGACCTCTTTCGCCGGAGACGAAGTTCTTAGCGCGGTTGTCGATGCAGCCCTGACGCTGACGGGCGCCGAGCGCGGATTCCTGCTGCTGCGCGACGGCCTTGAACTTCAAGTCAAAGTGGGACGCGATCGCCTTGGGTCAACCCTGGGCGAATCGGATCTGAATATATCCCCGTCCGTGGTGGATCGCGCTCTGCGCGAGCGGCGCGACCTGCTTTCGATGACTCTCACGCCCGATCAAGACGAGTTTCTAAATGTCGTCTGCGTGCCTCTGGTGCAATTTCGCGGTATCAACACGGAGGAAACTTTGTCCCTCTCCACGCGGACCGATACGGTGGGCGTGATTTACCTGGATTCCCGTGAAAAGCAGGTTACGCTGACGGAGTTGAATCGCGAGCTGTTGCACACGCTTGCTCTCGAAGCATCGACGGTTCTTGGGACCACCAAGCTGATGGAGCAGGAACGGCAAAAGCGGCTGCTTGAGCAGGAGCTCGGTTTCGCTCGCCGGATTCAGCAAAATCTTCTGCCGCGTCAATTCCCCGCCTCAGGATGGTTCCGCGCGGCAGGATCTAGCCTCCCCTCGGCAGAGGTGGCCGGAGATTACTTTGACGTTCGGCCGATGGGCTCCGAAGCATGGGCCGTCGCGCTCGCCGACGTTTCTGGTAAAGGGGTCGGCTCGGCACTGCTCGCGGCGCTGCTCCAGGGTGCTTTTCTTCTAGGGTCTGAGCTGAACGTGCCACTCGACACGTTAATGTCTAAGATCAATCGTTTTTTGCTTGACCGCGCGCAACGAGAGAAGTATGCGACTCTTTTCTACGCCACCATCCAGCGTTCGGGCCAGCTCCATTGGTCCAACGCGGGTCACTGCGCGCCATTATTGGCTCGGCGCGGCGGTGAAATCCGCCGCCTTCAGACCACCGGCATGCCGCTTGGACTGCTGCCTGGCGCGAGTTTTGAAATCGAGCATCTGCAACTCTTGCCCGGGGACAAAATAGTCGCCTACAGTGATGGATTGACAGACGCCGAAAACAGCGCGGGCGAGACCTTCGAGTTGCAGATTCACTCGATACTGCGGGATTCCGCCGCAGCCGGAGCGCAGGAGATTCATGATCGCCTGATCGGTGAAGTCATGCTGTTCCAGGAGGGCGAATCCCTGAAAGACGACGTCACGCTTCTCGTCTTGGAATATCACGGCGGCCATGACGAAGACCGTCCCTCGGCTTCGCCGTAATCCACCGAAACCAGAAATAATCCGCCCGCCGGCGCTGTAGGTCCCGGCGGAATTCCGCAGCCCGGCTCCAACCTTGCTAATACATCGCTCCGGCTCAAATTTCCTTTGCCCACTTCTAGGAGCACGCCGATAATATTGCGGACCATATGCTTCAGAAAACCGGAGCCTGTCACTTGATACACAAGCGTGCTGTCTCTTCTCGCGAGAGTTGAACGGAAAAGCGTCCGCGCTTTAGAGGCATTCAGCGCGTCCTTTTCATCCGCAGCCGCGAATGCGGTAAAGTCGTGCTCGCCTTCCAGCAGCGGCGCGGCGTCGCTCATTGCCGCCTCATTTAACGGATACGGGTGATGATAGACAAATCGCCGTTCGAAAGGCGGGCATACCTCTTCCCGAAAGATCCGGTATTCATAGGTCTTCCGGCGGGCATCGAAGCGAGGGTGAAAATCGAGCGCAGTTTCGGTTACGTGATTGATGCGGATGGAAGACGGCAGCAGCCGGTTTACCGCGCGGCGGAAGTTATCCGCAGGAATCGGATTGTCGAGAGAGACGGCAGCGACTTGGGCCAGCGCGTGAACGCCGGCGTCCGTGCGGCCCGAGGCGATCACATCCACCGGCTTGCCTTCTAGACTTCCAATGACGTCTTCCAGAATGCCCTGGATGGTCGGCAAGCCCGGCTGTACTTGCCAGCCGTTGAAATCGGCGCCGTCATAGGCAATTTCGAAGCGTAATTTACGCATGAAATCGCAGACCACAAGACCGTCTGCGCCACTGTGCTTCAGCTGAAGGGTTCGTCCGCGGACGGGCCGTAGTGGCCCGGGACGGGAATATTCAGGAGCCGCAGATAAACTCCCAGTTGCGCCCGGTGATGCACGATGTGATTAAGAAACATAGTGCGATACAGGACCATGCGCGGTCCGTCTACGATCACCCGGTCGCCGTACAACAGCTTCCAATTTTTCCTGAGTTCATCGTCTGACGCAGCGGTGATATGCGACTTGGCTTCGGTCGAGGTGCGTTCGAATTCCGACACCAGGTGCGCCGTGGACTGAAAAATAAAGTCGGGAAACTTCTCTGTAGCGAAGTTGAGTTCCTCCGACGTGAGAATGCGCGTCAAAAACTCGGGAAGCCTCGCCACGTGCAGCGCGAGCCGCCCGATAGCCATCGATTTATCGTGCGGCTTCCACTGCGGGTCATTCTCCGGAATGCGTTCGAGCGTCCGGCGCGTGCTGGCCATTTCGGGGTCAAAATCGAGAAGCAGAATTTCAGAGATGGTCATAAATCTTGAGCAGGCATTTCCCTCTGCGATAGGTTAGCAGGCAGATGCTTTTTGTCCTTCTTGCGCTCGCAATGGCGGCGCGTTTATGGGCACAGGAGGTGGAACCGGCCTCCCCGCCTGAGCGGCCTGCGGCAGCTTCGCCCGGGTATATCGAACACGAGTTTTATCTGCCCGATCCGACAGCAATGCCGCGCGGATTGGACGCCTTGGAAGTTCGGGCTATCATGCCCGGGCGCCATCCGCTAGCTCTGCTGACGCACGGAACGTCAAAGAATCCACAGGATCGGGCAACCGTGACTCCGTGGGCGTTTCTCCCGCAGGCGCTCTGGTTTGCGCGCCGTGGCTATGTGGTGCTGGTGGTAGTGCGGCGTGGATACGGGCGATCCGGTGGTGAGATGGATGGACGGCACGGAGGCTGCGGACGCAACGGAAGCTTTACCCAAGCCGGAGAGGCGAGCGCGGAGGACTTGCGTGCCGCCGCGCGTTATGCGGCGACGCTGCCCGAGGTGGACACCGCAACCGTGATAAGCGCAGGTGTTTCGACAGGCGGGTTTGCGCAGGTAGCGTTATCCGCCGATCCCATGCCGGGACTGAAAGCGGCCATCAGCTTCGCGGGAGGTCGCGGTGGTGACGGAACCGGCCGCAACTGCGATTCCGATGGTCTCGAACACGCCTTTCACGGCTTCGGCAAACACAACCGCGTGCCGATGCTCTGGATTTACGCGGAGAACGACAAATGGTTTCCGCCCGAGCTGGCGCGGCGCCTTGATGAGGAGTTCCGAAAGGGCGGTGGCACCGATGAGTTTGTCATGGCGCCCCCGGACGGCGAGGATGGACACCACTTTTTCTACAACATCGCCAAGTGGTCACCCATCGTAGAAGGGTATCTGCGCGGGAAAGATCTCCTCCCATTCGGAGATCAGGTTCTGCCGCCGCCGGCGCTGCCGAATGTGCCCGAGCCACCCGGCCTCGGCGAGCGCGGCGCTGAAGCGTTCCGGCACTTTCTTATGAACGGGCCGTTTAAGGCATTTGCGACCAACGGAGCCGGCATTTGGGGAAGCTCAACTGGACAGTTCGCGCAAGACATCGCGGACCGAAAGGCGTTGGAGCATTGCAAGGCTGCAGCTAAGGGCATCGGCGCCTGTGTGATCGTGACGCGCGGCCCGCAATAACGCTGCAGCCTTTATCACCTTAAATTCCGGCTCCTCCAGAGACAAAGATCGTTTCACCCGTGATCCACCTCGCATCATCTGACGCAAGAAACGAAACAGGAGGCGCGATGTCTTCCGGCTGTCCAGCACGGCCGAGCGGCGTACCGGCAACAGCGCCCTTCTCGAAATCACCGCCCACAATGCCCGCCGAGCGCGTGCCTTCCGTGACCACCAAGCCGGGGTTGACTGCGTTCACGCGAATGTTGCGTGGTCCAAGTTCTTTAGCCAGTGACTTCGTGATTGTGTCCACGGCGCCCTTGGTGGATGCATAGACAGAAGCCGCCACTGGAGCGAGCGTGCTTACTATCGAGCTGACGTTGATGACGCTTCCACCCGCGGATGGAAACAGCGGCAGAGCAGCCTTCGTCGTAAGCAACAGCCCGAGCACGTTGGTCTCGTACTGGCGCTTATATTCGTCTGTGCTGATTTCCTCCAGGGGAGCGAACCCATAGACACCGGCATTGTTAACCAGAATATCGACCTTGCCGTAAGCTCTCTTTGTTTCCGAGAAGAGCGTTTCAATCTCAGCTTCCTTCGCCACGCTCGCACTCACTGCAATAGCGTTGCCGCCGGCCTTTACGATCTCTGCCACCACTTTTTCCGCACCTTCCTGGCTGGTCGAGAAGTTCACCACTACGCTTGCGCCATCAGCGGCAAGCTGCTTTGCAATCGCGGCCCCGATACCCTTTGAAGCGCCTGTCACCACAGCTACTTTACCCTTCAATTTGCTCATATCATCCATGCTTTCCGACAAAGGTTTTTACTTCGTCATTTGTAGATCTATCGAAATGATGAGCGGACTTTCCGGAACGGTTCAAAGCTTCTAGGGAATTCTCAAATTATTTTGATCGTGTGAAGCCAGGTCTCGACCAGTTGCGGCCAAGCGGTCACTGGAAGAGCCGTGCGTCGAAGCCCGTATCCATGAACTCCCTCGGTGTAAAGGTGCATCTCTGCTGGAACATTCGCGTTCTTTAGAGCGAGATAGTACGTCATGGAACTTTCCACATGCGCCACTCGATCGTCTTCGGTCTGAACGAGGAAAGTAGGCGGCGTCTGGTTGGTAACGTGGATCTCAGGATTCAATGCGAAGTTTTGCTCCGCCATATAGCCGGGATAAATAATAACGGCGAAGTCCGGGCGACAGCTCAGTTGGTCGGCGGCATCGACAGGCTGATAAAGACGTTGCTCGAAGTGGGTACTCAGCGCGGCAGCCAAATGCCCTCCGGCGGAAAAGCCAAGTACGCCGATGCGATGCGGGTCTATATGCCAATCGATAGCGTGGGAACGAACCAGGCTCAACGCTCTCTGCGCGTCTTCCAAAGCTGCCGGGGATTTCGGGTACGGCCCGGAGCCCGGCACGCGGTACTTGAGAAGGACACAGGAGACCCCGACCGAAGTCAACCAGTCGCATACCTCAGTGCCTTCCAGGTCCATGGCTAATATCGTGTACCCGCCTCCCGGAAAAACGACCACCGCTGCGCCGCTGTTCTTGTCGCTCGGACTGTAGAGCGTAATCGTCGGCGAAGCGACGTTTCCCAGTCTCACTACTGGCTTTCCGGCGATGAGAGCGTCTTTGCTCGTTGTGGTGTCCACCTCCAGGCCCGCCGCAGTCTTCGCGTCAGGAACCACGTTGGGCCAAATCGGGATTTCCGTGTGCCCCGGCGCCGGACGCCAAGCAGGCTCTTGAGCTGCCACATTATTCAACGTCCACGAAATCGAGGTAAGCAGAACCAGATGTTTCAGCACGATCTCTTACATAGTAAGTCGCGGAATAAATAGGAAACCGGACTGCCGTCACGAATTTATCGTTACGTGGGAATATCGGCTTTGAGAAAGCGCAACGGGTTTGGGAAAACACGTTGGCACTTTCGGTTTTAGGCCTTCAGAAGGTCTTTGACGTAAGAAGGCTTTAAGGGGAGGCGGCGGCCGATCTTGCCCGTCGCGTCGAAGAAGGCAGCGGCGATGGCGGGGGCAGCCAAAGCGTTGGCGGCTTCGGAACCTTGACTATATGAGCCGACTTCCGGGTGGTGGTGGAGGACTACCTTGATCTCGGGGAGGTCGGCCATGGTGGCGATTGGGTAACTCATCCAATCGGACGATGTGATCGTGGAGTCATTGAAGCGGAGCTCTTCATGAAGAGTCATGCTGATGCCCATCACGGTGCCGCCTTCGACCTGACGCTTCAACTGGAGCGGGTTGATGACGATGCCAGGATCCACCACCATCGTGACCTTATCGACCTTGATGACGCCCGTATTCGTATCGACGGTGACTTGTGCCACGCAGGCCCAGTAGGCGCCGCCGCGCATCATCAGTGATACGCCCTGTCCTTGCTTGCTGGGGCCGCTTCCATTTGCGAATCCTGACCGCGTCTTCCAACCCGAGCTTTCGCGCGCAGATTCGAGCACCGCAATGGCGCGCTTTTCCGTTGCGTGATCGATACGAAATTGCAGCGGGTCGACGCCGGCGAGATAAGCGGCCTCCGTGATGGCTAGTTCGCGCGGGAAGTTCTGTTGATACTGAACGGGCGTGCGGAGGCTGTGATCGCGCAGGCCAACGTTGATTGGTGAAGATGACTGACCGACTTGTGGGCCGCCATGAGCGCGTTCCATAACGGCGGGGGTGGCGCCGTAGAGCCAGGGGTCACTGGGTTCATTCCTCATACCGAATAGCGAGCCCTTCTCGTTGGGCGCGGCCATGGTGGGCAGGCCGGCGAGGATGGCGCCGATGGGGCGATCATCTTGCATGGCGGGCATGTAGTGATCGATCTGATAGCCGGTTAGTTTGCCGTCAGGGCCGACTGCGAGTTCGACTTCGGAGAAGGCGCAAGAGGATTGGGTAGACCACTGGAGGTCATCGTTGCGCATCCATTGAACGCGAACAGGCTTCCCAACCGCTTGGGACAGAATAACGGCTTCGTCTTCGGCGCCCGCGTTGCCGCCGTTCGAGCGGCCATAATGGCCTGCTCCGGCATACGTGTGAACGGTGACCTTATCGGGCGAGACGCCCAGCATCAGCGCAATTTCGGTGCGGAGTGCTTGTGCGTTTTGGGTGTGTGCGTGAACGTGGACGCTGCCATCCGAGCGGACATCGCCGACGGCCATGGTTGGTCCGATGGGCGCGTGTTTGAGATAGGGGCGCTCGTAAGTAGCTTTGAGTTTCTTGGGCGAACCGGCGAGAGCGGCAGCAACGTCGCCTTTCGATTCTTTGCTCATGGCTGCGGGTACGGATTTCCAGTCGACATCTTCTTTGAGGAAGTTGAATAGGAGTGTATCGGTGGGAAGTCCTCGCCAATCAGACCACTTTGTATCAGAAGCGACTTGCTGAGAGGCTTTTATGGCTTCCCATTCGGTAGGAGCGACGACACCGACGAGATTACCTTTCACAACGACTCGCGCGTTCGGGTAGCGCGACTTGTCGACCGTGCCGGCAGAGACCAGCTTCGAGCCGAGCGTTTTGGGATGGATAACGCGGCCGTGAAGCATGCCGGGAAGACGGACATCGGTGACCCATGTTTCTTTCGCCGAAACCTTCGGAACGACTGCAGAATTGGGGAAGGACTTACCGACGACGGTGTATTGGCTGACGGGCTTGAGCGGCGGATTGCCAGCAACGACGAGGCCGAACATGGTGTGGATATCGCCCTCGACAGGAATCGTGAGATTGAGTTGCTGACCTTTGACGAGATCGCCGTACGAGATAGATTTGCCGCCGCCGGAAACAATGCTGTCCTTGACGGATAGTTGATCCTTCGGCACGTTAAGTTGCTTGGAGGCGACATCCAGGAGAGCTTGATAGACGTAAGCGCCCGCTTTCCGGATGTTGGGCATACCATGACCGAGGAGGTCAAAGGTGCCGCCGCCGTCCGGTGTGCGATCGGTGTCGCCGGATATCACCGTGGTGATGGCTTCAAAGGGGACGTAGAGTTCATCAGCCACGATTTGGCGGTAGGCCGTAAAGACAGTGCTTTGGCCGAAGTCGGATTTGCCGGTACGGATGAGGATGGTATTGTCGGCGTGAATTTCTATGAAGGAATCGGAGGACACTTTGCTAGTGGGAGCGCCGCGCATGCCGGGCGTTTCCTCTTGCGCGCTGCTGGAGCGCACCAGGACGAAGCTGGCTAGCAGCGCGCCGCTCCCGGCAACGAATCCGCGACGGGACAACGAGGCGCCGAAGACGTCCACTTTCTTGACTTGTGTTTCTTGGGCGAGGGTCTCGAGAGTGCCGGTCATAAGTTGCTCCTCGCCATAATGCCGGCGGCGCGTTGAACGGATTCGATAATGGCGATGTAAGTACCGCAGCGGCAGAGATGCGGCGAAGGGCCTGATTTAGTGAAGGCCTCTTTGATTTGGTCGATTGTCGGAGCGGGGTTGCTTTCGAGCAGTTCGGTGGCCTTTATCATCATGCCGTTCTGGCAATAGCCGCAAAGCGGAGTTTGCTCGTCAATCCAGGCTTCCTGCACCGGGTGAAGAACATGCGCAGCTTCGGGTCCGGTTAGCTTCTTTTGCTTCGCCCAACGGGCGGGGAGGCCTTCGAGAGTAGTCACCTCTTTGCCGACTGCCGCCGACAAAGGAGTGATGCAGGAGCGGACTTCTTTACCGTTCAGTAGCACTGAGCAGGATCCGCACTGTGCAAGACCGCAACCAAACTGCGGGCCGGTCAGTTTTAGATCGTTGCGCAGCACGTACAGTAGAGGCGTATCGGAAGGTGCCTCAATTTCGCGGTTGAGGCCATTCACGAGGACGGTTGGCATGTATATACTCCTTTCAGAGCCTTACTTCATTGTCGGACAAGAATCTGTCGTCAGATATCTCGATAGAGTAACTTTATTAAACACCAGCTTGTTCAGCCCGGATTGCGTCAATTTAGCTGCAGACTACGCAGGATTTAGAGCGCGCCGAGGCTGTTCCTGCTTCCGGCGCATGGGTTCTCCCAATCGATTTCAAAACGGAATTTGGTCATCGAGGGTGCGAATCGCATTTAACCTTCCGACATCTTTAGGACTGCTTCAGGAAGCCGGGCACCTTGGATCGTGATCTTTGAGGCGGCATCTTCGATCTCCTGTAGATCCTCCCTCGTCAGTTTTACTTCGGCTGCGCCTAGGTTCTCCTCAAGCCTGTGAAGCTTTGTTGTTCCGGGAATAGGCACAATCCAGGGCTTCTGCGCCAAGAGCCATGCGAGCGCAATCTGCGCCGGCGTGGCGTGCTTCCTTTCGGCGATGCGCCTCAGCAGATCGACAAGCGCCAGATTGGCCGCGCGCGCCTCAGGCGTGAAGCGCGGAGACATATTTCGGAAATCGGTGCTGTCGAATTCTGTGGTCGTCCCGATCTTCCCAGTTAGAAATCCCGCGCCAAGAGGACTGAACGGCACGAAACCAATCCCCAACTCCTCGCACGTAGCAAGCACGCCGTTTTGTTCGGGATCTCGGGTCCACAGCGAATATTCGCTCTGCACGGCTGTGACTTGTTGAACAGAGTGAGCACGCCGGATCGTTTGGGCGCCCGCCTCTGACAGGCCGAAGTGCTTCACTTTGCCCTGCTCGATCAATCCCCTGACCGTCTCAGCAACATCTTCAATCGGCACGTTGGGATCGACGCGATGCTGATACAGAAGATCGATTGCTTCGACCTTCAATCGGCTTAGCGCTGCGTCCGTGACCTGCCGGATGTGGTCGGGACTGCTGTCGAGACCGTAGCGAGTGCCGCCCGGGTTAATTCCGAATCCAAATTTGGTGGCAATCACAGCGCGATCGCGGAAAGGCGCAAGCGCTTCTCCCACCAGTTCTTCGTTCGTGAAAGGGCCGTAAGCCTCGGCAGTATCAAAGAACGTGACGCCACGCTCCACGGCTGCACGAACGATCTTGATGCCCTCCGGTCGCTCTGTCGGCGGGCCGTAGTTGGCGCTCAGCCCCATGCAGCCGAAGCCCAGGGCTGACACTTCCAAACCACGATCCCCGAGTGTGCGTTTTCGCATGGCTTCTCGCGTATCCTATGTTTTCAGGCTAAAGAGAAACGCGTCGGAATCGGTATCCCAATCCTGCCGAATCATTGCCTAATCCTGCCGAATCGCGTTTCCGCCGTTGCCTGCTTACCGCAAGTCCTGGGTATCCTGAATAGAGAAGTGCGAGACGTTATCGTGAAAAATGTCAGGAATCGAGCCGTCGCAGCGCCGGACCGAACGCATGAACTGAAGGCTGAGCTGGCCTCCAAGGTTGTTCGGCACATCGGCTCGGCAGAGAAGCTGGCAACCGCCATCCCTCGCTTGACCTTGCACGCGGAGAACGGCTCCTACCGCTGGATGCCCCGTTACCTACGAGCCGAGCGTGACGGTGATCCCGCAAGGCCGGAAGCAGGTACAGATTGGCGGCGAGACATTGACCTACGATTCGTCCAGGTATTTACTCACCTCGGTCGATTTGCCCACAGTTGCCCGAGTGGTCGAAGCAAGCGAGCAAGAACCTTGTCTTGCAGTCAATCTGAAACTTGATATCTCGATCGTTCGTGAATTCCTCAGTCAGGAGGAGTTCCACATGCTTGACGTGGCCCCGGATAGTCCCGCAATGTCCACAGGTCCAGTAACGGCGGAGTTCCTGAGTCCGTGGTGCCGTCTGCTCGACCTGCTCTCGAATCCTGGGGACATCCCCTTCCTGAGCGGACTCATCGAACGCGAGATCCTGTATCGAATCCTACGTGGACCGGAAGGCGCCCGGTTGCGGGCAATCGCGACGTTAGGAGATCAGAGCCACCGTACGGCCAAAGCAATCGCCTGGATCAAGGCAAATTATGCGAAACCACTT
>JBAUUG010000241.1:0-2262 GCA_049582585.1 Bryobacteraceae bacterium | reverse complement strand
CGTTTCGGTTCGCCTGATAGAAAACCTGACTGCCCACTGAACTGCGAACGATAAGTCCCACTTTCGAGAGATTTTCAAGCTCTCGTTGAACCGCACCAACGCTGGCATCTACTTCGCGTGCAATTTGGCGTGTATAGAATGATTGGTCGGCCCTGCCATAGAGCAGGGCGAGGATAGCGCCCCTCGTGCGTCCGAACAGAAGGTCCCCGAGACCGCTGTGTGTACTCATTCCGAGAACAATTGTACTCAGGATGAGAACGCATTTCAAGGGTTTAGCTTCGATTCGCTCATCCTCTTTAAGTGTTCTCGTTTAATGGTTCGGCCGACGCTTAGGCGAACATCGGCGCTGGGTCACAGAATGGTCACAATAAATCGGCCATCTTGACGAATTAAGTTGTTGAATGAAAAAGGGTTTAGGCTCAAAGAATACAGCCCTGAAAAGGCTGGCGTCGGCGGTTCAAACTCCGTCCCTGGCCACCAAAGCAATTAAATTCAGGTATTTACACAGCATTGTTAATTCGTCACATCGATTCAATAATTCCCATATCGATAATCTTCGATGTTCGTAATCCTCAGCAAAAATTTGGTTAACGATTGGTAGAGACCAGCCCATAAAGGCTTGGCGTCTGCCGTTCAACCGCAATAACCGGGGGCTGTGTTTGCAGTCGACAACGCTGCCCCGTGAAAAAGGGAGCGGTTCCTCATCGGGACCGACTTCGGAGTTGACGAAAGGCTTCCGATCCGCTGGGCCTCGGTCCGACAGATCATCGTCTGGGCCGCAGTTTAAAATGTGAAATGGTTTCTAAGTCGTCACTATGCCCGTACGGCTGCCAGTCCGGCAAAACATAAGGCGCGATCACGCCGATGATCGTTCACCGGGCCGAAGCGCGCTTCGGGTCCTGATTGTGGCCGTTCCGCCGATGAGGACCCTAGACGTGTTCGGGCCTGCAGAGGTGTTCGGCGATGCGAATTGGCTACGCGGTGGAGATGCGGCATACAAAGTCACCATCATTTCGGCCTGCAGTGGCCGCGTGGTGCCGAATCATCTGGGCACGCCTGTGCATACGGATCGAACGTACCGGGAATTTCGCGGTCCGATAGATACACTCTTGGTTGCCGGGTGTATGGGCCCACGCGAACTACATTACGAACCCGGATTCTTGGACTGGCTCAGATTGCAGAGCGCCCGGGCTCGCCGGTTCGGTTCGATCTGTACGGGTGCGTTTGTCCTGGCAAAAGCCGGCCTTCTCGACGGACGGCGCGCGACCACCCACTGGAATTGGGCGCGCGAACTTGCACAAGACTACCCACGCGTGGCCGTTGATCCCGACCCCATCTATGTTCGAGATCGCAGTTGCTATACATCGGCGGGAGTAACGGCCGGCATTGATCTTTGCCTCGCGTTGGTCGAAGAAGACTTTGGCAGATCTCTGGCACTTC
Source organism: Bryobacteraceae bacterium (assembly GCA_049582585.1). Taxonomy (GTDB): domain Bacteria; phylum Acidobacteriota; class Terriglobia; order Bryobacterales; family Bryobacteraceae; genus Bog-105. The sequence goes on along the minus strand of JBAUUG010000241.1, from coordinate 822 downwards.
GAGTTGCACAGCTCATGGTTGTGTTTCTGCGGCGTCCGGGCGGACAATCACAATTCAGCGCAACCCTCGAAGCGCAAACCCGCGAGAGCCGGCCACTGGGCGACTTGCTCGCTTGGCTTCCTGACCACCTTCGAGACGATCTGTCAGTTGACTCTCTCGCTCGCCGGGCGGCCATGAGCGCCCGCAATTTCGCGCGCTTATTCAAGCAGGAGATCGGAAAGACTCCCGGGAAGCACATTGAGGATCTCCGCTTGGAAGCAGCGCGACGTCAGCTGGAATCAACGTCACGGAGCGCGGATGAAATCGCTGATGCATGCGGGTTAGGCAGCGCCGAAGTCCTCCGCCGTATGTTCCAGCGACGACTACGAATCACACCCGGTCAATATCGAGCATCATTCGGACAAGCTAGACTGCACTGACTACGTCGCTCAATCGATTGGCAGGAATCGTTGGTTTATTGTCTGCCAGCGCTCTTACCGACAACGATTCGTGAACCCTAAAATCGCTCCAGATGCATTAACATGAGCGATCTCGAATCCATGCTGGAACGTAATAAAGATTTTGCTGCTCGGCAGTTTGCTGCGGGTACACTCATGCCTTCGCTTCCGCAGGCACCGCCGAATGCAAGGGCAATCATCGTCGGTTGTGCTGATATGCGTGTGGATCCGACTCATGTACTCGCATCCAAGCTTATACAGGAGGAATCGATATGAATAACCTTGACCTGATGTTGAAACGCAACAAAGAACTCGCTACCCCCATGCCGTCGCTTCCACAATCCTTGAAAACTTTGAAGGCAGTCATCATCGGTTGCGCCGATAT
>JBAUUG010000240.1:0-6325 GCA_049582585.1 Bryobacteraceae bacterium | reverse complement strand
GTACAGCCATTTAAGCATCTGGCTACCACGTGGAGGTTTCTCATTAACCCCAGCCACTCGAATGCAGTTATGGCTATTTTCAGTTTCTTGCTGCTGGTAGCTACGATATGTTACACGGTCTTCGCGGCACTTCAATGGCGGACTATGGGAGATACCCTGAACGAAATGAAGCGGAGCGGCAACGTCACAACTGATCAAGTTTGGCACGCCATCGACAACATGAATTGGATGGCTCAGAGCATGGACGGGTCCCTGAAAAAGCTTTCCAAACAGGCCGAGGATACTCACCAACTGGCCGCTTCCGCTGGGGAGGAAGCCAATGCCTCCAAAACCATTGCGGGCAATGGGTCCGCTCAAGCCGCCGCAACTAATACGCTTGCCAGGGCTGCCAAGGATTCCTCGATCACTGCGAAGCAGCAATTGGAAGCGGCATCTCGTCCATGGATTGTCGCTGGTGTATCCATTTGGGGCCCGGTCACTTTTGATGACTTTGGCCCGCGCGTTAGATTCGATGTCACAACGTCTAACGTTGGGCACTCTCCAGCCATTGATATAAAAATCGAGCCAGAGCTTATTTCTTCCGTCCACGGAGAGGTGGATATTATGGGTGACGAACGAAAACTTTGTGGGTTTTTTGAACGAGTCTCTCGTGACACTGGATGGGGAGATACATTGTTTCCTGGAGATCAGCCAACACTGCAGCGGTTTGCTCTCCCGGTTAGCCATACGAGCCTGCCCACAACTATCAGTAGGGATGCGGCTGGACGCTCGGTCCACTCTGGGCCGGACGAAGTCATCAACATTATAGGGTGTGTTTGCTATAGGATGGACGTGAGCCAGGTAGACCGGCCACATCATACCTGTTTCGGATACGAGTTGTTTGCGGTTTCGGATTCCGGTACTCCCATTGCATTCACAAAAGATTCCGGGGAGATTCCGCTGAATCGTCTTAAACTTTTCAAGCAATCCCAAATCGGCCTCCCCCCAGATTGAAAGTAGAATCACTAGACACGCGAGCATAGTTGTCGGCCTGTCACGCCGAAATCAACGCGGCCAGCCACACAGATTTAGCGCACTACCCGAACCCTCGTGATAACATTCGACGCAGTAAACCAAAGAAACGAGTGAGGTGGCGCCTTTGAATGGTCCGGCATTCTCCTTGGTAAGCGTTCTTTTTCTTGCTGCATCGGCTGTTGCGGCCGAAGTTGACATCCCGTACACGGAGTTCACGCTTGATAACGGGCTGAGAGTGATTGTTCACGAGGATCATAAGGCGCCCATTGTTGCCGTGAACATCTGGTATCACGTCGGTTCGAAGAACGAGCGGACGGGCAAGACCGGATTCGCACACCTGTTCGAGCACCTGATGTTCGGCGGAAGTGAAAACGTAAAGGGTCGCTACATCGATTACGTAGAACGGCTAGGCGCAACGGATCTAAACGGCACGACGAACGCGGACCGGACGAATTATTTTGAGACGGTGCCGGTGGCCGCTCTGGATCGGGTGCTGTTTCTGGAATCGGATCGCATGGGTCATTTTTATAAATCAATTAATAAGGAGGTCCTGGATCTGCAGCGCGGGGTAGTTCAGAACGAGAAGCGCCAAGGGGACAACCAGCCGTACTCGATTGTGTACGACACCATGCCGGGCGTGACCTATCCCGCGGGTCATCCGTACTCGCATACGGTCGTTGGGTCACTCGAGGATCTCGACGCAGCTTCTTTAGCCGATGTTCAGAACTGGTTCAAGAGTTATTACGGGCCCAATAACGCTGTGATGTCCATCGCGGGCGACATCAGCCTCGCAGAGGTCAAGGAGAAAGCGACCACCTATTTCGGAGACATTCCGCCTAGCCCTCCTGTGGTCCGGCCGGCGGTGTGGGTATCCAAAGGAACGGCTGAACGGAGGTTCGACATTCAGGACCACGTAGCGCAGCCTCGATTCTATAAGGTCTGGAACGTACCCGAATTCGCCAGCGCCCCGGCGGATTATTTGCAGCTCATAGCCGCTGTGCTTGCAAGCGGGAAGGCTTCGCGGCTGTACAAGCGCCTGGTTTATGACAATCACATTGCGACCGATGCTTTTGCGTACCTCAATGCTCGGGAGATCGCAGGGCAATTCGTCGTAGAAGCGACGGTCGCCAACGGGCACACGCTCGCAGACGTAGAGCGAGCGCTCAATGAAGAACTTGCGCGTTTTTTAAAAGACGGTCCAACCGACGCGGAATTGGAGCGGGTTCGCACGGAATGGACGGCTGATTTTGTGAGGCATCTGGTGCGGGTGGGCGGTTTTGGCGGGAAGTCGGACGTACTGGCCCATTATGCGCTCTTTACCGGCGACCCCAGCGCTTGGAAGCGCACGTACGCCCGAATGCAAAATGCCAGCGCAGCGGATCTAAGGGAGACGGCTGTGACGTGGCTGGCCGACGGGGATTGCACATTCAGCGTGTCGCCTGTTCCGGAGCGAAAGGAACTCGCGAAGGGTGTGGATCGGTCCAAGATGCCGGAGGTGGCGGAAGTGCAGAGCCCGCATCTGCCGAAGCTCCGGCGCGCGAGCTTATCGAACGGCTTGGAGGTAATCCTGGCGGAGCGCCACGACCTTCCGGTAGTGAATTTCGAGGTCGTGATTGACGCAGGATACGCCGCGGACGCCCTGAGCCTTCCGGGAACCGCGAAACTGACTTCTTCCGTGCTGACGGACGGAACGGCAAAACGCACAGCGCTTCAGATCAGCGAAGAACTGCAGGCGGCCGGCGCTGAAATCCGGGCCTTCTCCGATTTGGATACGACGGTGGTGCAGCTCTCTGCGTTGAAAGCCAAGCTCGATGCGTCACTCGATCTATTGACAGACGTCCTTCTGAATCCCGCGTTCCCGGAAGCGGATTTCGAGCGGGAGCGCAAACTGCAGATCGCGGCGATCGACCAGGAGAAGACCGAGCCGTTCGGTGTAGCATTGCGCGTCTTGCCGCCGTTACTATACGGCCCGCGGCATAGTTATGGGACGCCGCTCACCGGATCGGGAACGCCGGCGAGCATGTCCGAGATCAAGCGCGAAGATCTTGCGAAGTTTTACCGCACGTGGTTTCTTCCGAACAACGCGAAGCTGGTGATTGCGGGCGATACAACGATCGAGGAGATCCAGCCGAAGCTGGAGAAATACCTGGCCACGTGGAAGCGCGGGAACGCTGCGCACAAACCGACGACTCGAGTGGCGGAGCCCGAGAAGCGAGTGGTTTATCTGATCGACAAGCCGGATGCGCCCCAGACGATCATCCTGACCGGCATCGTCGGTCCGCCGCCCACTCCTGCGCAGGAAGTGCAGTTGGAGGCGATGGATAAAGTGTTCGGAGGGTCCTTCGGCTCGCGCCTCAACATGAACCTGCGAGAGGACAAGCATTGGTCATACGGCGCGGGCACCAGCCTGATGGACGCCTCGGGACAGCGACCGTACATTGCGTTTGTTCCGGTACAGACGGACAAGACCAAGGAATCCATGATCGAGGTTGACAATGAAATGCATGGAATGTTGGGCTCCCGGCCGATTACGCCGGATGAGCTCGATCGGGTAAAGAAAATGGAAGTATTGCAACTTGCCGGATCGCGGGAATCCTTGGAAGGATTGACGTTTTGGATCCGGAAGGCAATCGAGCTGCATTTGCCGGACGATTACTACGACCGGTATGCGGATCGGGTGAAGGCGTTGACGTTGGGCGACGTAAAGGACGCAGCGCAGTCCGTAATTGCCCCCGATCACACGATATGGTTGGTGGTCGGAGACCGGGCGAAAATCGAGAAGGATGTCCGCGCTCTGAACCTGGGCGAGATGCGCTTGCTTGACGCGAACGGCCAACCGGTGAATCCATCTCAAACCCGGTAAATCAGTCGACCATTCGGCTGAACTGATATTGGGAGAGGCTTCGTAGGGCAGACGTACTACCGAGAAACTTGTAGAAGGGCTTGCCGATGATGTTTGCGCCTGCCTTGTTGACGGTGAGCGCGCTATCGGCGACGATCCATTTGGCGGGTGACTGTACAGAAGGAAGACGAGAAACCCCCATAGGGGAATGAACTCAAAGCGCCGCTCGCCGAGCTGATTGTAACCGGGCGCTGGCAAATGGCAGCGCGAGCAGATTGCGACCGAACGCTTGCGCGGTCGTACGGCCACTTCGATGCTCTTCTTGTCGGCACTGAAGTGGGCCTGCTGGCAGACAAAACCCCGCAAACGATGGCAGCGGTTTAAGATCGTGATCAGTTCCATGGCGCGGACGGGAGCGGTAGGCGAAACCTCCACCAGAAACCCGTCACGGACGCGGTTCGCCTCTCAGTCTCAACAAGCTGTGGCCTATTTGGGGAGATCACATAGAATGATGAACGAGATCCCGACTAAGACCCGGACCGGCGAACGCACTGAACCTTTTCTGATGGTTGGGTCAGAAGAATCGAGGGCAGATTCCGGTTCCGGCAACTTGCCAAGTTTGAGGCGGCCAGACAGGACGAATCAGCCACCCGAGCTGGTAAGGCGCGTTGGAAGGTGTTTGAGTCTTTAAGATGCGTGGCTATGCATAATTCCGGGGCTCGACCTCGTAAATACTGTATGGTTGCGGTGGTGACGGCCTTTTCGCCTGTGGCGGAACCCGAGTCTCAGTGCATCGCGCGTGCACTGCGGCGAAGAGACTCGGAATTCATTGGCCGAATGGTGTCGCAGTATCACTATCGGCTCCTCCGATATCTGGTCTACTGGACATCCAGGCGTGAACAGGCCGAGGATCTCGTTCAGGAAACCTGGTTGCGTGTACTGGAACACGCGGGGCAATATAACGGCCGCCTCCGTTTCGAGCCGTGGTTGTTCTCCATCGCACGAAACCTGGCGATCGATCACCTGCGAAAGCAACAAACGGCGACGGCAAGGCATCGGATGTGCCGAGAGGACGAAGCGGGCCTGAACCTTCCGGCGCCGGATTTCGAATCGCCGTTCTTCGCGGCAGCAAGAAGCGAAGATGCCAAACGAATCGCGGCCGCTTTGGGTGCGCTAGAGCCAATCTACAGGGAAGCGCTTCTCCTGCGTTTCCAGGAAGAACTGTCGCTCGCGGAAATTGCCCAAGTCGCAGGCGCTCCCATCTCGACCGTTTCGTCGAGGATTCATCGCGGCCTGTCGATGCTCGAAGCCTCTCTCGGAGGAGGCGCCGATGCCGCTTGAGGACCACGAAAAAGCCCGCTTTCTGCTTCATCGGTCCCTGGTTGAAGGAATTTCGCTGGAGGACCGGCACTGGCTCGATGCTCACGTCGGACAATGCGCCGAATGTGGCCGGTATTCCGATCTCTCGGCGCGCGCCGTCCGAGCGCTGGATTGGTTCGCGCTTGAACTCGACCCGGCAGCAGCGCTTCGGGTTGAGAACGTAGTCCGCAGCCGTGCCGAGGGGATGAGATCGGCCGAGGCGCATGCAAAAAGCCTTTGGATCGGCACAGCGGTCGCAATATTCCTCACGTTCACGGGATCTGCCGTTGCGTGGCGCCCTTTGGCATGGCTGGCCAGTCAATGGAATCTCCCCAGCGGCCTATGGCAGATCGTATTCGCGGCGTTCTGGTTGCTGCCATCCCTTCTACTCGCGTTGCTGCCGCTTTTTCGAAGAAGGCTTCTGGGAGAGAATTCCGATAGCAACGGACAAACTGTATGAGCTGGCGCAGCGGATTCGGTCTCATTCCAGGTCCGGCCAAAATCCTGGCCGCTTTAGCCTTCGTGGGTTTCTTTTTCGGGGTCTTCGAGGAGCATCGGGCGAGCGGCCTTGGGACCTTGATCGGTCTGGCGGGCGGTACGCTTGCCGGCGCTTTCTTTCTTCTCGCCGGCTATGTTTACGCAGACGCAGTGCGGCGCCGTATGCCGCCGATTCCCTGGACGGCGCTCGCGGTGCTCATTCCGAACTGCGTTGGTTTCGTGCTCTACTTCCTGTTGCGAAAGCCGATCCTCCATGCGTGTCCCAGTTGCGGGCGCGGAGTAGCACCAGATACCGCGTTCTGTCCCCGCTGTGGCCAACCGCAAATGAACATGGGACCGCAACCCTCACGGGAAGAATCTTGAAAAATGAACCGTCGGGCCTCGGTGCGCGTACATGAGGCGCAGGAAGGCGAATCTCACATGAAACAGACCGCTATGTTGACCACAGCGTCGCTGCTCACTATTCTCTTCATGACGCTTCACCTGACCGGCGACATCCTGTTCAAGATGGCTCCGGCAGGTTTCGTAAATCTGTTTGCGGTGTTCGTTTTCGTAGGCCAGCTCTATGGAACGGTGGTGCTCGGCGGAAGGCGGGCGGGATACATTATCATC
>JBAUUG010000239.1:0-23542 GCA_049582585.1 Bryobacteraceae bacterium | reverse complement strand
TTCCTGTGGATGCCAGCCGGTATCTAAGGCCCTATTCTTCAGCGCTTCGTGTCTTGGAGAAAGCACGTTTGAGGCGAATCGTTGACGCTATGACGCATGCCGCGGTGGAGGGACGGATTTTTCACTTGTGGTGGCACCCGGAGGATTTCTCCAGTCAGCCGGAGCGGAATTTGGATTTTCTTAACCAGGTTCTAACTGTGTTCGACCGGTATCGGCGGGAATACGGCATGGCTTCTCTTTCGATGGGCGATGTGGGTGACGCAGTGAAAGCGAAGGTGAACAGGGCTGACGCGGCGCTGCAAACGAGTTTTGGATCTGCCCGATGAGCGCTTTGCAGGCACTCGGCGGAGCAGCGGCAACCACTCTCGAAAGAGTGTCTCCGGTGCGGCGACCCCGTTTGTTGTATCTGGTTACACGCGCGGAACATGGCGGAGCGCAGGCGCACGTGCTGGGGCTAGCCATTGGGATGAGTGGGACGTTCGACGTGGAAGTGGCAACCGGAGAGGAGGGCTTTCTGACGGAAGCCTGCCGCGAGCGAGGCATTACCGTGCATCTTGTTCCTCATCTCAACCGTGAGATCAGGCCGTTTGAAGACCTGCGCGGCTTCGGCGAATTGATGAAACTGATGCGGCGTACTCAGCCGGATATTGTGCATGCTCACACGTTCAAAGCTGGATTCCTGGGCCGGTTCGCAGCGCGGCGCTTGAAGATTCCCTGTGTGTATACCGTACACATGTGGCCGTTTGGCAGCGCCGTGCCGTTGAGCTGGCGCTGGGCCGCTCCGGTTTGTGAGCGTCTGGCAGCCGGTTGGTGTGACCGCATTATCACTGTTTCCAAACAAGGCGCAGAGACCGCCGCGAAACATCGGATTTGCGATTCATCTCGAGTGATTTCAATATGGACCGGCATACCGGACCATCCGGCCAGAGCGCGGCTAGATCACGGGCGGGATCTCAGTTGCACGATGGTGGCCCGGTTCACGCATTTCAAAGATCATGCTCTGCTTCTAAAGGCATTTTCCAGAGTTCCCGGCAAAACTCGCCTTGTACTCGTAGGCGACGGCGATACTCTGCCTGCTGCGAAGAAGCTGGCCGAAAGGGCTGGAATTGGCGAGCGAGTGGAATTTGCAGGCGCCCGGTCAGATGTGCCCGAACTTCTGGCCCAAACTGATTTGTTCATTCTAGCCTCAAAACAGGAGACACTACCTATAAGCATCTTGGAGGCGATGCGAGCAGGGCTCCCCGTCATCGCTTCGGATGTAGGGGGCATATCCGAAGAAGTTATCGATGGAGAAACTGGGCTGCTGGTACCCTCGGGTTCCGTCGAGGCATTAAGCGCTGCGTTAGAACGCCTTTTGAGCGATAAGATGTTGCGGACGGCCATGGGACGCGCAGGCAGGAGGCGGTTCGAAAACATGTTCCTGGCGGACGCAATGATTGAGCGGACGGGTGGTCTGTATGAGGAAGTGTTGGAAAACCGATCAGCGAGGCGATGAATCGTCGCCGGCGGATCGTTTATGAGTGGTTAATTTTCCTGGTATTGTTAATCGGATTTGCCGTTTTTCTGTGGATTTGGTTTCACACTGAACCGGCGGCTCCGCCGGATTTTTCGCGCTAGCGAACAAGAAGATGATGAAGAGTATAAGAATGATGGCGGTGTTTTTATTGGCAGGCTGCAGCTTGCCGACCCTGCAGGCGCAGGTTGCCGCAAGCAGCGGCGGCCAAGCTCAGGAGGCGGCAGAGAGTGGCCAAGCCTGGAGCAGCAATTTGGGTTTCGAGCCAGTTGGGCCGGGAGATCTGATTTACATTTCGGTGACCGGGTCGCCTGAGTTGTCACGCAGCTCTCGCGTCACTGAGGACGGCAAATTGATGCTGCCGCTGCTGCGGGAAGGGGTGGCGGTTGCAGGTTTAACACCCGCGAAGATTGCACAGGCTGTAACCGCAGCCCTGGTGAAGGACAAAGTGTTAGTGGACCCGATTGTGTCGGCGGCAGTATTAGAGTATCGCAGCCGCCGCATCAGCGTTGTAGGCGCGGTGCGCATGCCGTCGAATTTCCAGGCCGTCGGTGAGATGCGGTTGCTCGACGCTATTGCGCGCGCACAGGGTTTCTCCCCCGAGGCCGGGCCGGAAGTGATCGTTTCAACCGCCGGCGCGGGAGACCAAAAGAGCCCGCTGCATATCCCGATCAAGGCTCTGCTGGCAGGGAAAGACCCGGCATTGAACATTTTGTTGCAGGGCGGCGAAGAGATACGCGTGCCGGAAGCGCCGAAGCTGTTTATTGTCGGCAACGTTAAAATGCCCGGCTCGTACCCGCTAGCCGATATCGATGGCTCGACGGTTTTGAAAGCACTCGCCATATCTCAAGGTGTCTTGCCGTTTACGGCCAAGCGCGCCTATGTATACCGGTTAAGCGCGACTTCAGGAAAGCGCGACGAGATTCCAATAGAACTGCGCGAGATTCTGCATCGTAAGGCGCCGGACTTCCCGCTGCAAGCGAATGACATTTTGTACATTCCGGACAATCCGAGCATGCGATTGAGCGCCACGACGCTCGACCGTATCGCGGGTTTCGGCTCTTCGGTGGGCTCCGGAATGCTTGTGTGGCACTGAGAACGGGCAAAGAGCAGCAATGGTAGATCGTTCTTCAGAGTCACGCCTCCCCGCAATCGAATCCTCGACGAAGAATGCATCTTCCGGCTTGCCTTTATACCCGCAAGGCCCCTACGCTGCACCCCTGCTGCCCGCAGATACGAAGGCACTGTTCGGTCAATTCCTGAAGATCCTCGGCAAGCAACGTTGGAAGCTGACGCTTTTCATGGCTATGGCGATTGCGCTGGCGCTTGTACTCCAGTTCGCATCTCCTCGCTTGTATTCCGCCAGCGTCCTCTTGCAACTTGACCGGCATTCGGCTCCCGGGGCGGTTGGGCAGGAAGCCTCGCAGGTCTCGACCATCAATGACATGGACGTAATCATCGATACCGACATGGAGGTGGCGCAATCCGACCCTGTGATTCGCCCGGTGGCTGACAAGTATCATCTCGTCGACAATCAAATGCCCTCGAGCATTTGGGCGCGCTGGTTCGGAATAAACGCCGATGCGGAAGCCATCCGCCGCGCCAAGACCGCGCCGATAAAGTTAACCGGGTTGCGAGTCACTCGGCCCGCCAACACTTACCTGATCCGAATCACGTATCGCGCCTGGAAAAACCCTCAACTGGCCGCCAACGTAGCAAATGGGATTGCCGAATCGCTCGTAAGGCAGGTCCACGAATCGCTCGATCAGTCCTACGACGACTTGTCCGGCGCAATGCGCCGCGACATGGAGCAACTACGTTCGAAGATGGACGAGTCTTCCAAAAAGCTTACCCAGTATGAAAAAGAATTGAATATGGTCGATCCTGAGCAGCGTTCTACGGTGTTGACGTCGCGATTGACGCAGCTGCTGGCTGAGTATACGGCGGCTCAGGCAGACCGTCTTCACAAAGAAGCCACGCTCGACGGCATTATGAAATTTCACACCCTGGCCGCCACGCAAGCGACGGAGGCCGACCGCCAGCGGCAGACTTTGTTGGATGAGGCGTTGGAGCATCTGTCAACGGCCCGCCAGCAATTTGTAGCCGCCCGTTCGTACTACGGGGAAAACCATCCCGAATACCGCAAAGCCAAGCAACAACTCGATGAGGCAGAGTCCCAGGTCGAAAAAATGCGGGTCGCCAGCAATGACAAAACGGAGGCTGAATACCGCCAGGCGCTGGGACGCGAGTTGCTTCTCAAGCGCCAATTTGAAGAGACGAAAGCGGACGTGGACAACCTGAAAGCGCACGCCCTGGCATATTCACAGCTGAAGAGCGAAGCGGAGAATGACCGCCGCATGTATATGGAACTCGAGTCACGCATCCGAGAGACGGACGTGAACCGGCAGTTTCGTGACGCGACAATTCAGCTGGTCGCGCCGGCGCTACCGCCCGCCAAGGCCATTTTCCCCAAGCTAACGGTGAATCTCCCCATCGCTTTTGTGCTTGCTTTAGTGCTGGGCGTCCTCGGTGCTATTGCGGCCGACACTTTGGATACCACGTTTTCAGATCCCGCCGAGGTGTCAGCCCGCATGCGTTTAGAGGTAATGGCGACCTTGCCTGACGTACAAGGACTGAGAGCAAGGGGACACACCGAAATTAACTTATTGCCAGCCCTATATAGCCGTTCCGCCGAAATGCTTGCTCGTTATGAACAGGCCATTCGCGTTCTCCGTAACGTCATCGGCCGTGCAGGAATGAACCAGCCTATTCGAACGCTGTTGATTACCAGCGGCGCTCCCTCAGAAGGGAAATCGACGACGGCGGCGCACCTGGCGCAGGCTTGCGCACAGGGAGGCAAAAAGGTGCTGCTGATCGATGCCGATCTTCGACGCTCTTCGCTTCACAGGAAGTTTGAGATCACGAAGAAAATCGGGTTGGCGAATGTCCTGGAGCATCGCCTCTCGCCGGTGGAGGTGATCGTGGAGGTCGACGTTCCCGGCCTTTTTGTTATGCCCGCCGGAACTCCTATGCTGAATGCGGCCGATCTCATCAGCTTAGGCTTTGCGGACGTATTGAATAAGGTTCGGAGCAATTTCGATCTGGTGATTGTCGACACTCCTCCCATGCTCGGCCTATCTGAGACAGAGGAACTGGCCACGATGGTGGATGGCGTTCTGGTCATCGCCAAAGCGGATGTTACGTCGGCAAAGGAGCTGGCGGAGACGCTTGCGGTCTTGAGCCGCAGCGGCGCAAATGTGCTCGGGGTGGTCATGAATCAGGTGAAGTTCTCGCGCCTAAAGGGATTTGGCCACTACTACCAGCAACACCGGCAGGATCAGGCGTAGTTAGGCAGCGCGCCGACTATGAAAAGGCCGTTATCACGACTCGGCAAAGGAGCAGGGGTGCTGGCGGTGCTTACTCTCGCCACCGCGGGTCTTTTCAAGATCGCCGCCTTTGCACGTGAAGCCTTTATTGCCTCCCGTTTCGGTCTTTCAAGCTTTACCGACGCTTACTTTGCCTTCCAGCAATTTCCGCTAATGCTGGCGGCGTTCATGTTCGGAGCCTTCGGACTGGCTTTCGTTCCAGCTTATGCGAGCGAAAAACGGGAAACGGGGCGGGTGGCGTGGTTGCCCGGTTTAACAGTTTATGGTGGAACGCTTGGCGTGCTGCTAACGCTCGTAACGATGGCGTTCACGCCGTGGTTTCTGCGCGCTTTCAGCATTGCGCCGGCCGGACAAGGCGGAACCACGCTCCTTGTTCTAGGCTGTTCGTTTGCACCGGTGATCTGGCTGGGGATTTGGGCCGGCATCACTATCGCCGAAGGCAGGAATTTACGCGCGATGTTGGTGACCGGCCTGCCGTATCTTTCGATGACCGCGCTGCTCGTCGGTCTCTATGCTTTAGGAAAGCTCAATACCCTCAGTCTTCCAATCACATTCCTGGCGGGGTTCGGCGTAATTGGGCTGGGCGCGCTTCCGCGTGTTATCTCAGCCGAGCGCCCCCGAAATTATCTCCTCGCAGCGACTGAGACGTGGAAGATGCCAAGTTTCCGGCGGTTTCTGCGGCAGCTGACCGCATCTTCCATCGAGAACCTCGGCTATTCCGGCAATCAACTCTTGTTGGTCTACTTTGTGGCCCAGGTCGGCACGGGAGCCGTTTCGGCCAACACTTGCGCCATGCGCGTGGGCATGCTTGGTCTCAGCCTATTAAGCCTGCCTCTCGCGCAACTGATGCAAGCCAAGTTTTGCACGGCCTCCAGAGCCGAACAGGCAGGACTTTTTAGAAAATGGCTACCTGCAATCTCGAGCGCGGTGCTCGCTTTCGCTGTGCTGATGCATGTCTTGCGGGCGCCGATTACAACGCTTGTTTATCTGCACGGGAAATTTTCGGCCATCGAACTAAGCAGGGTGACCGAAATCATACCTTCATGGGTGGCTTACTTTGTAGTCGCTTCGCTGAACGCGATTGTGGCGCGCTACTTGTTTGCCGTGGGCCAGGGCAAGAATTATGTGCGCCGGCAGCTTTACGCGTACGGAGCGGCGAACCTCGTGCGTATTGCTTTCTGGGGGAGACTGAGCGCGCCGGCTGTGATTTGGTGCTCGGTGGTCTCCGAAGGATGCGCCTTGCTGGTGAGTCTCCGAAGCTGCTTTCAGGCGATCAAGCCCGTGGCCCCGGAGCCCGTCGTGGCGTCCCGCAGTCGCCGCGTGATCGGTCATACGCCAGAGCCGGGCGCCGGCGCCGGACAGTACGTGACCGAGTTCGTAAAAGCGCTAGCCACCGCCGGTGTGCAAGTCATATTGTTCTGCCCGGGCAATTTCGGGTATGAGCAAGAGGTGGAGGCGACCGGCGCCGAAATCGTTCACGCGCCGATGCGCGAGATTAGGACGGCCGGCCTCTTGCGCCGCGTGCTCCGCAATATCGCCTTCACGGCAGGCGCAGCCCGAGCCTTTTGGGCAATCGTAAAGAAAGGCGACATCGTCCATTTCCAGTTCGCTGGGTATTTTGGCTTGGGTCTATTGCATTTCGGGATCGCTCGGATAAAGCGCGCCTCCATTGTGCTTACGGTGCACGATCCCCTGCCCCACCGCTGGATACTCCCGCGACCCTTCCGTTTCTTGGAGACGGCGCTGCTTACGGTCGACTACTCATTGTGCAGCCGTCTTATTGTTCACAACGAAGCGGGCAAGCAAATTCTGGCCAAGCGTTTCCGCTCAGCGTCCAGCATCATTACGGTGATACCTCACGGTCCGCTTAACCCGATACCGCCCGGGAGCTTCGATCAGCAACCGCGAACGATCACCGAGCCTTTGCGCCTGCTCGCCTTTGGGTCACTGCGGGAAAACAAAGGTCTGCATCTGTCGATCGCTGCCGTTCAGCAGCTGCAGCGAGATGCGATTAATCGTCCCGTTGTTCTGACTATTGCGGGCTTGATCCCCAATCTCAGGGAACGGGCCTATTGGAAGCGATGCTTGCGGCTCATTGAAGTTCAGCCGGCCGGAATAGAGGTATTGGAACGGAATATTGACGAGCCTGAAATTGCCTCACTCTTCGCAGCTCACGATGCCGTTCTCCTGCCGTATGTCGATTTCTACTCCGAAAGCGGCGTGGCAATGCTTGCCTTATCGCGCCGACGGCCGATTCTTGCAACGTCCGCCGGTGGACTCGGAGAATTGCTGCGTGAAGCAGATTGCGGCATTTGTATTGAATCGCCCACAGTGGACGGGGTGATTTCGGCTATTACCAAGGCGGCCTCTGCGCCACCCGCGCTCTTGCGGCGCAAAGGATTGAACGGCTACTCGTATGCCTTGACACACCGCTCATGGAAGAGCATCGCAGAGCGAACCAGAGAAGTGTATGACGGCCTGACCGTGGATGAACGCGAGAATCGCCGCGAACAAATAATTGTCCTGCACACTCCGGAACCAGGTTCTTCCGCGGCTCTGTATGTCGAAGAGCTTTCCGTAGCGCTTGCCGTGGAGAATGTTCCCGTCACAGTGGTTTGTCCCTCCAATCACCAGGCGCGCGGGACCATGGAATCCAATCCTTTGATTGACGTTCGGGTCTGCTGCGAGCGCGCGACGAGCACAAGCGTCAGTTTAGCCACCAAACTCGCTCAAAATCTGCGCTTTGTTATCTCTTCTTGCAGAACTCTGCTGAAAGCCACCAAGCCGGGTGATATCGTTCACTTCCAATACATTCTGCATTTGCCGTTTGGCCTGATTTTCTTTATATGCGCTTGGGCCAAGCGAGCTCACATCGTTTTTACCGTTCACGATCCGGTTCCCCATAAGTTCCTGTTTCCGCGTATTCTGCGCGCCATCGAAACCGGGGCGCTCCGCTTGGCCTATGCATGGAGCGATGTGCTGGTGGTGCACAGTGAAGCGGGGAAGCGAAAGCTCGTAAACACGTTTCACGTGTCTCCGCGAAAAATCCGCATTATCGTGCATGGCCCTTACCAATTAAAGGAAAAAGTGCGAGCCTGCGCCGAATCGGATACTCTGGAGGCCCTTTTCTTCGGCTCCCTACGTGAGAATAAAGGACTCCACTTAGCCATTGAGGCGACTCAACGACTGGCAGGGGAAGGCGTGCCTATTAGGCTGACGATCGCCGGTCAGGTGGTCAACCGTAAAGAGCATGAGTATTGGCAGCGATGCCGGACACTCATTGATTCGGCCTCCGGCTCGATTCGCCTCAGGGAGGGCTTTGTGCCGGACAGCGAACTCGCCGATCTCTTCGCCCAGTGCCATTGCTTTGTTTTGCCGTACACAACCTTTTCCTCCGACAGCGGGGTAGCGTTCATGGCGCTCGCCAATGCTAAGCCGATTGTGTCAACAGATGCAGGCGGCTTGGGATGGCTTCTCGAGAATTCAAGCGGCGGCATTCTCATCCCTGAAGCGAGCGTTCGAGGCGTCACTCGAGCATTGCGGCAGGCAGCCGACCTGGGGCCCGAAATACTTGAACGCATGGGCCGGAATGGGGCGCGCTGGGTATCGGCGGAATGTGGTTGGCGCAGAGTGGCGCGTGACACGCGAGACTTATACGCGGAGTTTATTCCGCAACTGAGCGCTCCAGAGATGCGCGCGGAGAGCGCCGAGAAAGCCATCGAGCTGGTGGAAGCTTGTCATGAGTGAAAGCCAGGCGATGGATCGCACCGTCCCCTTAGAGTGGCCGCAGATTCGCGCGGAGTCTGGCCTTAAATTCTCGATCTTGTTTTGGTCCGGTTTGGCGGCCGCAAGCATTCCGCTGAGCATCTCGCTTTACTGGATAATTTTCTGGCTTGCTCCCGGATTCGAAGGCTCGTTGTTGCGCGTTTCAGTTTTCGCTTGTTCCTTTTTCCTGGCATTTATCTGGTATCGTGCTCCGCTCAGTCACGCGGAAGTCAATCTGATTCGCGTGCTGGGCATAGCCGCCTTCCTGTTGTTGATTCCCACATTGATGGCCACCCAACGTTCACACGCCATTGCGGGCTGGCTTAAAACAGTAGTGCTGTTCACGATCTGTTGCTTTGTCGCACGGGGTTTGCGGCATCCCCCAACTGCGCGCGTCTTTGGAATCGCTTTACTGGCGGGCGGAGTGATCCTAATCGCGTTTATTTTGTACACTTATGTGCGAAATGTCGGGTTCGCAATACCTACCTATAAGACGGCTCGCGAGTTCAAGGGGATCGAAGAAAGGGCCGGAGTACCCCTAAATAGCATCGCCTTCGCTGCGGTGATCACTTACCTGGCGGGTTTGTGCCTGATGCGCATAACTCGATTGCTTATTTTCATCGGCATCCCGCTATTTGTGACCTCTTCGCTTTTTACCGGCTCTCGAGCGCCGCTCGCAATACTGATCGCGAGCCTCTTTGTCATGCTGTGCATCAACGGTTTTCGCAGTAGGTCTCTGCTGATGCGGGTCGCAACGGCTTTGTTCGCCTCAGGCGTAGTGTTGGGCGGGATAGCCATCGTTGTGCTGGTTTCCGACAAGGACTTGAGCGGCGTCACTGAAGGACGTTCCCATTTATGGTCAGTCGGTCTTCACAAGTTTGTAGAGCGCCCGCTGTTCGGCTACGGCTATGAATCCTGGCGCGACGACTTAGTCTCGCGACTTCCCGGCGAATACGAATTGACGTTCGCTCTAGCAAAGAGCCTCGGCGGGGGGTATCACAACGAATACATAAGCGTGCTGGCGGAAGAAGGCGTGATTGGAGGTGTTGCGGCCGGCCTGATCGTCTGGTTACTGCTTCGTTCAAGCTGGCTCTTGGCATTTCGCCAATGGGGAGCGGTACACACGAAACAATGGCCGCTCTTCGCATGCGTCTTTCTCCTCTTGCGAGCCAATTTCGAAGTCCCGGGCCTGTTTGGCTATGGACAAGATCCTGTCGACTACATCGCCTACGTTCTTGTCGCAATCGTTTTAAGCCGTTTCTCCGTAGAAGAAGACTGGGCGCGCTTGATCGCGCAAAAAAAGCAGGCGCAGTGAGATGAAGCTGCAATCGATTGAAAACGAACGCGCGGAGGCTCATCCCATCCCAGCTGCAATACCTTCCAAGCGAGGACGCATTTTGATGCTGTCCACGGCGCTCGGTGTAGGGGGCGGGGCTGAAGAACAAGTGATGCTTCTCAGCCTCGGTCTCAGGGCGCGAGGATGGCAGGTCGGAATTGTTTCCCTGCTGCCGCTGTATCCGCTCTCAGCCGATCTCGACGCCTCCGATATTCCAGTCTCTTCGCTACACATGAAACGCGGCGTGCCTGATCCGCGCAGCATGCTTCGTCTCATTAGAGAACTGCGCAGCTTTCAACCGGACATTGTGCATTGCCACATGCCGCAAGC
This sequence comes from Bryobacteraceae bacterium, assembly GCA_049582585.1. Lineage (GTDB taxonomy): Bacteria > Acidobacteriota > Terriglobia > Bryobacterales > Bryobacteraceae > Bog-105. The sequence goes on along the minus strand of JBAUUG010000239.1, from coordinate 13,212 downwards.
CAATCTATTGGCGCGCGCCGTACGGCCTTTCTGCGCGTTCCCGGTGCTGATCAGCACACTGCACAACCTGACAATGGAGCGAGTCAATGGCAGCTCCGGACGCTTTCTGGAACTCGCTCACGGCTGGACAGATCGCTATTCCGATCTGACCACCGTGGTCTGCACTCCCGCCATAAAGAGCTATATCGACCGGCGCGCCGTGCCGGCGAACAAGGTCGCGGTTTTTTATAACGGCGTGAATACCAAGAATTTCCGGAACGACTTACTCGTTCGCAAGCAATTGCGGCGGGATCTCGATTTGCAGGATAAGTTTACCTGGCTGGCAATAGGCCGCTTCGAAAGGGCAAAGGACTATTCGAATATGATTCGCGCGTTCTCGAAAGTCGTTGCGCGGGCAGGGCAAGAGATCGTACTCCTGATCTGTGGGCGTGGATCGCTCGAAGAAGAGATCCGCGCCCAGGTTCGGGACAGCGGGCTCACTGGCCGCGTGAGATTTCTTGGCGTCCGCCGCGATATCCCGGAGGTCATGAATGCTGCTGACGGGTTTGTCCTGTCGTCGTATTTGGAAGGCTTGCCGATGGTTTTGCTCCAGGCGTCTTCCGTCGGAATGCCGATCGTCGCCACCGATGTGGGCGGCAACTCTGAGGTTGTGATGAACGGCGTTAACGGCTTCATCGTCCCGCCGCAGGATGATGAGGCGCTGGCGAGCGGCATGGAGAAGGTATTGAGGTTGTCGGATACTGAGCGTGCGCTGATGGCTGAGCGCGGCCGGAGTATGACCGGTGAGAGGTTCGAGATGGAACGCATTCTCGACCGTTGGGAAATCCTTTACCGGAGCAAATTAGCGAAACAATTCGGGTGTCGATCCGATAACGGATAAACGAGATAAATAATGGAAAACAGCATTTATGCAAGGACCAACATAATCGAGGGCGCTCCACTTTCAACTGGCGAGCCATACGCAACGCCGGACCCGGATAGCGCCAAAGATTGGACGCACGAACTCGTTGCCCGCCAAGCCGCATTAAGGCCTGCGGCACTGGCAGTGCGCGATGAGAACCGCCAGTTGACATTCTTGGAACTAAATCAGCGAGCGAATCGTTTGGCGCGGCATATCCAGACTCTTGGAGTCGGTGCTGAGACCCCGGTTGGATTGTACTTTGAGCGATCGGTGGACTTTGTAGTGGCTGCTCTCGCTGTCCTCAAGGCTGGCGGCGCGTACGTGCCTCTCGACACTGCGTATCCGCCGGCACGGATCGACGCCATTTTGAAAGATGCGGGTGCGCCGGTGCTGCTTTCGCACAAGTGGATAGCGGCAAGCCTGGCCGGCGGCCCATGGAAAACGGTTGACCTCAACATCGATGCGGCAACTATTGAGAGCTACTCCGCAGCGTCCTTGGTCGCGGAAGTGACTGGGCGCGAGCTCGCCTACATCATCTATACCTCCGGCTCGACAGGCCGGCCTAAGGGCGTGGAGGTGACACACGCAAATCTGCTTCATCTGATCCAGTGGCATCAGCGCACGTTCTCAGTGAGCGCAGGCGACCGTGCCAGCCAGATCGCCGGCTTGGCCTTTGACGCGGCGGTTTGGGAAGTGTGGTGCCATCTCGCAGCTGGGGCCAGCCTTCACTTAATTGATGAAGCCAGCCGGCGCTCACCCGAAGGTCTGAAGGACTGGCTGGTGGCGCAGGAAATCACCATCGCCTTTGTACCCACAATCTTCGCCGAACATCTCATTACCGTCGAGTGGCCAAAAAGTGCACTCCGTATTCTCCTGACCGGCGCTGACACTCTGCATCGGCGCCCTAACCCGAGCCTCTCTTTTGTTTTGGTGAACAACTACGGTCCGACCGAATGCAGCGTTCTGGTTACGTCCGGCGTGGTCCCGAGCGACGGAGTTGACGGACAGCTTCCGTCGATCGGCCGCCCGATTGACGACACCGAAATTCTGATTCTCGACGCGGAGCTAAACCGCCTGCCCGCGGGCGAAGGGGGCGAAATCTGCGTTTCTGGTCCGCAGGTCGCCCGTGGCTATCGCAATCTGCCGGAACTGACTGCTGAGAAGTTCGTGCGTGAAAAGAGCACCGGACAGCGCCTCTACCGTACCGGAGACCGGGGGCGAGTCTTGCCCGATGGCCAGATCGCTTTCCTGGGACGAATAGACGATCAGATCAAGATTCGAGGGTTCCGGGTCGAGCCCGACGAAGTCGTCGCTCAACTCAATTCGCATCCGCAGATTCGCAATAGCGTGGTAGTGGCCCGAGAGGACAATACGGGTGAAAAGGCGCTGGTCGCGTATTTAGTTTCCGCCGACCACGCTGAATTAACAACGACTCAGCTCAGAGAATATCTGCAATCGCGCGTGCCCGAGTACATGATTCCTTCGGTCTTTGTCAGCGTGGCCTCACTACCCATGACCACAACCGGGAAATGCGACAAACAGGCCCTTCCTGCTCCTTCGCCCAAGAACCTGCTACAGGAATCTTTCGGAGCTGAGCCGGGAAATCGCGGCAGCCGGAACGGCACCGAAGCTAGCATCGCTCAATTGGTTAGCGGCCTGATGGATGGGAGAGCGATCGGCCCCGACGATAACTTTTTCCTGGTCGGGGGGCACTCCCTGATGGCCGCGCAACTGCTGGCCCGGCTGCGCGAAACTCTGGCCGTGAGCCTGAACCTGCGTCAACTCTTTGAAGCGCCTACCATTGCTTCGCTGGCCGCAGTGGTCGACCGGAAACTGGCGACCAAATGAAAAGGTATAGCGGAATGGATCAATTGAGGGCGGATTCGTCCCCCCCTCTGTATCGGCTCTCAGACCCCGAGATTCCGGCGAATCCCTACCCATTGTCCGCGATTTGGACGCACGACCTTATTGCCTGCCAGGCCGCTTTGAGGCCCGCCGCACTAGCGGTGCGCGACGAGAAACATGAGTTGACATTCCTGGAGCTTGATCAGCGGGCGAATCGCCTGGCGCGGCATATCCAGGCCCTCGGAGCGGGTGCTGAGACCCCGGTCGGGTTGTACTTTGAGCGAGCAGTCGACTTCGTGGTGGCTGCCCTCGCTGTCCTCAAGACCGGTGGCGCTTACGTGCCTCTCGACACTGCGTATCCGCCGGCACGGATTGACGCCATTTTGAAAGATGCGAGCGCGCCAGTGCTGCTGTCACACAAATGCATGGCGGCAAGTTTGGCCGGCGGGCCATGGGAAACAGTTGACCTCGATATCGACGCTGCAACTATTGAGAGCTACTCCGCGGAAGCCTTGGCCACGCAAGTGGCTGGACTTGACCTGGCCTATATCATCTATACCTCCGGTTCGACAGGCTGGCCAAAGGGCGTGGAAGTGACACATGCAAACCTGCTTCATCTGATCCGGTGGTATCAACGCGCCGGCGGGGTGAGTCCGAACGACCGTGCCAGCCAAATGCTCGGGCTTGCTTTTGACGCAGCGGTTCTGGAAACATGGGGCCACCTCGCAGCAGGCGCCAGTTTACATTTCATAGACGAATTCAGCCGGCGGTCGGCCGAAGGATTGAGAGATTGGTTGGTAGCGCAAGAAGTCACTATCGGGTTCGTACCGGCTGTCACCGCCGAGCAGCTCATAACATTCGATTGGCCGGACTCGACGGCGCTTCGGATTCTTGTCGCGGGCGGCGACACCTTGCATCGTTATCCAAACCCGCATCTTCCATTTGTTCTGGAAAATCAATATGGTCCGACGGAATGCACGGTTGTGGTCACCTCTGGCCCGGTCCCGAGCGGAGGAGCTAACGGGCAGCTTCCGTCGATCGGCCGTCCAATTGACGATACCGAAATTTTGATTACGGACGCAAAGCTAGAGCGTGTGCCTGCGGGCGAAGAGGGCGAAATTTGCGTCTCGGGTCCGCAGGTCGCCCGTGGCTATCGCAATCTGCCGGAACTGACAGCGGAGAAGTTCGTGCGTGAAAAGAGCACCGGACAACGCGTCTACCGTACCGGAGACCGGGGGCGAGTTTTGCCTGATGGTCAAATCGCTTTCCTCGGACGAATGGACGATCAAATCAAGATTCGAGGGTTCCGGGTCGAACCGGACGAAGTCGTCGCTCAACTCAATTCGCATCCGCAGATTCGCAATAGCGCGGTCGTGAGCCGCAGTGATAACGGAGGTGAAAAAGCGCTGATCGCGTATTTAGTTTCTGCCGAGAGCGCTGAATTAACAACGACTCAGCTCAGAGAATATCTGCAATCGCGCGTGCCCGAGTACATGATCCCTTCGGTCTTTGTCAGCCTTCCTTCATTACCCGTGACGACAACCGGAAAATGCGACAAACAGGCCCTCCCTGCCCCTTCGCCCAAAAACCTGCTGCCGGAATCTTTCGGACCTGAGCCGCCAAACCATGGCAGCCGGAACGGTACCGAAGCCAGCATCGCTCATTTAGTCAGCGGCCTGATGGATGGCAGGACCATCGGCCCCGACGATAACTTTTTCCTCGTCGGCGGGCACTCTCTGATGGCCGCGCAACTCCTGGCCCGCCTGCGCGAAACTTTGGCCGTGAGCCTGAACCTGCGTCAACTCTTTGAAGCGCCTACCATTGCCTCCCTGGCCGCAGTGGTCGACCAGAAACTGACGACTGAGTGAATTGGAAGCTATAAGCGGAATGGACCAAGTAACGGCGGATTCGTCCCTCAGTCTGTATCAGCTCTTGGATCCTGAGGTTCTGGCAAATCCTTACCCGTTATTCAAGAAGCTGCGCGACACCGATCCAGTGCACTGGGATCCATTCCTGCACGCCTGGGTCGTGACGCGCTATGAAGACGTCGTAAAGGTAATGCTTCAGTGTTCGGCGGATCGTACACCGAAGCCGGAACAGTTAGAAGCCATGGGGATGATGGCGGAATTGCAGCCCATTGCCCAAGTAATGGTCAAGCAGATGCTGTTCATGGACGCTCCCTCCCACACTCGCCTTCGAGCCCTGTGCGCAGTCGCGTTCACTCCAGCCCGCGTGGCAGCTCTGAAAGGCCACATTCAGGACATAGCAAATCACCTGATCGACCGTGTGGCCGGTTCAGGCAGAATGGACGTGATTGCCGATTTCGCTAATCCGCTGCCTGCTATCGTCACTGCTGAATTGTTCGGTGTGCCTGTTGAAGACCATCAAAAGTTGAAAGACTGGTCGACTGATTTTGCCGAGATGCTCGGCAATTTCCAGCACAATCCGGACCGGGCGCGCCGGGCCCTGAAAAGCACCGAGAATATGTTGGCGTATTTTCAAGAAGCTATCCGTGAACAGAGGCAAAATCCGCGTCCAGGGCTCGTGAGCTCACTTCTGAACGCGGAGCTGGACGGCTCTCGCCTGACGGAAGAGGAAATCGTGGCGAACCTGATTGTGACCATGGTGGGCGGGCAGGAGACAACCACGAATCTGATTGGGAACGGGCTCGTATCTTTGCTCAACAATCCCGATCAGCTTGAGCTTTTGATGAACGATTCCTCAATCTTGTCATCGGCCATTGAAGAATTATTGCGTTATGAAAGCCCCAGCCAGCATACGGCGCGTCTAGCGACCGACGACATGATGTTGGGAGGCAAACGAATTCAGAAGCGGCAAGCGGTGATCGCCGTCTTTGCGGCCGCGAATCGAGACCCGGAGCGATTTCCGGATCCGGACAAACTCGATCTGCGACGCGCCGACAATCGTCATGTGGCATTTGCCTGGGGCGCCCACTATTGCTTCGGCGCGCCTCTAGCGCGCGTCGAAGGACAGATCGCGTTTGAGACGATGTTGCGGCGTTTACCGAACATCAGACTAGAACCGCAGGAATTAAAGTGGCGAGAGAATCTTGGCCTACGTGGGCTCAAATCACTACTTATTTCCTTCGATGTAAGAAGTTAGAGGCCATGTCCGCTGTTTTGTCCCATCGAGTAGAATTGCGCCAGGCGCGCTTCGAAGACTATAAGGGGATAGCCGCTCTTGAAAGTTCGCATGGCTTGGCGAGCAAGCCTTTTGATGAATGGCGCCGCCTATGGGCCGGCAACCCATGCTACGAGGAGCTTGGGTCACAATGGCCCATCGGTTGGGTCCTGGAGGACGGCGACCGGATCGTTGGCTGCTCAAGCAACATACCGTTGCCTTATGTCTTCCGAGGCCGGAAATTGCTGGTGGCCGCGGGGCGCGGCTGGGTGGTGGACAATCGATACCGCGGTTACGCCCCGTTGCTGGGGGACGAGTATTTCAATCAGCAGAATGTCGATGTGTTCCTGAACAATACCGTGAATGACAAGGCGGCCGACTTGTTCGATACTTTTGGCTCATTACCGGCCCCGGTGGGCGACTGGAGTACGGCTGCGTTCACAATTACCGGCTATCGTGGATTCGCCGAGAGTGCTTTGCGCATAAAGGAAATCCCGGGGGCTCGATTACTCAGTTATCCGGCAGGAGTGGCTCTTTCACTCAAGGACAGTTTCACAGCCAAGGCGATCCCTCGATCGGACATCGATGTTTCCATGGCGCGCGACTTTGATCAGCGCTTCGATACATTTTGGGAGCGCCTTCAGGAACGCAGCAGCACGTTTTTGGCCGTACGTTCGCGCGAAGTGTTGAAATGGCACTTTGGCCCCTCGCTCGAGAGAAACGAGATTTGGGTTCTAACGGCCGGGGAATCTGGCAAAATTGAGGCGTACTCGGTCTTCCAGAGGCGCGACGAACCGCGATATGGGCTGAAGCGCGTACGGATGGTCGACTTCCAGGCCTTCGAGCGCCATGACCAGTACTGCGCCGCACTGATGCGGCGCGCCTACGATGAATCCCGCGCACAAGGCATTCACGTCTTGGAGCATGTCGGCTGCGATCTTGAAAAGACTCGTGTTTTCGAAGAGGCCGCCCCTTACCGCCGCAAACTCCCGTCCTGGTCTTTCTTTTATTTAGCAAAGAACGCCGAACTGGCTGCTCAGTTGTCCGGACGCGAAGCTTGGGCGCCTTCTTCCTACGATGGGGATTCGAGTTTGTAAACTTTCTGGACGCGATGTTCATGTTTGGACTTTGCGCACCAGAGCTTCGGAGACCCTGGCTGCAGAATTTCAATCGCTTCTCGCATCTGACGAAAGAGACCGCGCGTCACGGTTCCGCTTTGAGCATCTTCGGCAGTTGTTTGTCATCAGGCGTGGTGCTCTCCGATGTCTGCTCGGGCGCTACCTCGACCTTGATCCGGCTAATATATGGTTCAACTACGGTTCGAAAGGCAAACCTGCTCTCGCGTCAGCTACGGGTGTCGAGTTCAACACGACGCATTCCGGTGACGTAGCGGCGTTTGCGTTCACCCTGGGCTGCCCAATCGGCCTTGACCTGGAACAGGTACGCCCCCTAAAGGAGACGCAAGATATCGCCGACCGCTTCTTTTGCTCGGAGGAAGCTGAAGAAATGATGTCGCTCCCGCCGAGTGAGCGCGAACGCGCATTCTTCTGCTGCTGGACTCGCAAGGAGGCGTATGTCAAGGCGATAGGCGATGGATTATCCGCGCCCCTCGATACCTTTCGGGTAACCGTACGGCCCGACGAACCTGCACATTTCATCCACTTAGCAAACGACACAAATGCCGCCCGGGTGTGGACGCTGCAGGATCTCTGTCTGGCCTCAGACTGCGCAGCAGCATTGGCATATCGCGATCAAGCGCGCCCGCTCTCTGTCTTCCCGATCGCCGATCCAGCGGAGTTCATCAGCATGCCGTAGTTTGCCGCGCGCCGGAGGCCTGGATCGCGCGAAACGCCGAATCGTTATTGCAGCTTAATCTCGTTATGGTCGGGGCGGCAAGATTTGAACTTGCGACCCCCTGCGCCCAAGGCAGGTGCGCTACCAGGCTGCGCTACGCCCCGACAGAGTGGCTCACTCCATCTTAAATCACCCTTCAGCTAACTGTCCCTAAACTCCTTCTGAGCACCCGCCGATTAGATCCGTAGATGCATCGCACACGGGTAAACATAAAATCACTGATTGTAAACGGAAGCCTCGCGGTAATGACCCTTGGTCTTGCGGGCGTTCTCTCCGCCCAGACCGTCATCCAACCGGGGCAGACCGCAAGCGCTTCCGGATTGGCGATTAGGCCAGGGGATCTCGATTCGGACATCGGATCTTCGGGGATGGCTAGGAACAGCAGCGTCGCCAGGGAACGGCAATCAGGCAAAGTGGCCACTCGTGTTTGGATAGCCAGCATGTTCGCCGCTGCTGGGGCGTCCGCCCTGGACGCGGACACATCCCTTGGTAAGCGGGAAGGCAATTCACTGCTCGCCTCCTCAAACGGAACATTCGGAGCGAAAGGGGTCAGCATCAAAGCGGGTATCGCAGCCGCGGTTCTGGTTCCTCAGATCCTGCTCCGGCATCATAGGAATCTCAGAACAACCTTCATCACGGGCAACTTCGTAGACGCAGGGATCTTTTCGGCTGTAGCAATACACAACATGGGTCTACCCGAAGCCAAGAATTAGCTTCGAACCACGCAACGGAGCGAGCGAATTCAGGGAGTGCGGCGCACAAGCGTTGCTGTCCCAGCGGTTAGAGCGGGCCCTGCGGCGAAAACCGTGGTTCGCCACTCTATTCTGATACTGCTTGCGTCGATTGCGCTTACCTTCAGCGTTCCGCGGCTGCCATTATTACTCTGCCAGAGTAGTTTGCGAGAATCCTTAGCTGCGGGGAATAAAGTAAAGCTTACTTCGGGAGAAATCGGCCTGTCCGTAACTTCATAGCGCGCACGATACTGACCGTGCAAACCGCCGTCGTGCCAAAACAATTTCAAATCTATAAACTCCGGAGGATAGAACCCGGGCTTATGTTTTTCCGGATGGCTGGGAGCATAAACCCACTCACCCTCGAGCGGGTTTTGATATAGCGGCTTTGGCGCCATTGCCGGTGTCGTTGGACGGCTAGCTTTGGCAGGAAGTGCGGCATCATTCAATTTCGGCGCGGTGGCCGGCACATTCGCTGGGGGGGGCGCCACTGCTTCGCTCGGCTTCGCGGCGGGAGGCAACGCCGCTAATGGAATGGGAGGCGGTTCAGTTTGGGCCGGAGTGTTCGCGGGAAGCTTAGGCGCAGGAGGAATGTCGATCCTGCTTGGAGCGATACGAGCCAAGCTGTTGGAAGGCATGGCACTTTCGGTCTTCGTTCGATCAGAATTCGAAGCGGCGGCCGAGTTTCCCTCAGCGGCTCGATATGGCTCTGCCGATGGAACATCGATAATAATCGGCGCGCCCGGCTTCACGCGTGCCGGAGCGTCAGCCTGTCGCACCGCAGCGGTCGCGCGGTTCGGCGGCCTTCCTGCGGCAACTTCAGTCCCAGCATGCTCCGCGGGCTTGGTAGGGCTGGATGGAGACGGAACGATCGCATCCCGGAGGCGAGCGAAAGCGCTCGTAGGTTTCCGAGCAGGCGCTGGCCTTAGCCCCCCGGTGCCGCGGTTTTCATTTGTGCCGCTAGTGTCTTGCATTTGCGCGGGAACATAAGCCGGAGTTCGGTTCCCAAAGGAACTCCCCCAGTTATCGGCCCAAAACCAAACTGCGCCGATCGTGAGCACCACCGCGCCGATGATACTGCCCACCCACCAAGGCAGAGACTGCCACGCGATCCGCTCTCGCCAGGGTGCTTTCGTCGGCCCGGGTTTTGAGGCGAGGGGATTCGCCCGCGGTATTTCCCTATTGAGCAGACTGTCGTATTCCCGCCGCCGTTCCGGGTCCGATAGGATTTCTACAATCGCGTTCACCCGCCGCATTTGGGTCTCCGCCAGTGCTTTCACGGATTCATCCGTTTGCTGGTCGGGGTGCAGGAGCTTCGTTAACCGGCGATGCGCTCGATGGATTTGATCCTCGCTTGCCGAAGGATCGATCCCAAGTTCCTCGTAATAATCCATGAATGCTTCTGTTTGATCATGATAATGGATTTGGTTATAATCAAGAAGCTTCTGGATCTCGTTCGCTGAAAGATTGCCGGAGGACGAATGAAATTGAATCGATTCTGGACGATGTGCTTCGGGGTTGTTTTCGGTGTAGGGTCTTCTTTCGCCATCACTCCCACCATCGGCGTTGCCTCCTCTACAGGCAGCTTCAAGGTGAACAGCGCGCTAGTCGACGGCAACGCAAACCTCTTCGATAGTTCACACGTACAGACTGTCGACGCTTCGAGCAACGTCTTCCTGCAAACCGGCGCGACATTCACGCTGGGCATCAACTCAGCAGGCGCCATCTACAAGGATCACCTACTGCTCGAGCAAGGTGTCGCCAAGCTCACGAACATGAACGCATTCAGCGTCGAAGCCGGGGCCTATCGAATCGAAAGTGGACAACCCTTGACGCAAGCCGTCGTGCGTCTCAATGGATCTACTCTCGAAGTAGCCGCGTTGACCGGCTCGGTGAATGTTCTAAACGAAAAGGGTGCGCTGCTCACGCGAATTGGCGCGGGCACTGCTTCTGCTTTCCAGGCAGCGCCTGGGGGTCAAAGCGGCGCGAGCGCTGGAAACAACAATCGAAAAAAGAAAGAAGTGATTGAATATACGGCACTCGGCGGCATGCTGGCCGGCCTCGGCATCGCGGTAGACGCAATTCTGCAGCCGACGAGCCCGTAACGGGGTTTGGTAGGGGCGGCAGGGATCGAACCTGCGACCCTCAGCTTAGAAGGCTAGTACGGGACATGCGAACTATTGATAAATGACCTTCAATAGTACCCAAGAATGTACCGATTATGCGGGTTTAAGCGGGTATTGCGGGGTTGCCGCGATTGTCGTATTCCAGACCGAGCCTGACGTGCAAAGCGGCGGTAACTAGCGCGTGCAGGACCGGGGCGCGACCAAGTCATCGTCAGACGACTCCGACCGCGAACAGGCGCGGAAGGTTTATGAAAGCCGCCGTGGAGTGAGGGTGCAAGCGCCTTTGGTTTTGTTTTATACGGTCAGTTCCTCGCTGCTTTTCTTTCCCGCTGGTTTTGGCCTGTTCTTTTGGCTTTACCCTTATCATGTCGCGAGTGCTTTCGTGAGTTTGGGTACGGTAGTTTTCTTCGCGTTAATACTTCAGACCATAATGATTCGGAAGACGGACCGAGCAGATTTCCCACTGAGCAGTCCCCGCTCATCTCGCAAAGGGTAGTTTGTGAGACAAACGCGGGAGGCCCTGAAATCAGGGGCTTGCGCGTTTCACAATTGAGTCTCGCAATCGATCACTTGCGAGAACCGACGATCAGGCGAACGGGCTTAACGTGCCTTATATATAATTCGTTTTCTGAGACGACCTCTCATAGAGTTCCTCGCGACAGTGACGGATGACGCGCTGATCGTTGTGGGCGTCCTGATATGGGCGACCTTTTTCTTTCGCTATTGGCGAGTGGCCAACCATGTTGATCGATACGAAGGGATGATCCTGCGGCCCCTGTCGATCTCGGTTGACGCTCTTGGACTGCACTATCTTCTGCATGGAGAATGGTGGGCTGCTGCAATAGCATTGTTCTGGGGCATTTTCTGGATTGGCGGCGTCGTGGGCGGGGCAACTCTCAGGGCAGACCGGAGTTCACAGGAGTTGACCCATCCACCCAAACCCGTCGCGGGTGGGGAATTCCCGGAGTTGTCGCACGATGAGTCGTTCTTGCTTGCCAAGGCGGTAGGAAAGCTGAGCTTGATGGGATTTCTTCCCGAAATGCTGCTGTGCTTTCATCACGGCCTGAAATGGTACATTGCGGCCCCTGTCAGTATCGGGATCAGCGTGATCATTGGCCCGGTTCTGGCGCTTCTTTCGTTTGGCGTCGCCGCACTGACGCTGAAAAAACAGCAGCCGCAGAGCCAATGACATCCCGGCTTTGACGCTTTTGCATTTCGTGCTGTACTTGTTGAAACGGACGTTTGAGAGCTGTACTTTGGCAACGATTATAGGGGGCGGTTTGGATCAAACGCGAGACGGTGAAAATGTTTTAAAATAAAAGAGCCATGGGAACACAGCTAAACCCGAATCAGGTCAAGGGACTTCCAGAGTTTATCGAAGAGGTTCGGCTCCGTCTGAAAACTCTGGAGCTTGTAGCTCAAAAAATTGCACCCGAAGAATTCAGGCAAGCCAAGGAACAAACGGAGTCACAGGGACACATCGCAAACGCTGCCGGGTGACAGTTATCAACCCCGCTTCGAAGCATCAATGCGGGCTGATACTCTCCCGACTGCCGTAGAAATCTGACTTCTCAGTGCAACTGGGTTGCAGTGTCCTTCAAACTGTTCGAGCAAGGCCGGACAGTTCTGGTTTATTTCGTCGAATAGCCTTTTCAACTCACCCGAAACCAACGGGGGAATGGACCCCGTAGCCGAAGCAATTTTTGCGTCCTGATCCTGCAACCGCTGTAAGTACCGTTCTAGCGTTGTGACCGCTGGAGTTTTCCTTGCCTTGTAAAGCTGCACCGTGAGGGTTAGTATCGACAAAATCAAAAGCCCAAGCATCCAGCCCGGAACAGGCCACGTGGCGAACCAAACCCCAAAGTGCTGACCGATCCAAACAACCGCGCCAATAATACCGGCAGCGATGACCTTGCTCCCCACAGGGTCATTCCAGATTTTCTCAACAACTGGCGGAATCTTCAAATCCCCACCCGCTCCACTTCACTGACACTGATGTCGTCATTGCGCCGGGTCACAGGTGCCAGGTAGTTTTGCCATTCGAGTGCCCGGCCATGCGCTGGCGATTTCAACTCTGCCGCCGTTCGTCAGGTGATCCGTGATGCCGGTCGCCCGGAAGGTGTGGCCGCCCCTCCCTGGAGATCCGCTTTGGCAGCATCCTGTTTCCGCCGCTCGTTCCGCGCCTCGACTCCTTATTTCAGGATCTCCAGATCCTGTGGGTTGGCCATGAGAAATCACTTACCCTAGCTCTTTTCAAAAGACGGGCTGGGCTTCATCTTCTCAGGGTACGAGGTCTGAATTCAGCTTCAATGTCCAACCCAACTGCGCGGCGGCTGGAAAACCTATCACCCGGCTCTGCACTCGCATCGTCGTCAGTCCAACGTCAACGCGCGAGAGCGGGCCGTAACGCAAACCGTAACCTCACTATGACCAGATCATCAAGCTTCGCACGGAGTGGGCGTCGCAATGAAGACGGCCCGGCGCGATCAAGGTGGTTGATGACGCGCGGCATCGATCCCTAGCACGGGACCGGTTCCGCTAGAGCAGCGTTGCCGATCAAATCGCGCAGCAGCAAGCCGGAAGACTCACGGTCCTTCAACTCCGCTTAGAGTCC
>JBAUUG010000238.1:0-2395 GCA_049582585.1 Bryobacteraceae bacterium | reverse complement strand
ATCATACCCTGCTCGCCGCCAGCCCCCGTCAGATGTATAAGTCAATGGACGCGGGACTTACGTGGAAGCCCCTGCCCATTCGCTTAATCGTGACTCCTCCGGCAGAGTTTGCGAAGGCCGGCGCCGCTCACAGCGCCCGGCAAACAGGGCACCCCAAACAAGCTCCACGAAAGAGCGCTTCACGGTCATTGAAGCCGAAAATTGTGACACGGGAGATTTCGCCATCCGAAATCAGCGCGCTTTATTTTTCAAAGAGTGGAACTAAGAATGTCTTTTTCGCTGCCACCGATCTGGGACTGCTCAGCAGCCTTGATTCCGGCGTCAGCTGGAGCCTGGCAAACATACCGGGGTCACTCGCCGTCGGCGCTTTATATTCGGCGCCCAACGCGGACGGCCATTTGATCGCCCGAACATCCGCCGGTATATTTATTTCTAAAGATTTCGGCGATCACTGGGCAGAACTGCCGTTTCCCCTGCCGCCGAGCGACGTTAATGACATCGCGATCCCCGCGGATGGGAGTTGTTTGCTGTTAGTGGCGACTCGAGTGGGCCTCTACTCGTCCCCGGATTGGGGCGCTAAATGGTACGCCAATGCAGGTGGGATGCCCGCATCCACGGTTACTTCGGTCATTTACAGCGCGCCGGAGCAGTCTGCATTTGCGGTTGAATACGGTCGGCTTTACCAAATGAAGAATGGGGCTGAATCCTGGTCGGAGGTCCCCACGGGCTTACCCTCATTACGCATTCGGCAGCTTTGGATCCCGGATATTACCTCTAATCGCATATATGGAATTACGAGTGATTTGGGAATTCTCTTTCGTAATTGAGAAATATCCGCTAAGATCAATTAATGGTTCTGGTTACAACTCTCGCCAGGAGGAGAAGCATGCCAACTCGGCTAAGCTTTAGATCGCTGAATTCCCTAGCTGTAGCCGCGACACTATGTTTTTGCGCGTCAGGTTTTTGCACCTCGGCCTATGCTCAGGGCACAAACAATACGAGCAAGGGATCGACGGACGAATATCCGGATGTCATCGAATTAGACCCCTTTGGCGGAGTAAGCCTGATCGGGCAAGTCAACCGCGGCCTGGATGAGCAGTTCATCAAGGGAGGGACCGGGGGCGGACGCGTCACATACAACATCAGCAACCATATCGGCATAGAGGCCAGCTACAATTTCACGATCAACAATGTCCGGCTGGTGACTCCTATTGCTCCCGGCCTGCCGAGCTATGACTTTCACGAGGAGATTCATTACCCCGCATTGAATGTGGTTTTCAACCTTAAACCTAGGGGATCGAAGGTTCAGCCTTACTTAATTGCGGGCGTCGGCCCAATCTTTTTTAAGCCTCACCAGCATTACGAGCAAATTGCCAGAGAACCCGCTGTAGATGCTATCTACCACTCGGCCAATTTGGGTGAGAACACGCAAGTGGCATTCAATTATGGCGGAGGCATCAAGTTTCATCTGAGCGAGCATCTTGGATTGCGATTCGACGCGCGCGGTTTTTATTCCCGCAATCCAACTTTCCGCTTGCCGAACTACAACGACGGCGGAATCTACATCGTGTCGGGACAGCATATTAACGGTTTTCAGGGAACCGTGGGCTTAGTGTTGTATCTCGGCCAACGAGCGATAGCTGCTCCGGCGCCCGTGGTAACGCCGCCGCCCGCGCCTCTAAACGCGGGTGACATTACCGGTGGGCAAGGGACGCTCTGCCCGGGTAAGCCCATCACCTTGCATTCGACGGCGAGCGACCCGGCTGCACACACGCTCACGTACGCATGGAAGCTGAACGGGATGCCTTCCGGAGCCAATAGCGCGGATTTCTCATTCACGCCTAACAATGCCGGCGATTTCACTGTTCAAGTGACGGTATCCGATTCAACTAATCCGTCGCGCACAGTGACGGCCGGGCCAATCACGCTCACCGTCAAGGAGTACGCTGAGCCCCGGATCACAAGTGTCACGGCAACACCGAACGCGCTCTCCTGTGCCGCCGACACCAACGGCACGCATACCTCCAGTCTGTCCGGTCAGGCGACCGGGTCCGCCTGCGGCGGCAATTTAAGCTACAAGTGGACGGTTAGCGAGGGCAGCGTAACCAACGATACGAGCCCGAACGCAACCTTTGATGCCTCTACTCTGAATTTCGAAGGCGGCGCCCAGGGGCAGACGAAGACCGTCACGGCGACTCTCACCGTCACCGATGAGACTGGCAAATCGGCCTCCCAGAGCACAGACATTATTGTGAAATGCCCACCCCAGTTCGTGCGGTTACCCGATGTTGTCTTTTCGAAGAATAACGCTCGCGTGAACAACTGCGGGAAACGCATCCTGATCGACGAAGCTGCCCCGAGATTATCTAGCGGAGATTACGACATAGTACTCGTG
>JBAUUG010000237.1:0-3273 GCA_049582585.1 Bryobacteraceae bacterium | reverse complement strand
CAACGGACGTAAAGAGATCTCACACGGCGGCGGCATTGAAGGATTCAATACTTACCTGGGCTATTGGCCCGAAGAGAAATTATCGGTGATTGTTTTGGGAAACCTGAACGGCCAAGCCCCAGGGGAAATAGCCGCTAAACTTGCGGCGGCAATGCACGGCGAGCAGGTTACCTTGCCCTCTGAGCGCAAAGAGACTAGCGTCTTGCCACAGGTGCTGCAGGCATACGTCGGAACCTACGAGCTGGAGCCCGGCGTGGACATGACCATTACGCTGGATGGCGGGCAATTGATGATTCAGCTGAAGGGTCAGCCGAAGTTTCCATTGTTTGCCCAATCGAAAACGCTGTTCTTTCTGAAGGTGGTAGACGCCCAGGTTGAATTCTTGAAAGACAGTTCCGGCAAAGTGACTCGGGCGACGCTGCATCAAAACGGGCACGATGTTGTCGCGCACAGAAGTAAAGGCGCAGCCTGAACTAAGACGCCGCAACAACCGCGTTGCTGAACTTGTTAATGCTGCCGCCCAGAAGCGCCGCGATACTGCCGCCCAGGGCATACAACAGCGCAATAGCGCCAAGAACGAGGAAGGTCAGGAGCAACGCATATTCAACCAGGTCTTGCCCGTCTTCTTCCTGCAGCTTGCGCCAGAGTGTAAAGCTCACTTCTACTTTATCGGTCAATTCTTCTCAACGCTTTATCGCTCGCTGACGTATTACGAGTGGAGACTTTCACCGGCGGACGTTCAATGGCAGTTCCCTGGATGGGCCATTTCATGCTGGAGCAGACCCTGCTTCGCCAAACCATTACCCAAGCCAGAGCCGGCGATGAGGCAGCCTTCGAGCGAATCGTAATTCTGCACGAACAAATGGTATTGAGAACCGCCCAGAGGCTTTTATTGAACAACGAAGCGGCCAAGGACGCAGCACAGGAGGTCTTCCTGAGATTGCATCGCAACCTGCATCAGCTTCGAGATGGCAAAGACCTGGTTCCGTGGCTCTACCGGATAACCGTCAACATCTGCCTGGATGCGAAGCGGCGCTCAAAACCAGTTGTTTGCCTCGACTCTCTCCCTGAAGCCGCTGACCGTTCACTCAATCCCGAACAAGCGCTTTCAAGAGCACAGCACCGGGCGCTGATTGTATCGGCATTGCGTGAGCTTTCGAAAAAGAGCGAGCGGCAATTGTGCTTCGGGACCTGGAGGGATGCACGACCCGCGATGTTGCGAAGATCCTTGGATCCTCCGAAGTAACTGTCCGCTCGCAGATCTCAATCGGTCGAATGAAAATCAAGAAGCTTGTCGCAGCCAAGCTGAGGAAACTCGCATGAGCGATCACCCGCGCCAAGAGCAGCTTGCGCTTTATTTGACACATGACTTGTCCGCGCCGGAATCGCGGAGGGTGGCGGCGCATTTGGAGAATTGTCCGGCATGCTTGGAATGCTTGGCTGATTTTGAGCGAGCTCAGGAGACCCTCAAAGGCGTCTGGCCGGAGCCAAGCGGGGAGGATCTCACTGAGGTTCGTCAACGCGTAATGCGGGGCCGGCGTAGGCGAGAAGCTTTCGGCATTCGCTGGATCTTGGCGATGTCTGCGGCTGCCGTTGTCGCGTTGATCTGCCTGTTCCAGTTGGTTTGGCCATCCGTCGCCCATTATCCTGCCGTTACAGAAGCGCGGCCGCGAATCGCGATCTCAGCAGAACCAAAAACTCCGGCGCCGGCCGTGGTTAAACCGCCGGAGACCGCCCGAATCGTGCCGCATCGCCGGTCGCCCGGTTTACGCTCCGTCGCTCTAATTACGCCCTTGGGTGAGCCGCCGCTGATCCGAATGAATACTGCCGATCCGAAGGTGGTTATTTTGCTGCAGACAGGAGAAATGCAATCCGATGAAAGGACGAGAGAGCAATGAATAGATTCGCCGCTGTTTTGACGCTGGCCTTCTGGGGGGCATTGAGCTTCGCGCAAACAGATGCCGATTCCTCGAAGGAACACCCCCTACGCGTTACCAAGGTTGTCCGTCTTAATTACGTGTCGCCGCACGTCATCGTCGACTTACTCAGCCCCGGCAATCCAGCGGCAGTAGTCGGGGATAACGCGCTGAAGGCCGTCGTAATCAAAGGGGAGGCGTCCGTTGTAGCCGCCACTGAGCAAGCGATAAAAGAACTGGATGTCCAGCAAGCGAAGGACTCAGACATCGAAGTGACGGTTTATGTGATTGGCGCAACCAGCAAATCGCAGTCGCAAACGCCTCCTCCGAAAGCTATCGAGCCGGTGGTGAAGCAGCTTCAAGGAATTTTCCCTTACGAAAATTACGAGTTAATGGACACCATGCTGATTCGCTCCCGGGAAGGACGGCCGGCGAGCACGACGGGGATGATCAAGAATCTGGGGAGCTCGCAAGACATCATCAAAACGTATTCGATCACTTACGACGTGGCGTCCAATCCTTCGCAAGCCGATCCGCACAGTATTCGCTTCGAGAGATTTGTATTCCATGCGAACGAATCAACTGGTTCGAGCGTTGGTTTTGACACGGATTTCGACATTCACGAAGGCCAGAAAGTGGTCGTTGGAAAAACGAACGTGGACGCGGGCGATTCAGCGCTGTTCGTCGTGCTCACCGCAAGAGTCCTGGAGTAACCCGGGACCTGTCTGTCCCTCCTGTTTCTAACAGTGGTTGGATGCTTCTAACTTCGACCAGGATGGGCAGACATCGGCGCTATCCTGCGCCCGGCTATCCAGGCCAAGATCGCCGCGATTCCTCGAGCCAACGGGTAAAGAAGTAAAGGCGGAACGACGCAGAGAGCTGCCATCGCGGCTATCGTCGCTAGCGTGCTTCCTCCCGTGAACGTTCGATACACGTTCTTCCCCGGTGGCGCGATCAATTTTTCCTGAAAGCATTGATTGAAGGCGCGATCGTTCAAGCAGTCTTGTTTTGAGATGCCCGGCTGTTTGAGGCATACCCTGTAGGTTTCCTGTACCTCCGTGGAAACTGATTCAAGATCGAGCTGCCGCGCACAAAATGGCCAGTAAAAACACCATGCCACCCATAACCCGATAAGCATCAGGTAAAAACGATGAAATGCGCGTTGATACCTCACGTAAAGAGGGAGAGGAGGAGAAAAGAAAAATCTCGTTTCACAATCCCTAAATTTTCTTTAGAATAATAAGCAAGGTTATCTGATTAAAAGGGGTCCTATGAAACCACGATTATCGGTATTTGCATTCTGTTCGCTTGCGTTTTTGGCTTGCGCGGCAGGCGTTACCGCGCAGGAGATATACGC
>JBAUUG010000236.1:0-11008 GCA_049582585.1 Bryobacteraceae bacterium | reverse complement strand
GTTAAAACGCCTTCAATTCGCTTGCGTATCATTCCTTCTCCAGAGCCGGCCGAACAGGCGATGCCGTAAAGCTCGCATAATTCGGAAAGTTCGATTTCATTGAGCTTCATTGTCGTAGCAAGATGACAGCTCTCTTCGATTACCTCGGCGCTGTAACCCGTCTCATGCGTTAACGTGTTGCGCCGCAGATTCATGTCGTATAGCCGTAAAGCGCCTGATGCCTTTTGGAGAAAGCAGCGGATGGCGCCCTGTGAAACAAGCCCACGCTGTGCCAAGCTGCCGAAGCAGACTGCGTCGCAACTTGCTGCCAGTCCGTCGAGGTTCGCTTCATGTTCGAGGAAGTCCCAAGCCGCATCACTCTCGATTTGATAGCCGGGCTCGCCGTCGAGCATGAATACAGAAACCGTTCCTGTGCTGTGAACGGGATCCATTTGTAGATACCGAGTTGACATACCTCGCTCGGTTAACGCGTGGGAGATCTGGCTTCCCAACGGATCCCTGCCGACACGGCTGACCACAATACCTTCACCCACGCCCAGGGCTGACGCTAACTGATGAGCATGAACAGCTACATTCAGCGGCGCGCCTCCCAAAGTTGCGGTCCCATCTTCGAATACATCGAAGAGAACCTCTCCCAACCCAACAAACTTTAGCGGTGTGCGAACGTTCGCTCTCACGCGTGATTCATCTGCCATATGTCCAGACCTTCCAAGTCCATTTGGCCGTCGCAGAACAAGGCAACCCCGTCACTGTCGTGTCGTGTGGGATAGATTCTTGATGCCAGCGTTCCGCGGCCGTTGACAAACACTTCGAGCATCGAATGATCCAGCAACACGTGAAGCTGAAGAGTTTCGCCGGGCCGCAGTCGGAACGGTCCCGCATCTACTGTTCGGGTGACGTCCGGGTTCAGACTCGACCGGGATCGATCCAGAGTGACGGTTTCTTTGACCCAATCGTAGTAAAGAATTGTTTCCTCCTGTCCGTCATCGCTTCGACAAATGCGAAGACCTGTGCGACTCGCCGCTCCGCGCGAGAATACTGCACGAATCTCAAGAGCCTTCCCTCGGATACCCGTGAGGGGAATAACCTGCTCTGAAGTTATGCTCTGCTTCGGCATGTTGAAGTATCGTCCACGCAGATGTTCGAGTTCCGTCAAAGGCTTCTGGCACAGAGCGCCACTTTCGTCGAGGCTTAACACTCTGGGCGCCGAGTAGCAGTGCACCCATCCTGCCTTCCATGTCTCGCGTGGGCTTCGCGTATCCGGAACGATTCCGATTGCAATGACTCGCCCCTTTGGGTCCCGGTATGGAGTGGGGCTTAAGAAATGGTTGATAATTTCAAGCCGCCGCGGAATAGCTTGATCTGGAGAAAATTGCTGATCTTTCCAGTCGCCGATCCAATAAGAAGCGCGTCCTGGTACTTCGCAAACGATCAAGACGTGCTTATTGCCAAGCGGAAAGAGCACGGGCATTTCCCAGAATGTGCCCGAACTCTCCTTCGCGCCTTGTAACAACTTGCGGAGAAATGTCCAGTGCACGAGGTCGGCTGATTTGTAGAGAAGTGCCGTTCCTCCCACGTCCGGGATACCGGAACCGACAATCAAATAGAAGGTGTCACCCTCGCGCCATACAAACGGATCGCGGAAATCGGGATGATCTAGCTCAGCCGGAGATGCGGGAATGATCGGGTTGCGCTGAGACTTCGAGAAGGAAAATCCATCTCTGCTGGTCGCCAGACAAATGCTGGGTTTGTGCCCGTCGCCGGCCGTGTATATGATCGCCAGTTCATCCGCGTAGTTCGTCACAGAACCCGACCAGCAACCCGCGGCATCCAGCCCCGGTTCGGGCGAAAGGGCGGGGCCGTGGTCCATTGGAGCAAGTCAGGGCTCGTCAGGTGTCCCCAGTTGATCTGTCCCCAATACGGACCATTGAGATTCTTTTGGTAGAAGAGGTGATACTTGCCGCCGAAATGAATTAACCCGTGGGGTTCATTTGTCCAAGCGCGAGCCGGAAGCACGTGATAAACGGGCCGATGGGGATCGCCTTCGATCGGAAGCGCCAAATCCGGTGAGGCCGGGCCAACGATACGATGCTTGCGTTGGATTTCGGCTTCCGGAAGGCACCTGTCATGGATTACTACTTCATCAAGGAGCCCGTTAATTACGCCAGAGGGAAAGATGCGGCCGATAAAGGCGCAGCCATTACCCTTACCGATGAGCAGATCAACGGTAGTCGCTAGGCGCACGTTCCCGCCGCGGCCCTCCGCAGATGCGATTCTGACTCCATCCCGGTAAAGAAGGATCGGACCCGCAGCATCGAGACTGGCCACTAGATGACTCCACTGAAACCGGGGAATTGGCTGTTTCGATACAGATTCCCGCCATATCCCGTCGACGGATACCTTGAGATGAAGAAACCCGAACTGATCAATTCCGAAGAAATAGCCGGCGATTTCTCCATTTCGTTGACTAACAAAGGCCGCTTCCGAGGTTGGATACGATTCAAGCGCCGTACAAACCTCAATGGTGAACTCACGTCCTAGGATGGGGGCGCGGGATGCGTCACGCGTGAGCCATGTCGAGTAACCGTCGAGACGAAACGCGCCCTTCGAGAGCCCTCGTCCCAAAGGCGGTTTGCAAGCACGGCTACAGATGGAGTCGCGCAAACCCGTGACGCTGTCATGGGCGAGAGTATCTGCATCACGAAAATCCCAGCGTGCTAGCTGACCTGCATTCCCTCCCTTAGCGGCTGAACAAAACAGCAACCCAGCGATTGAAGCAGCTGATTTATTCAGAAGCAAGCGCCTGGACAGCTTTTCTGTCATTTGGATTTGTCTACAGACTCCGTGTTGCCGTTGTCAGCCTTGTACAAGGCGACCGGCCGTTCACGGCTTCGGCTGAGTTCGTTGAGTTCCCGAACCTTAGCAAACATTGCCGCGGCCTCATCCGGCCTCCCCTCTTTCTTTAAAGTTGAAGCCAGCAAGGCGAAGGCCGGCACCTTTGTGGGATCGATCTCGATCGCCGCTTTGAGTTCCCGGATACCTTCGGCATTCCGGCCAGCCCGGATACATAACTTTGCGAGATCGAGGCGCGAATGAACAAAACGAGAATCCAGCCGTACTGCCTTTTCCAGCGCCGCGACTGCTTCGGCGTAATCCGGCTCGCCAGGCTGGATACCTGTGCGGATCAGAGCATCACCGAGAAGGTATTGAAGCGATGCGTTGTTGGGCTCCTGTTTGGCCCGTTGGCGCAGAGTGACAACGGCCTGTTGAATGTCGCCTTTCTGTATGTAGGTCAGACCCAGTCCTGCAAGCGCCGGCCCTCGTACAGAGTCGTTATGTGAAGCCGCAAGGAAATCCTTCTCGGACTCCTCGTAGCGCCCGGCCATGGCGTTTACAACGCCCTGCTGAACAAGCAATGCATCGGAGTCCGGGAGGTAGTGCAAACCAACCTGGACAACCTGTAAAGCGAGATCCAAGGCGTTGTGATCTGCGCACAGCATTGCAAGGTCGATGTAGTTGGTCTCGTCTTTGGGGTCGAGTTGCGTCGCTTCGCGGAGCAGATCAATCGCTTCTTTGCTTTGTTTGTTTCCCTCGTATGCCTCGGCGAGCAGATTATCGACCTCAGCCGTCTTGTTCCCCTGATCGCGGAGTTCCGAGAGAAGCGCAATGGCCTGGCTGAACTTCTTGGTTTCGGTGTAGCAGAGGCCCAAGTTGAAGACCACATCGTAGGGCTGGGGATATCCGCTGCGAGCGGCTTCGAAGAACGGGATCGCAGCCGCGAACTCCTGATGACTCGCGAGCAGAGATCCCGCATGGAACTGCCAGACAGGATTCAGCTTGGAAATATCAACGCCTGCGAGGAGATCCACGGCTTCCTGTGGTTTGCCAAGTTCAAAATTACATTCGGCCATCATGACCGGCAAACGCGGATCGGCTTCCCAATGTTGTTTCACTGCCAACAAGTGTTTGCTGGCGGACTGATAGTCCTTGCGGCGAAACGCGATCTCACCCAGATACATTCGGATCACCGGGTCCGACGGGGTTTGTTGCAGCAGAATGTTGAGATTCTTCTCGGCTGCATTTGTTTGTTTCAAGGCAAGCTGGTTCGTCGCCAGGTATTTCCGGGCGAATGCGAGACCGGGTTGCAGCCGCAGTGCCTGTTCGAACGCGTCATCTGCAGTCTGCAAATCGTGGCGTCCGGTCAAGGCAAGCCCTTTCAAAGTAAGCGCGTTAGCGTCGCGCGGATTTTGTTTTAATAACTGAGCTGTAATGGACAGCGCATCATCCCACGCTCCGTTTTCGATCGCCGTCTGCGCCTGCTTATAAGCTGCGGGATCTTCCGCAGAAGCGGTAGGTCCGAACAGACTCAGGCAAATCAAGGCCGATAAAAGAAGTCGGACGGGCTTGAAGTGAGTTGGCCGCATACTTCAGTGTTAATCAACCGAAGCTAACCGACGGCTGAAGCAATCAGAGGATTCCTCAGCCGCCGGTGCTTGTTTAGTACAGCATGAACGCTGGAATGAATTTAGAAATGGATACGGATGCTGAACTGTGGCGTACGAGCTATGCCGACACCCGTTGACCTGCCGAAGTTGCCGTCAGCCAGATTCCCATCCACACCGAGCAGGTTGACTCGGTTAAAAACGTTGGCTATCTCCGCCCTGAACTGTAAGTCAGCTCCTTCCGGCGTGAACCATGGAATCTTACTATTCTTTGTAAAACCAGCATCGACCTGTGCAAAGTGCGGACCACGGTAAGTATTGCGGCCGAGGTCGCCCTCTATGCCGCACCCGAGAGCCGTGCTCGTACCCGCAGGGCATGGCGATGGGAAGTCACTCGCAGGGAAAATTCCGTTGAGATACTGCGTTCGGGAGTAGCCGCCCTGCGCGAGGGCAACCGTTGGAGCATTGGGTAGATCATAATAGATGCCCTGCGAACTCCAGTTACTGGCACCCGAGTAAACCGTGAACGGCAGACCGGCCGTGAACGTACCAATACCGCTGAACTCCCAGCCCGCGAGCAGCGCTCTTTCAACCATGTGGTTGAATTTCGGAGTGGGTATCTGGTAGACGAAGTCGAAAACCAGTTGGTGTGGAATATCCTGAGATGAAGTTGCCTTTTGATTATCAATATGCCATGGATTGATCACCAGGGATCCTTCAGTTTTGTTCTGTCCAGGAGCTCCACTCACGAGATCAATCGTTCTCGACTCGGTATAAATCGTCTTGAACAGCAGCCCGTGAGAGAAGGCCTTCTGTAGTGAAAGAGCAAGTCCGTTGTACTGTGAGAAGTTGCTGTTATCCGCGTAAATGATGTTCGCGAAATAGGGGTTATAGCCGACGAACTTACCATTGTGGATCAACGTATTCCCGACGTATGTGTTCAGGTTTCGTTCGGCGTACAAATCAACACCGTGCGAACCCGTGTAGTCAGCTTCAAAGAGCCAGTTGCCGCCGAAGCTATGCTGGATTCCGAAGAACCGGTTCTCCGCATACGACAACTTCATATTCATGTCGGGGCCGCCCACGTTGACGATGGTGCCGATTACGCCCCCGCGCGGATTCAAGCCTAGCGCTGGAAGGGGAGGAATAGGACAGTTGAATGGAAACGTGCTTGTTCCGCAAAGGGCAAACACAGGATAGGGTCCGGTTGGGTTCGTAATGTTAAGGTTAAGCCCGGCCGTGAGCGGAGGGTTGCCGGCAGCGGTGTCGCTCCAAATCGTATTGCCGCCCCGATTCACGAACATGCCCCAGCCTCCGCGAATAGACCAACTCGGATGGTTCGCCGGCTGCCAAGCGAAGCTGAAGCGCGGCGCCAAACGGCCGATTCCGCTGTTGTAGGCGTACTTATCCTGTTTCACATATGCGTTCGCAATCTCGTTGCCGAGCCCCGGACCGGCGCCAAGAAAAAGGTCGTCCCGATTGCCGTGCCGTTCATATGGATTGGCCTGAAACTCGTAGCGCAGGCCCACACTGATGGTCAGATTTGGCTTGATCTTGTAATCGTCCTGCACGAAGCCACCGTAATAGAAGCTCATCCAGTAGTGATTGTTGTTGGCGAGCTGGCCTGTGAGGGGATTGTAAGAATAGGGTCCCGTCTCGCTTTGGGGAGTATCGGCGACAAATTGAAATACGTTATTAAAGTTGAAAGTAGGCCGGGAGTCCCAGTTCGTGAAGGTCGCGAAATCCTGGTTCTCGAAGATCTCGAGGCCTGCCTTAACTGTATGCTTGCCCTTGCTCAAGCTCACGATGTCTCTCCAATGCAGGTCAGCTTGAGCAAACTTGATCGGAGCAAAACCCGCATCTCCGAAGGATGGCAGCGGGCCCGGGTTAATTTGCGGAACGGTGCAGACCTTGCAGTTTATAGATAAGTTATTGTGAGTTCCGCCCAGGCTCATTTCGTTCAACAAGGTTGGCGAGAAAGTATGCGTCCAGTCCAGCGCGGAGTACCAGGACGGAACCGGAACGGGTTTATCCCATTGCGGCCGAACGAAGTCACTCGTTGTGGTTTGGATGATCCCGATGTAGTTAAAGTACAAGCGGTCATTCGTGAAGTTCTGATCAACTCGCAAGGTCCACTGGTGACCGTTATTGGGATTGCTGAAACTATGGGTCGCACTAGCAAGGATGGGGAGATTGCACGGCAACCCCGACGGACCACTACCGCTGCAGGTCTGACCGAGTTCGCTCTGCATGACCTGAGCAACCGTCTGGAAGTTCTGAAGGTTCACCACCGATGGCGCATACGACTTCAGCAGCTGCGTTGACAAGTTGTTCGGCACATTGGCAGTCATCCAGTTGAGCAGTTGGGGCGTTTCAACGGTCACCACGCCGCTCTGAGGCTGGTTTGACAGGAGCTGATCCCAGCTAAACCAAAAGAACGTTTTGTTCTTAATGACAGGGCCGCCGAAGGACCCGCCGAATTCATTACTTCGCGAGGGTATGAGTACGCGGCCGTAGTTCGGGTTGATCTGGTTCTCGAAGATGTTACGTGCGTTGAGCGCGCTATTCTGCAGATACTCGTATAAGGACCCGTGGAACTGATCCGTTCCGGCACGGCTGAACATCTGAACTACCACACCGCTACCGCGGCCAAACTCAGCCGAGAACTCGTCTGCGGAAACAACCATGTTGGCGATTGCGTCTGGGTTCAGCACGATTCTGGCATCGCCGCTGGAGGGAGAATCATTGACTGTAGTTCCATCGATATAGAACATGTTCCCCGAGTTGGGCTGTCCGTTTGCGCTGACCGCAGGAAATTGATTCGAGACCAGCACCCCGGCGGGGTTGTTACCCATCATCCCAGTGCCCGTAACTCCGGGTGTCAGATTGATTGCATTTAAGACATTTCGTCCTGGAAGCGGCAGTTCGTTGAGTTCGAGTTGCGAGACGGTCGACGTGATCTTCGACTCGTCCGTTTGGACCGCCTGCGCACCTGCGGTAACCTCGACGGCCGTTTCGACCTTCCCGATGGCCATTTGCACTGGAACGCTCCGGACCTGACTTGGCTGCAGGACGACATGGTTGATCACGGCGTTGTCGAATCCAGCCGCCGTCACTGAGAGCGTGTATTCGCCGGCCGGCAAAGTTGGAAATGTGAAGTTACCGGAGTTGTTGGTGGTAGCTGATTGCTTGACTCCAGTTTCGACGCGGGTTAGCTCAACGGTCGCATTCGATACAGCCCCACCGGAAGCGTCCGTAACCACACCTTCGATTGAGCTACTGAATTGAGCATAGCTGGGTTGGGTTAACAGGACTAGAGCCACGGCAAACGGGAACAACTCCCAGCTAGATCTTCGTAACGACTTGGTCATGTTTCCCCCTGCGGAAAAAAGTAATAGCTCTGATGTTAAGGGGCCGCGCCCGCTAAGCGTTATTCAAAAGTAGATAATCTGGGGAGGACGTTTGAGAATTCTCCTGGGCCGGCGGCACCCGAACAAGTTCTAGTAGCGAGCGATTTACTCGTAATCGATCGACGCAATCGACGAAACCCCGCTCTTTGAACCTATGCAGGAGGAAGCTGATTCTGGGTTGCGTCGTGCCAACCATCGCCGCCAGTGTGTGCTGATCGATTCGCGGATTCACTGGGACCGAGTGGCCGCCCTGCCCAAATTCCGCGAAAAAAAGCAGTGTTCGCGCCAGGCGCATCTCACAAGGATTGCAAAGCTGGTCCGCAAGGTCCTCTTCGAGCCGAATCTTCCGCGAAAGTACCCGGGATAGGAAAAACTCTGTGAATTGCGGTTGCTTTCTCAACGCCAATACCATCTCCGCCTTAGCGATCTTCTTGGCGACAGACCTGGTGAGAGCGGTAGCACTTACATCCGTTTCACGACGGTCTGCGAGGCAGGATTCGCCAAAGAATGCTCCTGGGCCGAGGATTCCAACCACCGCTTCTTTGCCGTCGCCGGAAAGCACGGTTAATTTGACATGGCCGTTCTCAAGATAGAAGACCGAGTCCGCTGGGTCGCCTTGTAAATAGAAGGTTTCGTTCCGTTCGCGTTCAACGATGATTGTCGGAAAGTCGAATTTTTGTGCTACGGGCTCGCCTTCGAAGGGGTGGTTTATCATGCGGTGGTACCTCAGGTACTTAATACCACGCTGTACAGAAGTACTAGCAAATCCTGACGTAAGCAGCCTAGGGTGCCAATGGCCAATTTAGACCGCCACCAGTGATGCCCCGGTTAAAACTTAAGTTTACAAGGGTTCCGCGGCCGAAGCTGTATAGACAAGAAAATTACTTGACAGCTTGACAGACTACCGTTGAAACTGGAAATGTTGTTGTGGTCGTACTGAAGCTTGCCGAAGTTGTCTAGGCTACAGCACGGCTGAAGTGGCAAACACGAAAGAGCTTTTATGGGCAGAATTGATCGGGACGCGTTGCCGGAGCGTCCTAATAAATACAAAGCAATCTTTTCAACTCTTCGCGAAGCGATTGGAACCGGCAAGTACAGGCCCGGGCAGCGAATTCCTAGCGAAACCCAGCTTAGCCGTTCGTTCGGCGCGTCGCGCCTGACAGTTGGCCGCGCGCTCAATGAGCTCGAGGCGGCTGGCTTCATTGAGCGGAGGCCGGGGTCCGGCAGCTACGTCAGCAAAGTTTCGAAAGCCAGTGGAAGAACATTCGGTCTGTTGATCCCCGAACTGGGCCAAACGGACATTTTCGAACCAATCTGCCAGGGAATGGCGAGAGCAAGCCGAGCAACTCAGGACGAGCTACTTTGGGGAGCCGCAACGCGTGACGTGGAGTCTCACGAACAACAGGCTCTGCAACTCTGTGAGTACTACATCTCTAAAGATGTGTCGGGCGTGTTCTTCGCACCGCTCGAATACACGCCTGGCAGGAGCCAAGTTAATACGCGAATTGTTGAGGAACTACAAAGGGCAAATATTCCAGTTGTGCTGCTTGACCGTGATGTCTTTCCTTATCCCGCGAGAAGCCACTGTGACTTAGTGGGCATCAATAATCGGCGGGCCGGATGCGTTGTCACTGAGCATCTCATCAAGCATGGATGTAAACGGATAGTGTTTCTCAGTTGGGCGAACTCGGCACCGACGGTTGATGAACGGACGATGGGCTATGGGGATGCCATTCGTAAAGCGGGGCTGCCGGAAATCATCGAAATTTCAGATCCGGAGTCGCAGGATTCGATTGGCAAGCTGGTTGACCATCACCAACCCGATGGTTTCGTTTGCGCAAACGACCGAACGGCAGGCCAGCTCATGGTTCGGCTGAATCAACTCGGTATCGAGATTCCATCCGACGTTAAGGTGGTCGGCATCGATGATACTAAGTACGCCAGTTTTCTGCATGTGCCCCTAACCACGCTTCGGCAACCTTGCCACGACATCGGAGCTGCAGCATTCTGGACCATGATTGAACGGATTGAACATCCAAACCTGCCTGCACGAGATATTCTGCTGAACTGCCAGCTCATTGAACGGCGCTCGTGTGGTGCCGATCTTGAACGCGGAAACGATTGGAGAGCAAAATAGACTACCGGCCGATTTCAATGCCTTCCCCATCCTTCCAGGTCACGCGTTCCGGAATTGAGTCCGCGGTTGTGATGAAGGCACAATAGTCAGCCTTCAAACAAGTGTGTGCCGGTGCCCAGCGGAAAGTGGGAACGCCGAATAAATTGCTGCGCGTCACCATGAGACGTCGCGATTCAACGAACGGTGAAACACCGAATTCCATGCCGCAAGCCAGCCCTTGTCCGTTCCATGGCGCCTGACTTCGGAGATGGTTCTCCTCCCAGCGCGCCAACCACGGAAAATCCTCTCGCTTCCATACGTAACCAAACAATACGTGGCTGGACGGCGACCAGGCGAGAAACCACGCATGCTCCTGTCGTGGATTCATTAAATGCGCCGTGAAGCCGCCCGATACTTTCTCGGCCGTAAACACCCGAAGATCGGTTGTTGCTCCATCCCTCGTTGGACAAAGTGGCCATTCAAACTCCGCATCCGGCAGTTGGCGGCCCTTGCCGTCATTAAATTCGGAACCGATCACTTTAGATCGGGTTGCCGAAGCGCGGAATTCAGTCGAGCCATTTTGGAGGAATGGCGGCCCAAGTGTCACGTGTTCCGTCCATCCAATTGGCCGGTCACTGGGAGAGAAATTTTCCACTGATTCCGAAAAGCGAACTGTCTTGCCATCGGAATCCAACCTTACGCGTCGTTCGAATCGCAACTGTGCCTTGCTGCCGGTGGTTACCAACGTTAACTCATTGGAGCTCGCTACGACCTCATATGGGGCAACCGGCGCTTCGCCGTGTACAGGCATTCCCGCTGCGGCTTCTTCTGAACTCGGTGCACCAAAAGTATCGAGACAGATGTTGTGGCCCAGAATTCCCGAGAGCAATTGGGCCTCGCTGTGCGAGCCGTATTCGGGATATTTGACAGGGTCGTACGTAGAAGGCTCAATCGATGGCCATGGTGGCGTCCAAAGCGGATTCACACCAGTAGGCTTATGAAGAATTTCCGCGACGTGGCCTCCTTCGATGGTTACAGTC
>JBAUUG010000235.1:0-5184 GCA_049582585.1 Bryobacteraceae bacterium | reverse complement strand
GTCTCAGTGGACCGCCATTCAGATTTGATCCAGCCTTGCTGCTCCAGGCGGTGAAGCGCTGGATAGAGTGAGCCCTGCTGAATCTGAAGGGCCTCTCGGGAGATCTGTTCGATCCGCTTCGCTATAGCCCAACCGTGCCTGGGTTCGAGAGAGATGGTCTTGAGAATCAATAAATCGAGGGTCCCTTGAACGAGGTCGGTCGGCTTCGCCATGTAAGCCTAGATTACCAACAATTGTAGATCATCTTAGTATCGAATGAGAAGGAATTTCTTGGAGCCTCCCGGCGCCTTTCGCAAGGCTAAATAGAGTCTCGCGGTCCCGCTTGCGTGCTAGCATCGGGTCATGAACGGCCAGAGCCGTCTTTTTGAGGCAGGTCCAGACCCGTTTGGGCGCATGTGGAATGTGCAATTCCGCTGGCTTCAAACGGCGATTTCCATTCGCCATTCGGATACCGTGGACGTGAAGTTTCTGGTGACGCCGGATGGCGGTAGCCCCGAAGAAAAGGTCATAGCCTTGCCGCATTCCGCTCTCTTAAGCCTTTTCAGCCGGAACGGCCGCAAATTGACCGACCCCCTGTGCATGCGCCTGGCGGCGCTTCATCTCAAGCACATGATCGAGACTTCGGAAGATATGGATAAGACGCTGGTTACCGCAGCCCCGGTCGAATTGGCGGCCTATTATCAGCAATTGAACGGTGTAACTGTTCCGCAGCGCCGATGATCCATTGGAGCGTATGGTCTCGCGCTCGCGCCTGCTAAGACTATTTTGATCTTTTGCGTCTAGCTCAGAAAAGGAATATCTATGGTCACTTGTCCCAAATGTGATGCTTCCATCGACGTGGAAGAAGAAGACCTGGACGAAGGGGATGTCCTCTCATGCGACGAATGCGGAGCTTCATTAACCGTCGCCGGCCTTAATCCGGTTGAGCTCAAGTCAGACGAGGAAGCCGACGAAGACGACGAAGACTTCGATTTCGACGAGGACGAGGAGGGAGAGGAAGACGAAGAGGAGGAGGAGGAAGAAGAAGAGTGGCACTAAGGCGCTAGCGGCCGTGAAGTAT
The DNA here is from genome assembly GCA_049582585.1 of Bryobacteraceae bacterium. Classification (GTDB taxonomy): domain Bacteria; phylum Acidobacteriota; class Terriglobia; order Bryobacterales; family Bryobacteraceae; genus Bog-105. The sequence continues at coordinate 4,124 of JBAUUG010000235.1, read as the reverse complement.
TTATCGGTTGCCATCCTCCTCACTGCGGTTAGCCTTCACTGCTTCGGGCAGGCCCAAGCACCGGTTGTCGGGCAGCCCGGCGCTCCTAAGACACGCTCTATTGAAGGCGCCGTGCTGAACACGGGGGGCTCGCCCGTTCCTGGAGCGGTCGTTCTTCTCAAAGACACCAAGACGCTTCAGATACGCTCTTATATCGCGCAGCAAGATGGCAAGTATCACTTTTTTGGCTTGAGCGCCGATGTTAACTGGCAGCTTCGAGCAGAGGCGAACGGCATGACCAGCAAGATAAAAACCGTCAGTGTCTTCGACAGTCACACAAAAGTGGTCTTGAACCTGAAGCTGAAAAAGAAGATCAAGTTCTAGTGGATCACGCAGCAAGCTTGAGGCGCATCAAAGAAGCGTTCGTTGTGCCGATTGTTCGTACGCCCGACGCTCGATCCGCCATCGCCGCTGTCGAGGCCCTACGCGAGGGCGGCATGGATTCGATTGAGATCACCATGACCGTGCATGGCGCGATTAAAGCGCTCGAGACTCTCGCCGACCGTTATGGGGATGAAATTCTGTTGGGCGCCGGTACGGTGCTGGACCCTGAAACCGCGCGGGCGTGCATGCTGGCCGGGGCGCAGTTCTTCGTTACGCCGAGTCTCAGCGTTAAAACCATTGAAGCCGCAAAGCGCTACAGCAAGCCCATTTTCCCCGGCGCCCTCACACCCACTGAAGTTCTAACCGCGTGGGAAGCAGGGGGCGACGCCATCAAAGTCTTCCCTTGCAGCGCCGTTGGTGGAGCGAAATATATAAAAGCTTTGAAAGCGCCATTCCCTCAAATCGATTTAATCCCCACCGGCGGCGTAAACCTGGAAACTATCTCCGCGTTTGTCGCCGCAGGGTCAACGGCTGTGGGGATCGGCAGCGAATTGGTCGACCCACGATTGATTCAGGAAAGAAATTACACCGCAATCACGGAGCGCGCCCGCCAGTTTCGCGAGGTCAGTATCTCGGCACGCCGGGATCAATCTCTCTGCTCCAGCGATCCATCCCGCCCGCCACGCTGAAACAGTTCTCCACCCCACGTTCGCGCAGCCACGCGGCTACTTGCAAACTCCGCACGCCATGGTGGCAGATGATCATCAAAGCCGCATCATCGGCTAAAGCCTCAATATGCTGAAGTTCCGCTGGTACTAATTGCATCGGAATGAGTTGCGCGCCTTCAATTCGTGAAAGCGCAAATTCATTAGGCTCGCGCACGTCGATCAAAATCGCTCTATCCCGTTCCTCCAATTTGGTTCGCGCCTCTTGTGGAGTTATTTCCAGCGCTTGCGGCGGCTCGGGTTCTCGTGGTCTCATTCCCGAACCAACTTGGGATCGGCTTCCGGTTTTCGGAAGCGGATTTCGGCCGAGTTGTTGTAATCGGCGAAACCTCTCAGCAGCTCCGTTTGCATGTCGCGGGTGCGTTCGTCGATATAATCGCGCAGCTCTTTAAATGCCGCGCCGAGTTCGGCTTTCAGCTCGGCCTTGGTAACCGGCGCTCCGTCGCTGGGTGTTGGCATAGGCAATGGACTCCCTTTCCATTATCGTGCTTTGAGCTGCCCTGATTTTTGTTGGCTACACTGAAACAGATGTCAGCGCCGCTGGTTCCTTCGCCGCTCGACTATGTAGGCCGCAGCCGCTTTTCCTTCTATCCGCCCATCCAGAACGCCGAGCCGAATGAATGGATGTTGGGCAGCGGATCTTGGTCTGAAGTGCAGGTGGTCAACGCCGCCACCGGCGGTGAGCTCTGGATACCCCGCCAGTACGTCGGCGCGGTTTCCGAAGCCGGCGGCCCGCTCCTGATTGTCGGCCTTACGAAAGAATTGGAATTCAGAGCCGGCGCCCTCGGCCCGCGCGTCAAGCGTGTCATCGAAATGCCTCAGGCGAACGAAAATCCGGCTGATCGATTCCCTCGCCCTTCCGGCCCCGCGCCCGTCATCGGCATCCGCATCGAAGATCGTGAGGATTCCCCCATGAATAAGGCGCTGGTCACTCTCGGAATCAGCGCGCTCCTCATTTCCGTCCTAGCGGCGCTGATTTCCGGACTCGCACGCCTCTAGCTTTCCGATGCGCCGTCACGCGTTTAGCGTCTTGTGGGCGCTGATTTCGGTGGTTGCCGCCACATGCATCGCGACCATAGCCGGCAATCGCGGCGAGCCGGTAAACAGCTTGTGGCTGGTCGCGGCCGCGGCATCCATTTTCGTCTTAGGCTTCCGTTTCTATGCCAAGTTCATAGCTGCGAAAGTCATGGCGCTCGATGACCAAAGAGCAACTCCGGCCGAGCGGTTTCGCGATGGTCACGATTTCGAGCCCACCAACAAATGGATTCTTCTCGGCCATCATTTCGCCGCCATCGCCGGCCCGGGCCCACTAGTCGGCCCCACGCTCGCCGCGCAGTTCGGCTACTTGCCGGGCGTGCTCTGGATTCTCTTCGGCGCGGTGCTCGGCGGCGCAGTTCAGGACTTCGTCATCTTGTTCTGCTCCATGCGGCGCGATGGAAAGACGCTGGGGCAGATGGCGCGCGAAGAGATCGGGAGGGTCGGCGGCATCGTCTCGCTCATCACGGTGCTCTTGATCATGATCGTATTGCTTGCGGTAGTCGCCCTGGTCGTCGTCAACGCTCTAAAGGGCAGCCCCTGGGGAACTTTCACCATTGCCATGACCATTCCAATCGCCCTGTTCATGGGCTTGTATCTGCGCTATGGAAGGCCCGGGAAAGTGCTCGAATGCTCGGTCGTGGGTTTCTTGCTCGTCCTGTTAAGCATCTATGCAGGCAAGGGGGTGGGCGCATCGCCGGCCTGGGCGCCCTGGTTTACCTGGACGGGCGTCGCGCTTGCGTTCGCGATTATCGTGTACGGCTTTCTCGCCAGCGCCCTGCCGGTCTGGTTGCTGCTCGCCCCGCGGGATTACCTCAGCACGTTCGTGAAATTAGGAGTCGTGTTTCTTTTGGCGATCGGCATCTTCTTCACACACCCGCGTCTGGCCCTGCCTCCTTTAACTCAGTTCACGGATGGAACCGGCCCGATTTTCGCCGGCAAAGTATTTCCCTTCTGCTTCATCACCATCGCGTGCGGCGCAATCTCCGGATTTCACGCGCTCATCTCATCCGGCACCACACCCAAGATGATCGCGAGAGAGTGGCACGCCTGGCCCATCGGTTATGGCGCGATGCTGCTTGAGGGCTTCGTCGCCATCATGGCCATAGTTGCGGCCGCTTCCTTGCAGCCGGGCGTCTTCTTCGCCGTAAACTCGCCCGCCGGAATCGTCGGCGCAACGCCCGAAGCCGCTGTTCGAACCATCAGCAGCTGGAATTTCCCCATAACCGCTGAAACCATGTCCCAGCTTGCCCATAGCGTCGGCGAGAACAGCCTTTTCGGCAGAACCGGAGGAGCGCCCTCGCTGGCCCTGGGCATGGCGCAAATCTTCAGCGGAGTTCTGCGAAGCAGCGGTCTCCTCAGCTTCTGGTACCACTTCGCCATTATGTTCGAAGCGCTGTTTATCCTGACCATCATTGACGCCGGCACGCGCGTTGGCCGCTTCATGTTGCAGGATTGTTTGGGCCATATCCACAAACCGCTCGGCAGAATCGGCTGGATGCCCGGCGTGCTTTCGACCAGCGCGATCATCGTCGCGGCGTGGGGCTACTTCCTCTATCAGGGCGTCATCGATCCATTGGGCGGCATCAATTCCCTGTGGCCGCTATTCGGCATCTCCAACCAGCTTCTGAGCGCGATTGCGCTTTGCGTCGCCACCACCGTTCTTCTGAAGATGCACCGCGCCCGATATGCGTGGATCACGATCGCGCCTCTCATCTGGCTAGTCGCCGTCACATTCACGGCTGGATTCGAAAAGATCTTCTCAGATCAGCCTCGCATAGGATTTCTGGCCCATGCAGCTTTGTTGGAGAAGGCGGCCAACTCAGCTCGGACACGCGCAGTCATCTTCAACGAACGCCTGGATGCCGTTGTGTGCGGCGTGTTCCTGGTTCTGGTTCTTATCATCGTACTCGATTCTCTGCGCGTCTGGTTCGGCTTGCTTCGCCCCGCGCGCCCTGTTTTCAGCTCGCTCGAAGCGGAGGGCGCATGAAACTACTCCGG
>JBAUUG010000234.1:0-8819 GCA_049582585.1 Bryobacteraceae bacterium | reverse complement strand
CCCAAACGATAGAACCCGTCTGGGGCGGGACCTCATGGAAGAAGCCGAAAGGATCGGCTTTGTCAGCTTTGTATCCGCCGAAGTTCGACTTGACGTGATACTTGTACCTGCTTCCGATTTCCGCGTCGGAAACGAGCGCTTCCCAGATACCATCGTGGGTTCGAGAGAGAGGCGTTGCGTGCTTGTCCCACTGGTTAAAGCTGCCGATCACCGATACCGCGCGGGCGTTTGGAGCCCAGACAGCGAATCGCGTCCCGCCTTCGGTCGCAATGTGCGCCCCCATCACGTCGGCGAGATTGATGTGGGTGCCTTCACCGAAAAGATAGACATCGTTCTCGTCCAGCAATCTGCTTGTCATGTTCAGCTCATCAATGTCAGTATGCCGTCGATAGGAATGCGGACCCAATCCGGCCGATTGTTCAGCTCATAGGCCACTTCATAGAGCGCCTTCTGCAGCTGAAAAGCGTCTAACAATAAACGTCTCTCCTCCGCTTTCGCGGGAACGAATGGAAGCTCTTTCGCGGTCTCGAAATACGCCCTCAAGTAGCAGGATTCTATTTCGGGATTCGCCTCAGCCCGTGCCGAATACGACGCGTATTGAAATGATCGAAGCATACCGGCGACATCGCGCATCGCCAAAGTCTTCCTCCTGCGCTCCGCCAAAGGGCGCGCCGGCTCGCCTTCAAAATCGATAATCATGAAATCGCTGCCGGTGTAAAGGACCTGACCGAGGTGGAAGTCTCCGTGGCATCGAATGCGAGTCGCGGTAATCGGGTAATCGCGTATTTGCGCGAAGCGTTGCCTCACTTGATGTTCGATTCCAAGGAGCGCCCTCGCGTGTTCGGCAGCGCTGTGCCGAAGCAGATCAAACGTGATATCGGCTTGACCGAGCATTTCATCATATAACCCCCGCCCGTCCTCGGGAGTGAACGGCTCCGGCGCGAAATCGGGGTCGGCGGCATCCGTCAAAGCAGCGTGCATCTGCGCTGTGCGAGTACCAAGCAGGCGCGCGGAATCGGCGTAACCCGTCACATCGCCGTTCAGCGATTCCAGCGTGTACTTCCAGGCGTCTCCTTGGTTTGGGACGAATTGCTGCAGGATGCCGACCGCATAGGGTTCGCCGCCTTCTTTCGAAAGGTACTCAAGCTGACCCATTACTGCCGGCGTATGCCGAAAGCTATGCTCTGTAAGGAATTTTCCGATTTCCAGATCGGGGTTGATACCCGCTTCGATTTTTCTAAATAACTTCAGAATGAAACGATTGCCGTAAATGAGTGAGGTGTTGCTCTGCTCGGCTTGCGATACAAAGCTCTCTATTTTCAGATCGGAATCGGGGAAAGCGTTGGTGTGCGAAGCAGTCAGGTCTCCCGCGCGTCCGGAAATCCGGCTATTGCGGGCGATCGCGGCCAGCAGAGCATCCCGGAATTCCCGCTCGTCTTCCGGCATGAGCACATATTTGTCAGGATCGCCCTCAGCGTAATCCACGCGAATGACAACGATCTGGAAACGGGTTCCGGGCAGCGCAAGCACATCCTCGATTTCCGTGTTTTCAATTCTTCTGGCTTTAGCCCGAAACCACCGCTGCCGCAACAGAAAATCTGGGGAATGGATCACAGAAAATACTCGAAGTCGGCCTCGACCCGCAGCCTACGTCGAATACGCAAGATGTGTCCAGGCACGATGGAGGGATTCAGCTCGACGTAGTTCCTGCGGCCCGCCCAAACGTATCGCGCGCCCGTCAACAAATCGTTCGCCTGGTAAGGACGGTCCTCCTCGATGCCTAATTCATGAAGGGGCAAATCCACTAAACCGGCTTGGGTGTGATGCGGGTCGAGATTGACCACCACCACGATCAGATTCGAGCCATCTGGAGGCCGCTTGCTATAGCAGATGAGTTGCTCGTTATCGGTCGGATGGAAATTCAGCAGCCAGTCGCTCTGCAGGGCTGGATTTTCGTGACGAATGTGGTTGATCAAAGTAATCAGCTCTCGCAGGCTGTCGGGCCGGTCCAGCTCCCAATGTCGAATCTGATACTTCTCGGAATTCAGATATTCTTCACTTCCGGCGCGCAGAGGGCGGCTCTCCAGGAGTTCGAATGCAGGGCCGTACATGCCATAATTAGCGCCCAGCGTGGCGGCCAGCAGCAGCCGGATCATGAACGCCGAGCGGCTCCCGATCTGCAGGAATTCAGTCAAAATATCCGGCGTATTGGGCCACTGATTAGGTCGGAAGAATTCCCGCACCTGCGTTTGGGTCAATTCTGTCAGGTAAGCCACCAGCTCGTATTTCGCATTGCGCCAAGGAAAGTAGGTGTAGGATTGGCTGAATCCAAGCTTGGCCAACCGATACATGATCTTCGGGCGCGTAAATGCTTCTGAGAGAAACAAGACGTCCGGCCAATCACGCTTGATCTCAGTAATGCACCATTCCCAGAACGGGAATGCCTTGGTGTGCGGGTTATCCACGCGGAAGATGCGAACGCCTTTTTCAATCCAGAAGTCGAAAACGCTCTTCAGCTCCTGCCATAACTCAAACCACTTCGGAGTTTCGAAATCGAAGGGATAAATGTCCTGGTATTTCTTGGGCGGATTCTCCGCGTACTGAATGGTTCCGTCCGGACGCTTGCGGAACCACTCTTCATGCTCCCTGACGTACGGATGGTCGGGAGAAACCTGGAACGCGATGTCCAGGGCGACTTGCATATTGAGTTCGCCCGCGCGCGTTACCAAGCGCCGGAAATCGTCGATTGTTCCAAGATGCGGATGAACGGCTTTGTGGCCGCCCTCCTCGCTGCCGATGGCCCAAGGACTCCCGACGTCATCGGCTTCCGCGACCGTCGAATTGTTCTTGCCCTTGCGGAAAGTGGTTCCGATGGGATGAACTGGGGGAAGATAAACCACGTCGAAGCCCATTGCCGCGATGGAAGGCAGCCTGGCTTCGCAGTCGGCGAGCGTTCCGTGGCGGCCGGGCTCCGGAGCGGTCGATCTGGGAAAAAGCTCATACCAGGAACTGAATCGCGCCCGTACAGGGTCAACCACAATCACCAGCTCGCGGCTCAATTGCGTAGCGCACCCGCGGTCGGGATGGCGAACCATGACCTCGTTCAACACCGCGTCAGTGGCGCGCTCGCGGTGCTCGAGGATGTCCTTATCGCCCCGCAGAAAGTCCGATTGCTGCCGTAGCCAGATCACGTCCGGTTCTTTGGCCCGCTCGGCTGCGCCATCAATCAATTTGGCGCCGATAAGATAATCGACATCGGCGTCTGTATTCGCCTGAATGCGTTTCAGCAAGTCTCGCCGCCAAGTTTCCCAATGATCCACCCAGGCTTGAACAGTGTACCGGTAACGCCCCAATTCAGAGACCGGAAATTCGCCGAACCAGCGGTCGTTCACTAAAGCCTGCATCGGCTTTTCAATCCAAACATCCGTGCTTTCCAGCCGATAAAGCAGGAGCGCGGAAATGGAGTCGTGACCGTCGGTAAAGATGTCCGCTTCCACGCGCACCACGTCGCCGGCCGTTCGCTTGGCGGGGAATCTGCCGCCGTCGATCTCTGGCGAGAGGCCTTCAATGATGACGCGCCGGCGTCCGTCCTGCTGGGGCTTTAATGTCGTCACGCCGACATTATTTTTGGGGGCGGTACGGGTGTAAACGGCCATCGCTGATGGGACCAAGCCCCCAGCGAGGAAGTTACATCGAACGATGCTGGTCGATTAAGCTTCGATAAAGCTCGATGGTTTGGTCGGCGATGGCAGTCCAACTGAATTTCTCTTCCACCCGGCGACGGCCCGCCTCGCCAAAGCGCCTGCACTTTTCTTCGTCGGCGAGCAGATCTGAAACTTTCGTACCAAGGTCCCGGGCGAACCGATCGGGGTCGGTGGGAAAACCCGTACCGGGTTGCTGGTCAAAGGGCACCAGATACCCGGTCTCACCATTCACAACCACCTCCTTTATACCGCCGGTCGAGCTTGCGACAACCGCCGCCCGGCAGGCCATCGCCTCCAGATTGATGATGCCGAACGGCTCGTAAACCGAGGGGCAGCAGAACACGCGCGCATTGCTGTAGAGCTGGATCACTTCAGGTTTGCTGACCATCTTTTCTATCCAGACCACGCGCGGGTTGTGCTTCCGGGCTTCGTCCACTTTCTGCCGCATTTCCGCTGCAATCTCGGGCGTGTCGGGAGCACCGGCACAAAGAACCACCTGTGTATTCGGCGGCATGTACCGAATCGCGTCCACCAGATTGGTCACGCCCTTCTGGCGCGTGATTCTTCCTACGAACAATACGTACGGCGAGGACGGATCCACCCCGTAAGTCTTGAGTGCCGCCGTATCGCTGGTCTTTTGGTATTCCGCCAGATCAATGCCGTTATAAATCACGTGTATGCGCTCCGCAGGTACGGGATACGAGCGGAGGATGTCTTCCTTCGTCCCATTCGAGACCGCAATTACTGCGTCGGCATCGAGGATTGCCGTCCGCTCCATCCAGGAACTCATGGCGTATCCGCTACCGAGCTGTTCCGCTTTCCAGGCGCGCAACGGCTCCAGGCTATGGGTGGTCAGAACGAACGGAATCCGGTACAGCTTTTTGGCGAGAAACCCGGCCATTGAGACGTACCAAGTGTGCGTATGCACGACATCCACACCCGTAAGGGCCTTAACTTGGGTTAAGTTCAAGCTGAACGCCTCGAGCGCGCCCTTGAACTTCTCCTGCGTGCCGTTGGTGATCTCACTCCAGGGCTGGTCCCCGCGAACATGCAGGTTGCCTTGGTCGGAATGCTGATCGCCCCAGCAGTGTACTTCTACTTCGATCTTCTTCGCGAGCTCACGGCTCAAATAATCGACGTGAACACCGGCCCCTCCGTAAATGTACGGCGGGTACTCGCGGGTAAATAGTCCTGCTCGCATGGCATCCTCCAAGCTCTAGCGTTGATGCGACTTTTGCTGAGCTTCCCGGAACGGCAGCGTCTTCGGGTTCTGCGCATTCCACTCGGGTGGACGCGCGCTATTCGCAATCTCGATCAGACTTAGCGCGACCATGCGGTCTATTTTGGCCATATTGTCGTAATCGATCTTCTGCCATTCATCGCCCAGGCCGTGATAATCGGGATAGTCAAACGCCACTGTGAGGCTGTGCGCCGGGACGCCCTGTTCCGCGAGCGAGGCATTGTCGCTCATTGTGAAATAGGCATCGCTCGCTTCCTTGTCCTTATAGATTTTGATTCCCGTCTCGCGACCCGCTTCCTCCATGAATTTAGTCACGTCGGAATAATCGAAGCCTGTCAGGCTGGCATTGTTCACCTGCCGCCCTTCTGTTGAATCGGTCCGGCCGACTTGCTCCAAATTTACGTCGGCGATGGTTTTCGCGATCGGGAATATCGGGTGCTTCCCGTAGTATTCGGAACCGATTTCTCCCCGCTCCTCACCGAAAAACGTCATGAAGACGAGAGACCGCTTGGGATGAGGATTCAGCCTCGCCAGGGCTCTCGCGATCTCAATGACTGAAACCGTTCCGCTCCCGTCGTCATTCGCGCCGTTATAAATGTGATCATTGGGATTTTTCGTTCTGTTCATCGCCATCCCGGCGCCCGTCTCCGTCGTGCCGATGTGATCGTAATGCGCAGTCAACAATACGCAGGTGTCTTTCAGATTCGGATCGGACCCGCGCAGGATTCCAACTACATTCTTCAACGTGAGTTTCCGATCTTCCGGCGCAGGCAGGTCCAAGGAAACAGTGCTGCCGGGGCGCCATTTTTTTAATTCCTCGCCGGTGACCACCACTAGAGGAACTCGATACGCTTGAGCGTCTTGCGAGGAGATCAGCCGCGGCCTCACGGAGGGCTGCATTTCTTGCGAGACCGCGATCTCCACCGCGGCTTTCGAGGAAGCAATTGCCGTATCAAACGCTACCCTCTTCTCATACAGCGCCATTCCTTGATCTCGGGGCAGTTTACGGAGGTTCGTCTGCGGGACAACGACAGCTTTTCCGCTCAGGTCCGCACTTTTGATCAGGTCCGGATCTCGCGCCGAGAAAATCACGACTAGCGCATGATCGATTCTCGCTGCTTGACTCAAATTCGAAATTGCGATGGACTGAGCCGGAACCGTGAACGTCTCCTGCCCGTCTTGCACGGTCATGTCCGATTGAGCTTTCGGCATCTGGCGGTCAACCATAGCCGCGGTTTGAAAGTAGTCCTGATCGCCTCCTGGCTCCAAGCCGGCCGCCCGAAATCGAGACGCGATAAATTCCGCTGCAACATCAAGACCCGGTGACGGCGTGTAGCGGCCTTCGAGCGCGTCCGAAGCGAGGAACGACAAATCGCCTTTCAATTCGTCAGCGGTGATGGAATTCAGGACAGCCGCTAGTGGCCCGCTCACTGCGTTCGGGGTTCTGACAGGCTGCCCGGCCCAAGCCAAAGCGGCAAAGAAACCGGCCAGAGCGGCGGCGGCTTCAGGTCGCGTCATATCCGACAAACTGGTCGAGAAGGACGTTCCCCTTGTATTCGGTCTCTTGATCGATGCCGATCAAAGACGAGTAATACGCGAAGGCTGTAGTCTCCTTCAATTGCGTGAAGAACTTTTCCGGTTCTGTTTTTGGATGTTCCTCGTTAGCCGCGATCTTGGTGAGCAGCTCAATCTGGTGTTGCTTGCCGGCCTTGAGAAAAGGCATTCGGTACATGGTTTGCGAAAGATCGTTGATCCCGGCAAGCCCCTCCTGCCACGAAGTCTTATCCTCGGCGACAAATGCCTCAGCGACCGATCGGTCAATGTAAGCGGCGACTCCCGCGTCGTGAGCGCCCGGCGAATGCTGGTCCGTAGGGATGATCAGATCGGTCAACGTATCCAGCAATGCAAACTCTTCCTTCGTGAAAAAAAGAGGAGCGTTCGGCTCGGCCGCGGGGAGTTGCAGGGTCGTGAAAGCAACCGCGGTGAGAGCCTTGAACAGATCGCGGCGATTCAGGTTGGCGTCCATTTACACCTCTCCTTTCCTGAGCTGTTCCGCAAGGTTGTCGCAGGATCTCCAACACAGCGCCATGATGGTCCAGGTCGGGTTCTGCGCGGAAGCGGAAACGTGCGTGCTGCCGTCTACCACCAGCAAATTCTTCACGTCGTGACACTGCTGGAACTGATTGACCACTGACGTCTTTGGATCGTCGCCCATGCGGGATGTTCCGAGCTCATGAATCGACCAGCCCTCGGGAAGCAGGTGGTCGTTCGATGAGACAATTTCGAATTTCGCGGCTTCGAACATCTCTCTCCCGGCGACCGCCATATCTTTCGCCATCTTCTTCTCGTTCTCGCCGAAGCGATAGCTGAAGCGAAGCACCGGAATGCCCCAAGCGTCCTTGATATCCGGATCGATGTCTACCGCGTTCTCGTAGCGCGGCAGCACTTCTCCGAACGCGCCAATCTCAATGGTCGCCCCCGCGTAGTCGCGCACGTGTTTCTTGTATTCCTCGCCGAAACCGGGCGTGTCGAATGCCGTTCCAGGAAGCATGCCGCATCCTGCCCCGCCTTCATAGCCATAGCCGCGGATGAAATCCGAACTTTTCTCATTTACATTGCGGAAACGAGGTATATAGAAACCTCCAGGCCGGCCATCGTCGAGAGTGCGAGCCTTGCCGATCAGCTCCGGCATGATCCCGGCCACCGACGGACCCATGAGGTGCTCGCAAAAATTGTGCCCCACGTGTCCGCTAGAATTGCCGATTCCATTCGGGTAGACGCTGGATTTCGAGAGCAGCATCAGGCGCGCGGATTCAAGCGTGGAAGCAGCCAGCAGCACCGTTTTTGCTTTCACCTGGTAACTCTTCTTCGTATCGCTGTCGAGAAACGAAACGCCGCTCGCCTTGCCGGTATTCTTGTCGACCGTGACCTCGTAAACCGTCGAGTTCGGCCGCACGGCCAAATTGCCGGTGTCCATCGCCGGACGGATCAGGCCCGTTGGCGAATCGAATGCCGCATGGATGTCGCACCCGCCCACGTGCCGGTCGCAGGCCCCGCGGCCGTAGCAGCGGCTCCGATACTTATTGTGTTTCAGCCCGTCAGTAGTCACCCCTGCGCGGTAGGGCGTGAGGACACGGCCCATTCCTTTCAGCGTTTCCCGCATATGGAGTTCCGCGTAAGTCAACTTAATCGGCCGTTGGAACTTGCCGTCCGGCATTTGAGGCAGGTTTTCCGGATGCCCGGAGATGCCCAGGTACAAATCCACTTTGTCGTAATACGGAGCGATGTCCGCGTACGAAATCGGCCAATCCTCTCCGTAGCCATCGTGGCTCTTAGCTTTGAAATCCAGATCCGAAAGACGCAGCGCGAGACGGCCCCAAATGGTCGTCTTGCCGCCTAGCGTTCGCGCGCGTACCCACGCATAGCGGGTTCCCGTGTAAGGGTTCTGTTTTTCATCCACCACCAGCGTCTTGCTGTAATCGGACCCACCCCACCCCTGAATGTAAGACGTCACTTTCTTATAGGGCGAATTCTGTGCGTAAGGCGATTGCCGGATGTTGTATTCGTTGGTCGTCAGCGCATGGTAATCCGGGGGCATTTTCCCGCGCCGCGGATTGTCGTAGGGCCATTCCATAGAATGCAGGATCTTGCCCGTGTCCTGGTTTTTACCGGCTTCGAGCAGCAGCACCTTCAGCCCGTGGGAGGTAAGCACGTGCGCGGCCATGCCGCCGGCAGCTCCTGATCCGACGATGACGGCGTCATAGGTGGTTTCAAGGTTCACTTCTGAATTGTTGGTTACCGGAAATTGCAGCAGCATCGGTGGTGGCACATTCCTGACAATTGAAATTGTATGACGAGCGCCGTGAGATATCATG
>JBAUUG010000233.1:0-1800 GCA_049582585.1 Bryobacteraceae bacterium | reverse complement strand
TGCCGCTCAATCTCCATGCGGATCAATCGCTCGAGACTCGAGCGCAAGCTATGGGGAGCAACCAGCAGCTTGCGATACGACTTCTTGGCTGAATACCCCGTCAGATGATTGAAGAGATCGCTGACGTCCGCGCCGATCTCCTCATTACAAGTGAACAGGCCCAGATCCGTGTAAAGGCGCGCCGTCGCCGGATTGTAATTTCCGGTGCCAAGGTGCACATACCGTCGAATGGTTTCGCCTTCGCGGCGAACTACCATGGCCATTTTGGCGTGAACCTTCACGCCGGGAAGCCCGTACACGACGTGGACGCCTTCGCGCTCCAGCTTCTGGGCCCACTCGATATTGCTCTCTTCGTCAAAGCGTGCTTTCAGCTCAACCAGCACCGCAACCTGTTTCCCGTTTTGACTCGCTTCGAGCAGATGCTCGACCAGAGGCGAGTTGCGGCCCACGCGATAGAGCGTCATTTTGATGGCAAGCACGTCGGCATCCTCGGAGGCCGCGCGCAGGAAATCGATCACCGGCTGAAAGGACTCGAAAGGATGATGCAACAGGATGTCACCTTCGCGAATGGTGGAGAAAAGCTCGCTGCGAGATTTAGTGACGAAGCCCTTTGGGGTGGAAGCCATGAAGGGTTTGTCCTTTATGGCGGGACGTTCGATGTTCAGCAACGCGCGCGTGCGGCTTAAATCGAGCGGCCCGTCCACCCGGTATACGTCGTTAGGTTCCAGCTCGAGGTTCGTGCTCAACAAATCGATGAGGCGCTGCGGCATCCCGCGGTTTACTTGCAGGCGGACGGCATCGCGAAAACGTCTCCGCCAAACTGCTTCCTGCACGCTCTCGAGCAGATCGTCGGTCTCCAGCTCTTGAATTGCAAGCTCGGCATCGCGCGTCACGTGGAACAAGTCTGCTTCGACAATGTCCATTTCGGGAAATAGCAGGCGTAAATTGGCGATGATGACCTGCTCCAGCCAGATGAACGACAATTCACCGGCCTGCGATGGGATGGATACCAGTTGAGGCAGCGAGTCGGGAACCTTGATTCGCGCAAAACGCTCCTGCCCATCGCCGTTGGTAACTGTGGCCGCGATATTCAAGCTGAGATTCGAGATGTGAGGAAACGGCCGCCCTTGGTCCACGGCCAACGGCGTCAAGACCGGGTACACAATGCGGCGGAAGTAATCGTCGACAGCAGTTTTCTGCTGCGGATTCAGCTCGTCCAATTCGAGGATGTAGATGCCAGCGTCTCTGAGCGCAGGCATTAACTCTTCGCGCCATAAGCGGTAAATCTCTGCAACGATATCCGTCACCTCATGCCGGATCAGTTCGAGCTGCTCGCTGGGCGATCTGCCGTCCATGCTGATCTCAGTCGTGCGGGTCTCGATTTGCTGCCACAACCCTGCGACGCGCACCATAAAGAACTCGTCGACGTTTGAGCCAAGGATGGAGACGAATTTGACTTGTTCCAGCAGCGGGGTGGCAGGATCCTCGGCTTCTTCAAGCACGCGGCGCTGAAAGGCCAGCAGGCTGAGGTGAGGATTGAGGTAAAGATCGGGCGCATCGAGGCGGGCCGCGGGAGCTGCGCCGCGATCGGCGATGGGACGTCTTCGGGCTGAGCGGGTGCTGGGCGGCATAGAAAAACTGGAGCGGGAATTGCCTCTTTCTACTGTAAAACGTTCGATGTGCAGTGCTGGCAGGCATACACACGAAGCAGCGTGCTGGTAGAAAACCTTGGCCCAAACATCGGGGAGGTTGACCGACCGAACCGCGGATTTGTTACGATTCAAATGCGGGGTGGAGCAG
>JBAUUG010000232.1:0-6264 GCA_049582585.1 Bryobacteraceae bacterium | reverse complement strand
TCACGCATTCGGAGACCAGTACCGGGCTACCGATTTCGTAGTGAAAGAGCCGGGGAAGCTCACATTGACTTTCACGCCCAGGAGCGGCGCCGCGCCGACGCAGTACGAGGTGTTCGATTTCAATGGCGGAGGCGTCGCGCTCGGGATGTACAATCTCGACGAATCAATCGCGGGTTTTGCGCGGGCTTGTTTTAATTACGCGCTGTCTCGCGGGCTTCCCATTTATCACTCGACCAAGAACACCATTTTGAAGAAATACGATGGACGGTTCAAGGATATTTTCCAATCGATCTACGATGACGAATTTAAAGGGAAACTCACCTATGAACATCGGCTGATTGATGACGTGGTGGCGTTCGCGGTGAAGTCCGAAGGCGGATTTGTATGGGCCTGCAAGAACTACGACGGCGACGTTCAGTCGGATATGGTGGCGCAAGGGTTCGGCTCGCTCGGGCTGATGACATCGGTGTTGATTACGCCGGACGGAAAGACGGTTGAGGCCGAGGCGGCGCACGGCACGGTTACTCGGCATTTTCGCGAACATCAGAAAGGCAAGGAGACTTCGACAAATCCCATCGCATCCATCTTCGCGTGGAGCTCGGCGCTGCGGTATCGCGGCCGGTTTGACAAAACGCCCGAGGTTGAAGCATTCGCCGAAAGGCTGGAGAACGCGAGTGTGGGAACCGTTGAGGCGGGCTTCATGACTAAGGATCTGGCGCTGCTGGTGGGCAAAGATCAGAAATGGCTCACCACGCGCCAATATATAGAGAAGGTAGCGGAGCGGTTACAGTGAGCGATTCGGTGGGCGAGAAGCCGCTGGTGGGCGTGGTGATGGGCAGTAAATCAGACTGGCAGACCATGCAGCGCACCAGCGAAACATTGAATGCGCTGGGCATTGCGCACGAGTGCCGCATCGTCTCGGCGCACCGGACGCCGGATTGGATGGCGGAGTACGCCAAGCGCGCGGCCGCGACAGGCCTGGAGGTAATCATTGCAGCCGCGGGCGGCGCGGCTCACCTGCCGGGCATGATTGCCGCGCATACTTTGCTGCCGGTTTTGGGCGTGCCGATCAAAAGCAGCGCTTTGAATGGAGTTGATTCTCTGCTCTCGATGGTTCAGATGCCCGCCGGAGTCCCGGTGGGAACTCTTGCCATCGGGGACGCGGGCGCGGTAAATGCGGCCCTGCTTGCGGCGAGCATCTTGGGCAACCACCATTCCCAGGTGCGCAGCCGGTTGGAGGCGTGGCGGCATAACCAGACCGAGGCGGTTCTTCAGGATCAAGTGCCGTGAGCCGGATCCATTCGCGTGGACCGGTGCTGCCCGGAAGCGCGATAGGCGTGCTGGGAAGCGGACAGCTCGGCCGGATGTTTGCCATTGCGGCGCGGCGGATGGGATACCGCGTACACACGCTCTCGCCGGATGAAGATACCCCGACCGGTCAAGTTGCCGATGTGGAGATCAACGCGCCGTATGAAGATCTCGACGCGGTTCGGAAGTTTGCCAGCGCCGTTTCGGTGGTGACTTTCGAATTTGAGAATGTTCCGGCGGCAACCGCTGCGGCGGCGGCGGAGTGCGCGCCGGTAAGGCCCAGCGGCGAGATTCTGCACACTACGCAGCACCGCCTGCGCGAGAAGACGTTTCTGTCGAAAGCCGGGCTCCCGCATACGCCGTTCCGGCGCGTCTCGAGCCTTGCGGAACTGGCGCAAGCTTCAAGAGATCTTGGATTGCCCGCGATTCTCAAAACCGCGGATTTTGGCTATGACGGCAAGGGTCAATTCCGCATCGCAAGTGAGGCGGATTTCGAGGCGGCGTGGCAGGGCGTGGGCGAGCGCGAGGCGGTGCTGGAAGCGTTTATCGATTTCGATCGCGAGATCTCGGTCGTTACAGCTCGCGATCAAGCCGGTGACTTCATCCATTACGGAGCCACCGAGAACCGGCATTCGAAGGGCATCCTCGATATTTCCATTGCGCCTGCGCGCGTTGAATCTAGGGTGGCGCAGGAAGCGGTTGAAATAGCGAGATCGGTGGTCGAGACGTTGGATCTTGTGGGGGTGCTTTGCGTCGAGTATTTCGTTTCCAAAGATGGACGCCTGCTGATTAATGAGCTTGCGCCGAGGCCTCATAACTCGGGCCATTTCACTTTTGACGCGAACTTGACCAGTCAGTTTGAGCAGCAGTTGCGCGCGGCTTGCCTTCTGCCGCTTGGGGCAGTTACTCAATACATGCCGGCCGCGATGGCGAATTTACTGGGAGAGTTGTGGAGCAACGGCGAACCGGACTGGGCGGCAGCTGCCTCGGTGCCGGATACCAAGCTGCACTTATACGGAAAGTTGACGCCGAGGCCGGGACGCAAGATGGGGCATTTGACTGCGCTGTCCGGTACCGCTGAACAAGCGCTTGCGGATGCGGAACGCGCAAGAGGTTTGTTGAGGAATAGTCCTAAGAACATTTGAATTGGATCAGTGGGGCGGACGGCCTCGTCCGCGCCGGACGGCCTCGTCCGGCTGCTCGCAAGCTATTCATGCCTTAACGCAGTAAGCGGATCTCGACTGGCCGCGCGGAAAGCAGGCGGAAAGCCGGCGGCCCCGGCCGCGATCAGTATGCAAATGAGCGGGGCTGCGAGGCTCCGAAAATCCATCGGCTTCACTTCAAATAATTGCGCGGCGAGATAACGGGCCATTCCGATCCCGGTGACGATTCCAAACGCGATACCCGCAATCACGGACGTTGCCATATCGGAGACAACCAGACGCACCACTGCGGAACGGCGGGCGCCGAGAGCGATGCGGATGCCGATCTCGCGGGTTCTGCGCACAGCAGTGTAATTGATTACGCCGTAGAGTCCGACACCCGCCAGTACCAAAGCCACAATCGAAAAAAATCCCGCCAAAAGCGCAAGCAGACGTTCGCTGATTAAGGTGTTATCGATTTGAGACTCCAGCAGTATACTGCCGCGGACCACAAATTCCGGGGCAGCGGATTCGATTTCCTTACGAAGCGACGGAATCAGCGGCGCGGCCTTCGAGCGTGTTCGAATATTCAACGTCGCGCCGGCTACGTCCCGCAGCGGCGTGTAAATAGTCGGGCCTTCCGCCTCTCTAAGATTGTTAAAGCGGGCGTTGGCCACCACTCCCACGATTCGTTGCTTCAGCGGTGTAGGATCGTCACCGATCTTCTCGAATGCTTGGCCGATAGGATTTTGTCCGGGCAAGAATTTTTTGACGAAAGCTTGGATCACAATTACCGGAGAGGAACCGCTCCCTATTTCTTCAGAAAGGAAGTCGCGGCCGGCGATCCACGGAATCTGCATAGCGCTGAAGAAGCCCTGCGAAACCGGCACTTCCCTGGGACGAGCTGTTTCGTTTGCGCGGCCGGGCAGGCGAATGATCGGCATCGAGATCCAGACCATATCGCCACCCATAGGCCGTTGTTGCGAAATGCTCGCCGCCTGCACGAATGGCAGCCGGCGGAGACGGTCGAGCAATTCGGCTCCTGAGTTCTGGCGATGGGACTCGGCATCGCGCGGCGCTATGTCGAAAAGCACAACCTTCTCCGAAACAAAACCGAGATCGACGGCGATTACCTTGCGGAAGGAGAGCAGCAGCAGTCCTGAGAGGAAGAGCACGGCCACGCTGAACCCGATCTGTGCGGCCAACATCCAGCGCAGCGATCCCATGCTGCTGGAGCGTCGCGCCGCGGCCTCTTTGAGCGTGGCATTTGGCGAAACCGAAGAGGCGCGAACCGCAGGTACAAGGCCGAACAACAACGTCGTGAGCAGGCTCAGCAAAGCTGCAAACGAGACAGTTCGGTAATTGGGCGAGACATTGAGCCAAGCCGGAAACTCCGTTGACCCGAGACGCATTACGATCGCCGGCGCGGCGAATGCTGCGAACACGAGTCCCAACGCGCCTGCGAGAAAGGCGAGTTGCCCGCCCTCGACTAACATCTGCTGGATGAGCCTGGATTTGGCCGCGCCGAGGGAGACACGAAGAGCCATTTCGCCGTCGCGAGCCCAAGCGCGCGCCAGCATGAGGTTCGCGACGTTGGCGCAGGCGATCAGCAGCAGAAGCATGCAGATCAGCGTAAGAATCCAGAGCGGGCGCCGGAATTGCATGCGGAAAAGAGAATCCAGACCCCTGGACGCATCTCGGACGTGGAGCGGGGCATCCACAAACTGCTGAAGCTGGGCTCCGCGAAGATTGCGAGGTGGGTTGATCCGGATGCGCTCACGCAGAAACCCGGTGATGGACGCCTGTAGGGGTTCACGAAGTTGCAATCGTCCGACACCATTGTGGAGACGGCCCCAGACATGGACGCTCCCCCGGTCCGGATCGGCTAAATTGCGGGGGTCGCCCGCCATATAGAGCGGTAGCCAAACATCGGTTAGATAGCCGGGTTGCACGCCGCTGAATGGTGCTGCCGAGACGCCTATGATCTGAAACTGCTTGCGTCCGATAGTTACCCAATGGCCGAGTACAGATGGGCTGCTGCCGAAGCGGCGCTGCCAGAAGGCATAGCTCAGAACAGCCACGCGATGGCCATCGGTTAGTGAATCGTCGTCGGGCTTGATCAGCCGGCCTAGAGCAGGTTTCACCCCGAGAATCTCAAAGCCAGCGCCGGAAATGGACTCTGCGCGGATGTTCTCGCTCATGTGCCCGGCGTCGTCGAACATCGCAGGCTGGAGAGCGCCGGAAACACTCAGCGCAAACAGGTCTGCACGAGGTTGCGCGGTAGTCCGGAGCAGTTCGTATTGGGGAACGCTGAAAACTTCGGACTCATGAGCGACATTGTCAACGCTGAAGAAGGGCGGCAACACCAGAGCGACGTCAATCAGCCGGTTGGGATCGGGAAGTGGAAGCGGGCGTAAAACCAGCGCATCGATCAATGCGAATGCGTCCGTCGAGGCGCCGATGGCGAGAGCCAGCGACGCTATGGCTGCCAGGCTGGCGGTCCGGTATTTATTGAGCATCCGGAACCCGAAGCGGAAGTCCCGCGCGAGATCTTCCAGCCAGCGCGTGCCGCGGGCATCCCGGCAGCTCTCCTTCACCTGCTCTGGGCCGCCTGAAGAAAGCGCCGCCTGCCGCCGCGCTTCCATGGAATCCTCGCCGTGCGTAATCAGATCGGCCGCATGCTGGTCGAGATGAAAATTTAGTTCCTTCTCGAGTTCCTCTTCCAGTTGCCTGCGGCGCCGCAAGCGCTCCCACCAGGTCATCATGATGCCTCGACCTTCTACATCTTAACACGACACACGTGCAGAAGCAGGAGGTATGTCTTTCGCGTGGTGCTGGACAGCTCCAAAAAGTCAGTCCTTCGAAAACATCAGGAGTTAAGTTATAGAGCGCACTTGGTTCTGTGGCGGCGAGGGAGCGCGTTTGCGTTTCACCAGGCAGATGCACCGAGGCATGCCCCAACGAGCACACCTGGCGCACTCGGAGGGAGGGACGGCCGGTCTGGGCGTTTTTGGCGCAGGCGCTTTGGGTGGGGCGACGAGCGTGACCCGATAACCGATCGCTTGAAATCGGCGCGAGAGCTTGCGGGCGGTGCGCTCGGGATTGCGCCGGTCGAAATGATCTCCGCCGCGTTCGTAATACTCGACACCAGCTTCAGCCAGGATGTGCCAGGCAAGGATCAGGATGCGATGGGCGACAGCCACAGCGGCTTTCTTCAATCCACGCCGTTGCGCGATGCGGAAAAAAAGCGCAGCCAGGAAACAATCGTTGGCCCGCGAAGCGGCCCAGGCGCTCTGCACTAGAATCCGGCGCACATAGCGATCTCCCTTGCGCGTGCGTCCCGAAAAATGCTTGCCCGCACTCTCGGCATTGCCGGGACACAGCCCGGCCCAACTCGCCAAGCGACCGGGTGTCGGAAACTGGCTCATATCGGCGCCGAACTCGGCCAGCAGCACCAGCGCCGTGGTCCGGTCCACACCGGGAATGGTGCTGAGCCGGCGCAGAACATCGGCGTAGGCAAGCGCAAGCTCGTCAATCCGCGCATCCACGCGTGCCCGTTCCTCATCCAGCCGGTCTAACTTGCGCAATAACTCCGACAGCATCCAACGGAAGTGTGCGTCCGGTCTGCCGTCCAACGCCAGAATCAACGCTGGTATTTTGATGCGCATCTGGCCGCGTGCGCACTCGGCGAGACGCTCCGGATCATGCACCCCGCCGGCGAGTAATCGCAGCATCGCCAGGCCGCTCTTGCCCACAATGTTGGAAGCTACCGAGGCGAGTTTGAGGTTCACCGTTTCCAGCAGCCGCGCCATGC
>JBAUUG010000231.1:0-3996 GCA_049582585.1 Bryobacteraceae bacterium | reverse complement strand
GCAACCACAATGGAAGAATCGATAACGGCAAGGAGCTGTTTGGCAACTACACTGAACAGCCGCCGTGCGAGGACGGAACCCAGGCTTGCTCTAACGGCTACAGAGCGTTGGCTGAATTCGACAAGCCAGAGAATGGCGGGAATGGGGACGGGATCATCGATAGTCGGGATGCAGTTTACTCAAAGCTGCTACTGTGGATCGACGCCAACCACGACGGTATGTCGCAGCCTGAGGAACTGCACACCCTACCGGAGTTGGGTGTGTACTCCATCGGCCTGCACTATCGCGACGACCAGCACTTCCGCGATCAGTACGGGAACTGGTTCCACTACCAGGCGGCGCTGAATCCCGACCCGCGGGACGGCACGTCGAAAGACGGTCGCTTGACTTATGATGTGTTTTTTAAGACTGCAGGACGGCAGCTTGACTTTGACTCTGAGGAGAGGAGCCTCAGGCTTTCCCTAGGAAACGCGGACGGGTCACTAAATGACAGCTTCGCGCCTCTGGCCGCCAGCGCCATCGGGGCACCTGCGATCCCTAAATCAGCAGACTTGCGAGGAGAAACGCCAACTATAGTCGCTGACGATGTTCAGGCTAGGGGCTCACAGCGACTTCCGCCGGAGATCAGCTCAAAGCATAGCGCAAATATTCCAAGCAGCATGCTGGAAGGAAGCGCCGGAGCACCAGCCTTTGCCTCGACACCCTCTGTTCCCGTCAGCAGTTCCGATATGGCTGCCAAAATGAAAATTTCAAACCCACTCGAGGCCGAGGGCCTGAAAGTAATTCCATTTGACTCGCCTGAGTTCAGCCCCGCATTGGAAGCCATGATTGACGCGGACCTAATCGCAAAGGCCGAGCCTTTCCTTCGGTATTCGGTGATCCTTGTAAACAGGACGGAGCGTTATATTTGGGGGTTCACCGCTATCTATACATATCCCGACAAGATTGCGCCCTCGGGCAAGCCGCGGCGACACCAGATCAATCCATCCGCCGGAGGCGTTGGTAGCCGTGCGCAGTACTTCGCGCCGGGTGCGAGGTACCTTCTAACTCCCGTATCGAATTTCTTAGCGGAGGTTGACGCGGACGGGCGGCGGGGGCTGAAACCGTCATGGTATGACGGCATTGAGCAGGTTATGAAGATTCAATCCGGCATCGGGGATCCGCTGATGCGGAGGGTTGAGCTATCGATCGACTCCCTGATTTATGAAGATGGCCTGCTAGTCGGGCCCGATCGAGCCGGTCGAATGGACGAGGTTAATCGGCGGATCTTAAGAGAAAAACGATTCGCCGATTCCTTTACGGGACTAACGGGCAGTGCGCTTAGGGCTAAGTTAGCGGAGTATTCCAGCAGTACCGGGGGAGACGCTGACGAGCGCGCAAATGCCTGGACTGCAAAAGATTTTGAGCTGCGCTATAACGAGCCGAGCCTGGGTGAGGACCGTGTACGTAGGTCGATCGAGGCGATGGGCGCTGCACAATGGTTTCTCGGTTCGCAAAAAGTGAGGAGGGGGAATGAAGAACATTAAGAGTATGCACCTGATTGCGGCCACGGCATTAGTATGCTTCTGCACCGTGAGCCTGCGCGCGCAAACGTCGGTGCTCGGTAGTATCAATTGTGGCGGAGGGCGAGCTACTTGTAACTACAATAGCACGAAGTCAAGCGGAGCTCTCAGTTGCACTTGCACCGCAACCTGCCTCTCGTGCAACAGCATAGTTCCTAATGTCGCCGCATCGAGATCGATAGAGTGGGGTACGTACGTCAACGGCTTTGCGTGCACGCTTCCTATTAGCGTCAGTATTGTTGGGGGTACGGATACCTGGGGTTCACCAACTTATAGCTCGGTATACGTGCAGAACACGGTCGAGGGCGTCTATGTTCAGGACGGCAGACAGACTAGCATTCAGCAAGACGATTGCTTCGACGGGCTTGTCGTAGACAATCCCGCTATCGGGGGCCTTTGTTAGGGGCCGGGACCTGCGGCCCAGCCTTTGATCTCGCGGAAGCGGCGAACGAACTGGATGCGCCACTCTTCGCGTTTTTTGCGAAGGGTGGATACGATGCTGCCCGCAGCGCCGGTTTTGACCCTCCGAAATCTCATTGCCCAAGCGGCATCCCGCCCGCCCTTGCAAAGAACGCAAGAGCGGGGCACCCACCGCTCGAAAACGAGAAAGAAAAACAACACGGAAAGCTGGGCCACCCGCCCCGCTGGCTCCGGAAATGCTTTCCTGGCGCTCGACCGCAACCACAATGGAAGAATCGATAACGGCAAGGAGCTGTTTGGAAACATCACCG
Organism: Bryobacteraceae bacterium; assembly: GCA_049582585.1. GTDB lineage: Bacteria > Acidobacteriota > Terriglobia > Bryobacterales > Bryobacteraceae > Bog-105. Next base: position 1,703 of record JBAUUG010000231.1, on the reverse strand, counting down.
AGCAACCCAGGTCGGACCATCCCAACGGCTATCTGGCGCTGGCCGAGTTTGACAAACCGGAGAACGGCGGCAACGGTGACGGCATTATCGACGAACGCGACGACGTGTTCCCGCATCTGCTCCTGTGGATTGACGAAAATCACAACGGCATCTCCGAGCCGAACGAACTGCACAGCCTGCCAGAGTTGGGGGTGTATTCCATCAGCCTCCACTATCGCGACGACCAGCACTTCCGCGATCAGTACGGCAACTGGTTCCATTACGAGTCAGCTTTAAATCCCGACCCTAAGGACGGCACCTCGAAAGACGGCCGTATAACCTACGACGTCTTTTTCGTGGCAGCCAGCAAGAACGGCCGGGCTGCCTGGCCATCGGCGAATGGGGCGCTCCGCACCGCTCCCCCAGAGTGAGGCTTAGGGCGGACGCACCCCTACTGGTGCTTCGGGGATGGTCGCGGTTGAGCTCAGTTAGAAAGGAAAGGAAACATGCCCACTATCTGGCTATGCGCTTCGCGCCGTTTCCTCGGGTCATTGTTTTGCGTTGCTATGATCTGTTTGAGTGCAGCTGCGACCACGACAAGCGTCGTGGTCAGCGTGCCGGCTGGTGAGTACTTTTATCCTGGGACGACCGTCACGGTATCCGCTGACGTCACCGTAACTGCGAGTAAAGCCAATTTCACGGCTACGTTTGATGTGACCTGCACCGTGAACGGTGCAACAGTGTACTCGCAGACCGGATATGAGCTTCATGTCATGACGACCAGCGGTAGTGATTCGATCTCGTTCTCTGTGTCTCAGAGTCAGAGGCTGGCACATATTCGATTGTATGTACGTCATCAGGCGAGCTGTCGGGCGGGGATAGCGGGAGTTTCTCAGGGACAGGTGATGCTTCGTTTACAGTTAGCAACTGTACGGGAGATTCGGATTATAGCGAGACGAATTCACCCGCCGACGCCGGATATGAAACAACTACTTTTACCCTTTCAGCGATAATGAATCCAGCATATACCGGAGCCCAAACAGAATCGGCAAGTGGCAGCGGTATCACAGGTGATGTCGCAGCCGCCGGCTTCCCGTACGACTGCGACCGAGACCCAAACGACAACCTTCCTGAGCAATACGCAGAAATCGCCGATAACGGGCAAACTCAGCAGGAAGATGGCTCGGTCATTTTCAAATTTAAAATCACGAATTACAGCTATGATGCGACGCCTTGTGATTCCTGCGATACAGATCCCAATGGTTACTATCCCGTAAGCTCCTCACCCTCCACCAGTGAGGCGCAACTCCAGGCGTACTGCGGAACCAAGAATTAGGGATGCGGGGTGACGGCGACACGGATGGATGGATGGAGGGATGAAGATGAAGGAGGTCATAGTGAGATCTACACTACTCATCGTGCTGGCGGTGCTTGCCCTTCCGTGGAACGGCTTTGCTCAGGTACCTAGCCTTGAAGAGGGGGCGAACATGGAAGAACGCCCGGGTTTGTGGCGGCGGGTGCTAGAAAATCGTAGTACGAGCTACCTGGTGGCCTACTATGCGTCGTTTCACTGTCCCAAAGGCGGCCCCGTGGATATGTATGACGCATTACTTTACTCCGGAGAGCGCCGTATTGCCCCCGGAGAGAGTGCTTTAATGAATGCTGGTGACCCCTCCAGATGCTCGGGAAATGTGAACGCTGCTGTCTTTTCTGACGGACATACG
>JBAUUG010000230.1:0-6823 GCA_049582585.1 Bryobacteraceae bacterium | reverse complement strand
CCCATGCCATGGCCATGAATGATTCGCACGCGATTCACCGATGCCAGTGCGGCGGAATCCAGGAATTTATCGACGTGCTCGATGGCTTCCTCGGCGCGCTGACCTATTATGTTCAGCTCACGATACGATACATCCCAGCGAGGGCCGGGATCGAAATGGACATTCTTGGGCAGATTCGATTTTTTCGCGTCATCTGAGACAACTTCGGCGATGTCCTCAGGCGGCACCTGCATCTTCAGAAATCCAGCTTCGACTTCAAGCATTCCGTTCTTGAGGAGACGGCGCACCGTTGCGATCTCGCGTATATCTTTCAGGCGAACTTTCGCGCCTTCACGGAGGGCGGCGCGGGGCTCAAGCTTATTGGCGTCAGCGGCGGGAACCGGCAGGAGTGCGTCGGCTTGCTCACGAAATTCACGTTTGGTCTTAGCGATCAGGCGCGCGCGCTGTTCGCCTGATTCAGCTAGACGGTCCACGGTCAGCTGAGCGCGAGCTTCAAAATCCGCGATGAGCGATTCAGACTTCTTTTCCCACTCGCGCCGGCGTTGCTGTTCGCCTCGAATGGATTCGGTTTCGAGCTCCGCTTGGCGCCTGGCGAGAGCTTGTGTCGATTCCTCCATTTCTCTCGCTTGCCGCTCGAGGCCGGTCAAGAGCTGCTGGAAATCGGCCTGCATCCGCGGCATCACGGCCCGGGCATGAGATAGGACAGCGTCGGGCATGCCCAGCCGAGTCGCGATATCCAGGCCCGCCGATTTGCCCGGAGTTCCGAGCCGCAGCTCATACGTGGGCTGCAGAGTGGTTTCGTCGAAGCCCATCGAGGCGTTGAGCACTCCGGGGGTCTGCGCGCCATAGAGTTTGAGCGGCAGGAGGTGGGTGGAGGCGAGACAGAAAGCGCCCGATTTGCGGAAATCATCTAGAATTGCGACGCCTAGCGCTCCGCCTTCCTCGGGATCTGTGGCACGCCCCAGCTCGTCGAGCAGAACCAGGCTGCCGGGCGTGACCCGCTCGAGCATGTCTTTGACGTGCAGCAGATGACCGGAGAAGCTGCTCAGGCTCTCGGCGATGGATTGGGTATCGCCGATATCGGCAAGCACATCATCCAGCATCGGAAATTCCGCATCCGCGCAGGGCACTGGAATCGCAGCATGAGCCATCAGCGCAAGCAGGCCGGTGGTCTTTATGGTAACGGTTTTGCCGCCGGTATTGGGACCGCTGATGAGGAGGCAGCGCCGTTGGTCGTCCAACTCGAAGGAAATCGGCACGATCGGTTTACGCTGCTTCCGCAACACGGCTTCGAGCAGTGGGTGCCGGGCGTCGCGCAGCACCAGTTTCCGCTCGGGTCCGCTGAATCGCGGAATGACGGCGTCGTAATCTCGCGCGAAAGCGGCCTTGGCGAAGAGGCAATCAAATTCGGCGAGCGCTTCGGCTGTAGCAGCGATCTCAGGGCCGTGCTCGCGGAGGGCGTTCGTGATTTCGGCCAGAATGCGCTCAATCTCTCGAAGCTCGTCTTCGCGCAAGCGCACGAGTTGATTGTTGAGGCTGATGGTTTCAAGCGGCTCGACGAATAGGGTCCGGCCGGTGCCGCTCGAGCCGTGGATCACGCCATCCACGCGGCCTTTCTGCCCGGCAACGATCGGGACTACATAGCGATCTTCACGGATAGTAACGAAATCTTCCTGCAGGGTGCCATCGGTGCGGTGGGCGCGGAGAAATCGCTCGAGCGATTCCTGAATGCTCTTCTGCTGGCGCTCGATGTCACGGCGGATGCGGCGAAGGGCGACACTGGCGTCGTCAGACAGGCTTGCGTCGGGAAAAAAGGCGCGCTGATACCGGCGAGCGATGTCGCGTAGGTCGGCCAGCCGCCCGGCACGGTGGGCTAAACGCGGATAGCGTGCCGCAACTGAGAGGAGGATGCCGCGATATTCGCCCGCGACGGCAAGCGTTTGGAACAGATCGAGGATTTCGCGGCCGTCGAGGGAGGCTCCTTCGACGCGTAGCGTGCGGAGCGGCGCTTCAATGTCGCGGAGCTGATCGAATCGGAGACGGATAGCGGCTCCGCCCGCGGTTGGTTGCGCGCCGGAAACTTCGCGCAGATATGCGATAGCTTCGCCGGCTTCGGCGAGATCAGACTCGAGCTCAGGAAGCTCATGACGCGGCTCGAGTGCGTGTACTAGAGCACGTCCAGCGAGGCTGCCGGCATATGCTGCGAGTAACTCTTTCAGCTCATCGAACTGGAGAAGGCCGGTGCTGCTGAAGGCCATAGATGTGACAGTCTAAGGACGCGTGACGTAGGGATGGGTCGCCGGACGAGTGCAACAGGCGTCGATTACCTCGCGCGTGCCCTCCGTCATCCGTAACGAGCCGAGAGTGCTTACCTCGAACCAAGCGGCGCTTTTGGAGTCATCGCCCGGGCGAAGGTCGCCTCCGCGGATGGTGCAGTAGAAATCGATCAGCACGTAATGATATTCGCATCCTCCGGTGTTGTCGGGCATGATGCGCTCGAAGACGGTGGCGATGGTATCGGCTGTGACGTGAAGGCCCGTCTCCTCGAAAACTTCTCGGACCAGGGCATCTTCGAGGCGCTCACCGGTCTCGACCACGCCTCCGGGGAGAGACCAATAGCCGGCCAGCGGTTCCTTCCCCCGTTCGACCAGGAGCACGCGATTGTCGGCCAGGATCAGGGCGCCAACCCCCACGACGGGCCTAAGGGGATAGCGGCGGCTGTCGTTCTTGCTCACAAGGCTTAGGCTACGGCAGCCAGGACCTCTTCGGCATGGCCTTCGACCTTGACCTTGGGGAAGATCTTCTTGATGACGCCTTGAGGATCGATGACGAAGGTGGTGCGCTCAATGCCCATGTACTTCTTCCCATACATACTCTTTTCTTTCCAGACACCGTAAGCCTCGGCGGCCTGGTGATCGACATCGGCGAGGAGCGTGAATGGCAGGTCGAACTTGTCTTTGAACTTCGCCTGCGCTTTGGTTGCGTCGGGGGAGACCCCAACAATCACAGTATTGGCTTTGCTGAATTTCTGGGAGGTGTCCCGGAATTCACAGGATTCCTTGGTGCAGCCGGGAGTGTCAGCTTTGGGGTAGAAGTAGAGCACCACGTGCTTGCCTTTCAAAGAGGAAAGCTGGAAAGGCTGGCCGGAGTCGTTGAGGAGAGAGATTTCCGGGGCGGAAGTACCTTCGCTAGGGGTTGGCATAGCCAGTTGATGTTTTAAATAATTGAAACGACGCAATTTGCCAAACGAACTCCCCCTGGGGTGAGAGTCTGCAGGAGAGAGGCCTACTCCCGTCTAGCTTAGTTCAATGAGATAAGGTTGCTTGACAATTATGGGCGCATGTTTTATGATTAGGCTGTGAGGAGGCAATTACAGATATGGCGATGATGAGATACAATCCCGTGAGCGAAGGGGAAGATTTTCCGACGGGTCTGCGGGTGTTCCAGGATTCCTTGTCGAGGCTGTTTAGCGAACCGGCTTCCCGGCCGTGGTCGCCGGCGGTAGACATTTACGAGACCGAGAATGACTTGGTCTTGAAGGCGGACCTTCCTGAGGTGGATCCGAAGAATGTCGCGATCCAGATGGAGAACGGAACTCTGACCTTGAAGGGCGAGCGCAGATTCGAAGAACAGAAGAACGGCAAGGGCTTCCACCGGATCGAGCGCGGCTACGGGTCCTTTGTGCGGGCGTTCAGTCTGCCTGATACCGTAGATGCCGAGAAGGTGAAGGCCGATTACAAGAGTGGCGTGCTGACAATTACGCTGCCCAAGAAGGAAGTGGCCAAGCCCCGTACGATCAACGTCGAAATCGGCAACAACTAACTCGGCGGCGGATCGCGCTCCCTGAGGGTCGCGGTTCTGCTACAGGCGCGGCAAAACCAATTGCCGCGCCTTTTTTTTGCGTCGAGCGCGTTATCATTCCTACGCAGATGTTTTCGCTGGTCCGGCACAGTTTGCGGTCCTGGAAGAATGCCAAGGGCCTGGCGCTGCTTGCCGTGGTTGCGCTGGGCGTGGGCATCGGCTGCACAACAGCAATTTTCACTGTCGTTGATACCGTTCTTCTTAAGCCTTTGCCCTACAGCCACGGTGATCGATGGATTGCGCTGTTCGGGGGCAGCACGGTTGGGACTGAACGCGACCAAATTTCCTCGATTTCGATCGGCGATCTGCAAGCATATCAGCAGCGCACGCGCAGCTTCGACGTCTTCGGCTGGTACTCAATAGGGGGCGATTTCAACCTGACTTCGCCCGGGCAGCCCCAGCACATTGACGGGGTCGAGGCCACTCCGTCGCTGATCGATAACGTCGGCGTCCAGCCGATCCGAGGGCGTCTGTTCAAGGACTCTGACGGCTTGAATGTCGCGTTGCTCTCGAACCGGCTCTGGAAGCGCTTGGGCGCGGATCCCGAGATGGTGGGACGAACGGTCACGTTGGATGGCCAACCGTATACCGTCGTCGGCGTGATGCCGCCGTGGTTTCGGCTACCTATCGTGAGCGTCTCGAACGAAGACGTTCGTAATGATGTCTGGATTCCAGTTAAGCCGGCTCGCGACGAACAACGCCGCCGATATTACGAAATCTATGCAGCGTATGCCCGGCTCAAGCCCGGGGTAGCGGTGGACCAGGCGAGGGCTGACGCGAAGCGCGTGGCTTCGGAACTGGCGAAGGAAGATCCAGGATTTCACCAGTCCTACACTGCCACAGTTTTCAGTCTTCGGGAGTCTGCTGTCAGGGATATTCGACCCATCCTGCTCTTGCTCTTCGGGGCCGCAGGGCTGCTGCTGCTGATAACGTGCGCGAATGTCGCTGGACTGCTGGTAGCAAGAGCGGTGGGTCGAGCTCGTGAAACGGCGATTCGTGTTGCTCTTGGCGGAGGGCGAGGGCAGCTTGCGTTGCAGTTCTTCGTGGAGGGCCTTCTGGTCTCGATTTTCGCAGCCGGTCTGGGGCTAGCGGCAAGCGTCGCTTTGGTGCGGCTGGTCGTGTCGCTTGCGACCGAGTATATTCCGCGCGCGGATGAGGTCTCGCTCGACTGGACCGTAATGCTTTTCGCCTTAGGCGTGGGTTGCTTGGCCGCCACATTATCGGCGCTCGCGCCGCTCTGGCAGGCTTTGCGCACGCAGCCGAATGAGGTTCTCAGCGAGGGGGTGCGCGCATCCGCAGGGGCAAGAAGCCGGGGCTTATCCAAATGGTTGGTCATCGCCGAGATTGCCCTGGCATTTACGTTGGTTTCGGCCGGCGCGCTTCTGGTTTCCCATCTTGAAAACCTGAACCGCACGTCGCCCGGCTTTGATCCCGATCACTTGCTGACTTTCCAACTCAACCGTTCGGAGGCTGGCCGCCGCGGCGAGCAACGCGTCGCTGCTCAACAGGCGCTGCTTCAGGCGTTCGAGGCCATTCCTGGGATCAACAGCGTTGCGGTCGCCAATCAGTTGCCTTTGGCGGGTTGTTGCTTCCAAACCAGCATATTTCCGGAGGGGCAGCCGGTCAATCCGGTCAGGTCGGTCAGTCTGATGATCGTGAGCGCCGGTTATTTCAAGACCATGCGAATCCCTCTGATAAAGGGACGTCTGCTGAATGAACACGACATAAACGAAAACATCGTTCCAGTGGTTATCGATGAAGACGCGGCGAGGCGCTATTGGCGGAATCCCGCGCCGATCGGCGCACTTGCACACGCCGGTCTTCCTAACGGTTCGCGTTTACAAGTCGTGGGCGTGGCCGGCAACGTTCGCAATGAAGGCCTGGGCGAGGTTTCCAGGCCTGAGGTCTACGTGCTGAATGCGCTCTCGCCGCCCAATCCGATGTATTTCATCGTGCGCTCGAATTTGCCCGCGTCGAGTTTGGTTCCCGCCGTTCGGCGCGCACTCAGAACGATTGATCCTTCACAACCGATTTATGCTGTTCGAACCATGAGGGAGGTCATCGGCGGCTCCTTGACCTTTCAACGCCTGGAGTCCATAGTGACGACGTTTTTCGCGTTCGCGGCGCTGCTGATGGCGGCGCTGGGGGTCTATGGCCTCACGTCCTATTCGGTGCGGCAGCGAACCGTCGAGATGGGGACGCGAATGGCTCTGGGAGCGGTTGGCCGCGATCTACTGAGGTTGATTGTCGGAAGCGGATTCAGGATGGCTGTTTATGGGATTGCAATCGGCGCGGCGGCGGTAGCAGTGGTCACGCTGATAATCGTCCGGTTCTTGAACGTACACGACATCAGCCCTGTTCCGTATTTGTATTCAATCGTTATCATCGTGGGCTTGGCTATGTTCGCCTCGTTCTTCCCGGCGTGGCGCGCCACTTTGCTTTCGCCGATGGTCGCGATTCGAAATGAATCGGATTCCATTTGGACGACTACCCGGCGGGGCGTCGAGCAAGTGCTCAGCCTTGTTTCGGGCGCGGAGAGCGGGGATGTGTTCGATTCCAGTTTGTTGACCGAATTCATGGAAGCCAGCCGCCGCGCCGATTCGTATTCCGAAGTGCTTCGTCTCGCGCTCGGGACGGTCCGCGACAAGATCCAGGCTGGATCGGTTCTGTTGCTCGAGCAAATGCCGGCGAAGGATTACAGCGCAGACGGATTCACGATTCCAAAAGACGGGTTTCTGCTGAACCGGCTCAGGTTCTATAGCTCGCCCCTCGCGTTCACGCCTGACGATCTGGATACGTCGCTCCGCTGGGCATCGGAACAGAAGCCCGAGCATCTGGGCGAAATCGAAAAGCTGAAGCAAAACGACATACGACTCGCCGTTGCTTTGCGCGCGAAGAACGAAATTGTGGGAGTACTGCTGCTGGGCGCGCCGGCGGCAAGGAATGAATACAGCTCCGCGGA
>JBAUUG010000229.1:0-4772 GCA_049582585.1 Bryobacteraceae bacterium | reverse complement strand
GTGGTACCTCTGACGACATCGAGCACCGTGCCCGCACTGTTCTTGATGATGATCGTGCTGGGGGTAATCTCGACTCTCAGCCGATAGGCACTGAGACCCTCCATGCCGTGATCGATCTTGCTTTCCTCGCTCGCGTGCCCATACACAAACACCTTCTTAACGAGGTTGTGGGCATCGAGAGTGTACGCGATCCGGTTAGCAGGGTCCTTGTAGTCCGCGAAGAACGTAACCTTCTTGACCTTGCTCTTGATGAACGCCTTTGACGTCCCTTTCTGAATGTCGATGATGAAGGAGCCTTGCCTCGCCCGGAAGAAACTCAGGCCTTTTGCATCATGGATCCACCAATGCGATTCAGTTTTCCAGGACGAGCCATTCTCGAAAACGATCTCAGCCGTCAGCGTCGTTATGGGCGCTCTTGGAATAGGCTTCAAATCCAAGTCAACCGTAACACTCTTACCCGGTGAGACCGTGTATGTTGCAGAACTGGGCGAATACCCGCTCGCTTCCGCGGTAATGACGTAGTCGCCGGGCGGCAACTGGTAAGTTGCATTGTTAGAACGCTCAATTTCTTGCGTTTCAGTCCCGCCATGATAAGTAACCCGGGCATTTGCGGGCATTACCTTCAACGCCAGAAAACCGTATGCTTTCATCGCGGGATTAACGGCAGCTGTTTCGCCCGCCTTGAAATCGCGCTCTATCTTGAGATCGTCGAAAAAGGCTTTTTTTAGCGTGATGGTGTGATTTCCGGGATTCACCTTCGTTGTGAACGCGCCATTTGATCCAACCGCGCCCGCATAAGTTCCGTCGATGAAGACGTTCGCGCCCGCTGGAGCTGATTGAATGGCAAGGGAAGCATCGCGGCGGATTGGCGTCAACGAGAAACTGAGCGGCTGAACCTTGGTATCGCCGGATTTTATCTCGAGAAGCTGTTCCTGCGGCGGCTCGTAACCATCGTGCGTCACTTGAATTCGGTACTTGCCGGGCGGGAGGCGAACGGGGATCAAGCCATTGATCATGGTCCGCTTAAGCTGCCGATCGTCAATGATTACGTTTGCATCGGAAACATTCGCGGTAATGATGACCGGGACCCTTTCAGGCGCGCCGCTCAAAGTGACGCTCAGGGCGGCGAGGGGCGAAGAATCTATCGAAACAGCATGGGATTTGCCGTTCCCGTCATCCACCATGAATTGAACGCTGCCTTGCGCCGGGAGGGACACGTCTAATCCTTCCGGCGGGATGAGCTGAGGAGGCTGACCTTCCAATGCGCCTCTCACTTTGGCCGACGCATAGACTTTGGCGGAGCCGCCGAGGGATGCGACAACTACTCCAGGCGAAGCGCCTACCGGAGCAGCCGTCACTGCCGGCAATTTATTCGGCTCCATATCGAACGCAAACGAAAAGACCGACCGGTTGTTGTCGAGGATCTTGAGTGTATGATTTCCAGGCGAGATGTCGTTCTTGACGAGGCTGCCCTGCTGCAGATCCGCGGGCGGATTATCGTCCAGAGCGAATTTGCCGGCGCCAGGTTTCAGATCGGAGGTGATGTGCAACTCCGGTGGAGCAGCAGCGGCCGGAGGAATTGGCTTGCTCGGGGGACGCTGAGGCGTCTTAGGAACCGTCTTGTGCTTTGATGTTGGGGGGTTGGGACCATGAAGATGACGCACCAGCAGAGCACCGACAACGACAAGAATGGCTACCGCAGCAACGGCCAGCCAGAGGACGGGGGTAGTCTTCCAGCCGCCCAGCGCTGGCGGTCGGGGTTCTGAAGGGACCACTGGCGCGGGTTGCGGAGGGGGAACCGGAAGGATGACGGTGGGGCGATCGAGGAATTCTGTCCCGGTTAATGGCTCGGGCGCCACTTCCTTCGGGGCGGCGTTGCGAAGCGTATTGTAAAGCTGCGAGAGTCGCAGCTCGTTGGGATAGGCGCGCAAGCCCTCTTCGACCTTGCGCGTGGCGCCCGAAAGATCGCCGGCGGCTTGCAAATTGCGCGCCTCCAGCACGAACTTTCCGACTGCCTCCTGGCGCTTGTAATCCTCAATGGAAGAGGCCAGGTTGCGCGCCGCGGGATCCCCGCTATCCAATTCCAATGCTTCCTTGACGAGCGATTCAGCCTGACGCCAATCCTGCGGTATCAATTCACGGGCGTGCTGCAGTATCGCGCTTAGCAGGACTGCTCGTATAAATGAATTTCGTTCATCGAGGCGATGGGCCTCGCGCAGCGCGTGGATGCCCTCTTCCTGCTTGCCGGTGGCAACGAATGCCCGTCCCTCTTGCAGCAGCAGGTTTGCTTCACTGCTGCGCTTCATGGCCTGATCGGCGAGCAATTGCAATCCTTCGAGCTCTTTATCTCCGGAATTTTCGCGCAGAGCTTCTTTGGCTACTTCAAGAGCCTTGGTGTATTCGCCGGCCCCGAGGTGCTGGTCGATCCTTTCCACCCACCTTGCTTTCGCCTCGACGGTCAGTTGCTCATCTCTGCGTCTAGCCAGGCGCTGAATCTCAAAATCGAGTCCTGGATAGACGGGATAAATATTTCGCAGAATGTCCCATTGACCCGCTGCGTCATTGAATTGCCCGCGCTCCTCGTATTGCCGCGCCCGGCCGACTATGGAATTGATCAAATCCCGGCGCTCCCTCACCAGCGTCAAGGACGATTGGAAATGTTGCTCATTCGGGTATTTGTCAACGGCTTGTTTGATGATGTTGTATTTCTTGTCCAGGTCGGGCTCGGCTTCCATGCGGCGGTTTATCTCAGCCACGGCCGCCGATTGCTCCTGCCGCTGCAGTTCCTCGGCTTCGAGTTTCAGAGCCTGGAACATGGGATCGCCGGAGTGCTTTTGCAGGTTTTCGCGGCAGATCTCGAGCGCGCGCGGAAAGTTGCGATCCATCAGGTGCTTGCGCCCTTCGGCATAAGCGTTTCGCGCGGCGTCACGCTCAGAGCGGATCTGGTTGTATAGGCTTTGATATTGCGCGTCGCGCTCTGGCGTGACGGATTTCGGACCCTGCCGGTTCAATTCGAGCAGACGCTCCAGCTTGCTCAAGGCAGTGCTGATTTCGCCCTGCTTGTAAGAAGCGACAGCCGCTTCGTATAGCTTCTGCTTCTCCTCCTTGATCTTGGCCGCTTCCTGCTCAGTGCGATCCACTTCCGCCAGCAGCTCTCGAGCACGAGTATCGGAGCTGTTGATCTTCAGGATTTCCTGGATGCCTTGCCGCGCTTGGGTGAAGAACTGATTATCGAGATGCTGCCTCACTAAACTGACCCATTGCTCGACCTGCTTTTCGCTTCGCTGGCGCTCGATCTGAGTTTTTAGCGTGGAAGCGTCAAGGTTGCCGGGATCAATGTTGAGAACCTCTTGAATTTTCTGCAGCGCGAGGGGAAATTCCTGCTCCTCCATGCGCGTTCGAGCGCTCTCGATGAGCTGCTTGATATTTTTCTGACGAATACTCCGCTCGAGCTGGATCCGGAGGAGAGACATCTCGGGATCTATATGGCCTTCCGATTCCAGCTCGGTCAGGATCTCCGTGGCGAATTGATAATCGCCTTCGGCGTGAGCTTTTCGAATGCGATCGATGCGGGGCTGAATTTTGGTGCGGTCGAAACGTTCGATGGGCTCGTTTCGAATCGCCTTCTGCAATGTTTCGGAGAATTCTTTCGCGCTCGAAAATCGATGCCAGGGCTGCTTGGCCATGGCCTTGTGGATGGTCCGGCTCACTAACTGATTGACCGCGGGATTGATTTCAGAAGCAGGCGGAGGAACGTAGGTGCGAATGGCATCCACCACTTCGCTCTCGGTTTTGCGGCTGAACGGCTTGCGCCTGGTGAGGCTTTCATAGCAGACGACGCCGAGCGCGAAGATATCCGAGAGCGGTGTCGCCGGCTTCATTTCGAGCTGCTCAGGCGCCATGTATTGCAGCGTTCCCTTCATGCCCGTAGCGGAGCGCGTGTCGACCAGGTGAACCACTCCGAAATCGATGATCTTGACGGTGTCATCTTCCATGACAAAGATGTTGCTGGGCTTCAAATCGCGGTGGACCAGGCCTTGGTCATGCGCCGCCTGCAAGCCCCGGCAAGCCTGGCACATGATTTCGACCGTTTTTTCGACTGTCAGGCGCTGGCTGGAGTCTTTAATGAGCTTGTCGAGCGTCAGGCCCGGCAGCAGGGGCATCACGAAATAAGGTTTTCGCTGGCCGTTATCCCGAAAATCGCCGGTATCGAGAATGTCGACTATATTCGGGTGGCTTAAGCGAGCTAAAACGGTCCATTCACGCTCAAACAGCTCGATGGCGGCGGGATCGACAATCCCGCGCATAGTTTTCAAGGCGACGTATCGCTTGGTGACCGTATCGTAGGCCCGATAGACTACACCCATCCCCCCTTCGCCGATAGAGTTCTTAATCTCATAGCGACCGTTTACTTTCTCGGGAGTGGTGGGGGAATCCGCCATCGCGTAGCCTTTTTTATTGAATCACCCGATCCTAATCATTAAAGCAAGTTTAATGTGAAGTTCAGGACTACTTCACCATCCCTTTGGGAATATAGTCATGGACAGCACATATAGTGCCGCCAACTAGTAGTAAATAAGGAGATCCCAAAAAATGAAAAAGATCATGATCGCAACTCTAGGCCTTTCACTGCTTCCCGTCGGTATCGTCTTCGCACAGAACACCTCGACGAGCTCGACGGCGGGCACGGACACCAGCAGCATGAAGAGCACCAAGAAGAGCCACAAGCACAAGAAGAGCTCTACGTCGACGATGTCCGACACCACCAGCAC
>JBAUUG010000228.1:0-17720 GCA_049582585.1 Bryobacteraceae bacterium | reverse complement strand
CGCTGCGGCAACTTGTACCTGTGTATCAAGAAGGCTCGATCGACGCTGACTTATTAGCCGAAGGCCAGCGCAATATTGAGCAATATCTCGAAGCGGAAGGTTACTTTGACGCGAGAGTAACATACAGGACCAGCAGCGGCCCAAGCGGGACGGGACGGATCATCACTTATGAAGTAAATCGCGCGAGCCATTACAAGTTCGTACATCTGGGAATCACAGGTAACCGCTACTTTCCGGTTGAGACGATTCGCGAGCGCCTCTATATTCAGACGGCTGAATTTCCACGCTTCCCTTACGGCCGCTTCAGCGATCTTTACCTCAGGCAGGACATTCAGTCCATCGAGAACCTATATACCTCGAACGGGTTCCGGGAAGTAAAAGTAACTTCGAAAGTGGAAGATCGCTACCGGGGCGTCAAAGATCACTTAGCCGCGTTCATCACCATAGAAGAGGGCCCGCAATGGTTTGTCTCGGGGTTATCGATAGAGGGAGTAAGCGCCAATGACCTCCTGTTAGTGCATGACAGGCTTGCATCTCTTAAAGGCCAGCCGTTCAGTGAAGCAAACGTAGCGGAGGATCGAGAGACTTTATTGGATTACTACTACAACCTTGGCTACCTAAATGCCGCTTTCAGCTACTATGTCGATCCAGCAGAAGAGCGCAACCACGTGAACATTCGGTATGTACTGCATGCGGGCGCGCAGGAATATGTGCGCAATGTGCTTGTGAGCGGATTAGAAACAACACGGCCCAAGGTTGTGAACAGCCGTATTGAATTGAAGGAAAACGAGCCGTTGTCGTTGAGCGAAGAAACGGATAGCCAACGGCGGCTTTATGAACTCGGCATTTTCGCGCGCGTGAATACGGCGATTCAGAACCCCGACGGCGATGAAGATGAAAAAAACGTTCTATACGATATCGACGAAGCGCGGCATTATTCGCTGAATGTCGGGGTGGGGGCGCAAATCGCGCGCATTGGCGGTGGAGTGACGAGCCTCGATAATCCAGCCGGCACGACAGGGTTCGCGCCTCGATTGGCGTTGGGGATCAGCCGGCTGAACTTTCTCGGACTCGGGCAGACGGTGGGGATACAAACATCCGTTTCGACAATTGAACAACGAGCAGCTCTGACTTATTTCATTCCGGAGTTCGTCTCGCATGGAAACCTGAATCTCACCACGACGATTTTGTTCGATAACTCGAGCGATATTCGCACGTTCAGCGCACATCGCCGCGAGGGATCAATCCAGTTAGGAGAAAGGGTTTCGCGAGCTTATACGGTGCAATACCGGCTGGTGTTCCGGAACGTGACACTCGCAAATCTGAAGATCGATCAATTACTGGTGCCTCTGCTTTCACAGCCTGAGACGGTGGGACTTGGCGAGTTCTCAATCATCGAGGACAAGCGCGACGATCCGACAGACGCGCACCATGGAATCTACACGACGGTGGATGTGGCATACGCGCCGGGTTTTCTGGGCTCGCAGACGCACTTCGCGCGTGGGTTATTCCGCAATTCCACTTATCATCCATTTCACCGGGATCTAGTACTTGCACGCAGCACGCAGCTCGGCGTCATCAGCCGAACCGGCGGCAGGCCGGCAATCCCTTTGGCGGAACGGCTGTATTCCGGCGGATCTACATCCATTCGCGCGTTTCCGGACTTTCAAGCGGGGCCTCGCGATCTGACTACCGGGTTCCCGTTGGGAGGTAACGCGCTATTTATAAACAATACGGAGCTTCGCTTTCCGCTGTACGGAGATAACCTGAACGGCGTGCTGTTCCACGATGCGGGGAACGTCTATAGCACGCTGGGAGACTTCAGCTTGCGATTCAGGCAGCGAAACCTGCAGGACTTCAATTATCTGGTTCAGTCGGCCGGAGTGGGAATTCGTTACCGTACACCGATTGGGCCTATTCGGGTTGACCTGTCGTTCAGCCCCGATGCGCCGCGTTTTTTTGGACTGAAGGGGACTGAACAGGATTATTTAAACGGTACCGCGGTAGCCACCGTCCAAAAGATTAACGCTTTTCAATTCCACTTTTCGCTAGGCCAGGCTTTTTGATGCTGCGTTTGTTACTGATCGGGTGTTTAGCCTGCTTGATAGAAGGTAAGGTTGTCGATCGCCTGGCGATTGCAGTTGGACGCGAGGTGATTACGGAGTTACAGATAGAGGAGGAAATTCGCGTAACCGCGTTTTTGAACCAGCAGCCGATTACACGCGATTCGGACGCGCGCCGGGCAGCCGCCGACCGTCTTATCGCGCAACTGCTAGTCAAGCACGAAATGCAACTCAGCCGCTATCCATCGCCTAACGCAAGCGAAGAGAGCAGTTACTTTCAAGGGATACGGTCGGAATTCGGCAATCCATCCTCGTTTGAGAAGGCACTTACAACTTACAAGCTCACGGAATCAATTCTGAAGGAGCATCTCGCCCTACAACTCACGACGCTGCGGTTCATCGAATACCGGTTTCGGCCCGATGTCGGCATTTCCGACACCGATGTAGAGACTCGAAAGACTCTGATCGAGGCGCGTACGGACGAAGCCCTTGACACATGGCTCAAAGAGAGCCGCAAACAGGTCAAAATCGTCTACGTCAACAAATCGCTCCGATGAATCGCTTATGAGCCGGACGAAGCGGGCGGCGGTGATCGGCGCAAGCGCTGTGTGCGCTGTTTTGCTGCTGATAGGGATGGGCGCGCTTTGGATGCTGCAAAGCAGGTGGTTCAAAGAGAAGGTTCAGCAGAGGATTATCGTTGCAGCGGAAAAGGTCAGCGGCGGCCGGGTGTCGCTCGGCTCTTTCGATTACAACTGGCGAACGCTCAGCGCCGATTTCAGGAACTTCGTGGTGCACGGGACTGAGCCGTCAGGCGCTCCAGTTCTTTTCCAGGCGGATTCCATTCATGTCGCCTTCAGGATCGTGTCCTTGATCAAGCGGGATGTGGATATAAGCTCAATAGCTATCGAGCGCCCGGAAGTGCATTTGCTGGTGAGGCCCGATGGAACGACTAACCTTCCCTCTCCGAAGGTGCGGCGAAATAACCACGGAACGGTTGAAGAGCTACTCAATCTGAAGCTGCGGCATATTGAAATCGAACATGGAGCGATTTACGCGGAAATGCGCCGCGTGCCGTTCAGCGCGCGGGGGGAGGACGTTTTTATTCTCGCCAGTTACGATCGGGCGGGACCGCGATATAACGCCAGGATCTCTTCGAGTAACATACTCTTCGCTTCCGATCAGATGCAGAGCCTTTCAGCGAGGATGAACGCAGCCCTCGAGCTCGAGAAGGATCGGTTGATTGTTCAGCACGTGGAACTAAGATCTCAGGATTCGGATGTGCGGGTGTCAGGAATTTTTCAGCAATTTGCCCGGCCGAGGATGGATCTGAACGTGAGCTGCATAGTTGGGGCGAGTAGCTTTGCGAATCTCACGGGATTTGCGGACGTGCGGGGCGGCCGTCTGGTAGTGACGGGTGCAGCGCACTACGATGAATCCACTCAATGGACGTTCGGAGGCAAGCTGGGCGGCCGGGATCTCGCATACGTCTCAAACAGACTCGCATTGAAGAATATAAACTTCGATTCTGAGATCTCCGCTGACGGACAAGAAGTGAGATTCACGCATGTGGCGGCGTCAGCGCGCGCCGGCAAGTTTGCAGGTCAGGCTGTATTGAAGAAATATCGCGAACTCGAGCTGGACGGGAGAGTAAACGGAGTCGAAATCAGCGCTGCTGCGCCCTGGAGCGGAAAGGCGAGCGGCGCGGTTCATGTGAGCGCCATGCTCCATCGCGGCATCGAGAATTTTGCGCTTCAGAGCGAGTTGCAGATCAGCCCGGCGCCAGGACCGGTTCCAGTGTCGGGAAGCGTGGACCTATCTTATAAATGGCCAAGCGGAGCGGTTGAATTTGGGAACTCGCATCTGAATCTCCCACGCTCGCAGTTGTCATTTTCGGGTATTTTGGGTGCCGATCTACACGTGGTTGCCGATAGCACTGACTTGAATGAGTTGAAGCCGGTTCTGGCAGCTGCGATTTCCCGGGGCGCGATGGCGTGTCCGGTGCTGCTTAAGAATGGGAGCGCTCATTTTGACGGCACAATAGCCGGGCCGCTCGTCAACCCGCGAATACAGGGCAATGTGGCTGTGGCGGATTTCCGAGCTCACGGGCAGCAGTGGGATCAGATCCATTCACGTATCGACGTATCGCGGAATGGTATCGAATTTTCGTCACTGGTTGCAGATGCAGGATCGCTACACGCGACGGGCAGCGGGAGCGTTGGATTGGAAAACTGGATGCCGCGCGAAAATAGCTCGATTCGTCTCGAAGGTCAATTTAAGGGGGCGAACGCGGCAAAGATATTTTCTGAATACGTGCCAAACAAATTGCCGATTGAGGGAGGCATGGCATCCGGATCCATGGACGTTAGCGGTCGAATGGATGAGCCGGAGGGCAGCGCGAAAATTAGTATCGACAATGCCGAGGTCTACGGTGAACGCGTTAATCGGATAGAGGTTTCGGCCGCGCTTGCCAGCGATCAACTGCAAATTACTCGAGGGCGGATGCGAGCGGCGTCAGCGCTGGTTTCGTTTTCGGGCATGTACAACCATGCGCGAGGATCATGGCGGGCCGGGCAATTCCACTTAAAGGTAGACAGCAATGAATTTCCGCTTGCGAGCCTCGCTTCAGTAAACAAGTATGAGCCTGGGTTGAACGCTCAATTTGAAATCCACGCCGAAGCGGGAGCGCGCGTGGCGGATGGCCGTATCGAACCGGCGGACGCAAATGGAACGATGGCCTTTCGGAAGGTGACGGTAAACAGCATTCCATACGGGAGCATTTTGCTGACTGCGGCGACACGCGGAGATGTCTTGAATGCCACTTTCCAAGGAGATCTTCGCGAGACTCACGTCTCAGGAAACACGCAAATTCAGCTCATAGCGGGCAGCCCCGCCAAGGGCGACATCCGCTTTGACCAAATCCAGATCGGGACTATCTACGCGCTCTTGAATTCCGGGTCAGCGAAAGGATTGCCGTTCAATGGATTCGTACAAGGCGGGATTACTTTCGAAGGACCGCTTCAGCAACCGGACCGTGTCCGCGCGACGATTCGATTGCAAGAACTAGAGGTTAGTTCCAACGCCCCGCTGCAGGCGGAAGGATCGGCGAACCGCGACGATCTAGTTTTTCGCAATGCCGGCCCGATTGTGCTCGAGGCCATAGACGGAGTCGCGAACATACGGAGCTTTGAGATTACGGGCAGGGACACGGAGCTCCGAGTAACTGGATCCATTCCGTACCTCGAAAAGAAGGCGATGAACCTGAAGCTGGAAGGTTCGATCGATCTGCGAATTTTTCATTTGTTCGATCGAAATGTGCAGGCCTCCGGCCAATCCGTGATTGCCGCTTCGCTCGAGGGTACGCTGGCGAAACCCTCCGTGAATGGCACGCTCGAGATGAAAAACGGCTCGTTCTTCCTGAACGATATCCCGAATGGCCTCACGGCGGTGAATGGAACCGTGAGGTTCGATCGGGACCGGGCGACCATCCAGAAGCTTACGGGGAGAAGTGGAGGCGGGGAGCTCTCGCTGGCAGGATTTGTAAGCTTCGGCGCGCGTCCGCTGGTATATCAACTGGAAGCAAATGCTGAAAACGTGCGGGTTCGATACGGGGGCGGGATCAGCGTCACTGCCGCGTCTGAACTGCGCTTAAGCGGCACCAGCGAGAACAGCCTGCTTTCCGGCACGGTTGCGGTTTCGCGGGTGGTGCTCAGCCAAAACACGGACGTGGGGACGGTGCTGGCAGCGCTTTCCGCGCCTGCGCCTACTCCGACGAATCCAAACGACTTTCTGACCGGGCTCCAGCTGGATATTCGTCTTGAGAGTACGCCGAATTTGCAGTTGAGCACGGCCGTGAGCCGGGATCTCGAGGCGCAAATCGATCTTCGCTTGCGAGGCACTCCGAACGATCCGGTTCTACTGGGAAGCATCGTCGCGAATCAGGGAGAGGTCAAGGTATTCGGCACAAATTACCGCATCAATCGCGGTGAAGTCAGTTTCTTCAGCCCGGTGAAGATCGAACCCGTGCTGGATCTCGATCTTCAAACTCAGGCGCGCGGCATTACGGTAGAGATCACAATTTCGGGCGCTATCGGAAAGCTGAATATCAACTACCGTTCCGATCCGCCACTTCAGCCGAGAGACATCATCGCGCTCCTTACCGTGGGCCGAACGCCCAACACGGCATCGAATATTTCCGGCGCGCAGGCGACAAGCGACGTAAGCGCGCTCGAATCCGGGGCGAACACGGTTTTGGGACAGGCAATCTCTCCAGCCTCGAATCGGTTATCAAAGCTTTTCGGCATAACTAACATCAAGATCGACCCTCTGGTGCAGGGCATCACGAATACGCCGCAATCCCGTCTTACGATTGAGCAGCAGATTTCGCGGGAGATCACGGTCACCTATGTGACCAACCTTTCGCAAACATCCGAGCAGATTTTTCGGCTGGAGTGGGCGCTGAATACCCAGTACTCGATTGTGGCGCTTCGAGACGACAATGGCGAGTTCGGCATCGATATCCAATATAGGAAGCGCTTCAAATAACAGCCGATGAAATTGCGAACCGCCCAGGGCAAGCTCAAGATAGAGCACAGTATTCTTGAAGGCTTGCGGCCGGTTCTGGAGCGGCTGCTGCGAAGTACGGGTGAGATTCGCTCCATCATTTCCGGCGTGATTCGTCCGGTGCGCGACGCGAGGGGCGCGCCAACGATTCGCATCACTGTTCAGACCACCAATGGCTGGAAAGCAATTGCGTTGAGCGCGGGCGCGCGGCAGGAGCTGTTTATCAGCACGGGGCTTGCCAAAGAAGAAGTGGAGAGAGTAATCAGCAGGGCGCTGGATACTAAGTAAGGAGCATGAAAGGCATCTGGTTCGCGCTGGTTGCAATACGGCTCTCGGCAGCGCCGGTTACGTTCAACAAGGATATTGCTCCGCTGGTTTTCGAACATTGCGCGCCGTGTCATCACGCGGGAGGGGTGGGGCCTTTTCCGCTGATGACGTACGACGATGTGCACAAACACGCGTCTCAGATTGCGGCGGTCACCGAGCGCCGCTACATGCCGCCTTGGCCTCCTGAACCCGGTTACGGCGATTTCGAGGGCCAGAGGAGACTGACCGATGAACAGATCCGGTTGATCGCGGATTGGGTGAAGCACGGCCAAGCGGAAGGAGACGCGGCGAGCCTTCCGCCAGCCCCTCGATTTGTGAACGGCTGGCAGATGGGGCAGCCCGACATGATCGTTCAGATGCCCGCTCCGTTCCGAATGCCGGCTAGTGGAAGCGATATCTTCCGCAATTTCGTGCTTCGTACCGGATTGAAAGAAACGAAATATGTTCGCGGCGTCGAGCTGCGGCTTGACAACACGCGCGTGGTGCATCACGCGAACATCGTTCTCGACCGCACTCAATCACTGCGGAAGCACGACGGGGAAGATGGCCGACCGGGATTTCCGGGGATGGATGTCACGACTGAGGCGGCTCCGAACGATTTCGATCCCGATTCACACTTTCTTTTCTGGAAGCCGGGAACTGTCCTGCACGCCGAGCCGGACGACATGAGCTGGCGTCTGGATCCCGGGACGGATCTGATCCTGAATTTGCATTTGCAGTCCACCGGCAAAGAGGAATCGATTCAAGCGGAGGTGGGCATCTACTTCGCTTCGCATCCACCCACGCGGTTTCCGATGCTGATTCAGCTGGAGCACGATGGAGCGATAGATATTCCGCCAGGAGATCGGTCTTTCAACGTGAAGGACAGTTTAACGCTGCCCATTGATGTTGAGGTGCTCGCGATTTATCCGCACGCGCATTATCTTGGCAAGCTGGTGGAAGCCTGGGCCACGCTGCCGGATGGGCGCCGCCGGTGGCTGATTCGGATTCCCGATTGGGACATCAATTGGCAAGCGGTCTATGATTACCGGCGGCCGGTTCCGCTTCCGAAAGGCACGCAGATTGCGATGCGGATTACCTATGATAATTCCGAACTCAATCCGCGCAATCCGAATCATCCGCCGAAGCGCGTGAGGACCGGGAATTTGAGCGAGGACGAGATGGGGCACGTGTGGCTGCAGGTATTGCCGCAATCGGGGAAGCAGGGGGAAGAAGATCCGCGGTTTGCGCTTCAGGAAGCGGTGATGAGAAGGCGGCTGGAGAAATATCCGGAGGATTTTCTCGCGCATTACAATTTGGCCGCGCTGTTGCAGTTGCGAGGCAAGTTTGGCGAGGCGATTTCGAGCTACGAGGAGGCCCTGCGGATTGAGCCGTCGAATGCGACTGCGCGAAACAGCTTGGGAGCGGCATTGCTGATGGACGACCGGCTGCCCAGAGCGGTTCAAGAGTTGCGCGAAACTCTGCGCTTGGATCCGGGATATCTAAACGCAAGATATAACTTGGCCCGCGCGTTGGCCGCAAGCGGCGACCTGGATGGAGCGGCCAATGAGTATACGGCGTTCCTGAAAGAGAAGCCGGATGATGCGACTGCACAAGCGGGGCTTGGCTCGGTTTACTACATTCAGCGCCAATATGATGAGGCGCTCCCGCATTTTCGCGAGGCGGCGCGGCTGAATCCCGGCGACGCGGACATTGAGGCGAACTTAGGGACTGTGCTTGCGATTACCGGGGATTTGCCGGAGGCAGTTCAAGCGTTCGAGCGGGCGCTTCGGATTAACCCTAATCATGAGGCTGCGCGCGCTAATTTAGAACGAGCGAGAGCGGCGCTGGCGGTGAGGCAGTAATCTCCTGAACGGCAGCGTAGAGCGGAGATTGACACGTGTCTCGCAAGCCAGGATGGGGCGCCTGGTCTCCTAATACTCCTACCTCGAAGCTGCAAGATAGCGATCGAAAAATGCGAGCGTCTCAGTGGCTAGTTGCCGACGAGCCTCGGGAGTTTGAAATGTGTGGACATCGTTGACTTTGACAAAGGACACTGTCGCTCCAGCGGACTTCAATTTCTTGAAGAGTTCTTGCGCTTGCGAAATCGGGACGTCCGGATCTTGCGAGCCGTGGACGATTAGAAACGGCGCCAGCTCATTTTTGTGCTTTGAAACTTGAAATGCCGGGGAGGCATCGCGCCAAACTTCTTGATGCTTCGAGTGGCTGGTCCCGAAGAAGTTCGCCAGGAATGCCAGGCCGTCGGGATCGTTTCCGACCGTAGTCAAATCGGTAGGTCCGCTGACCTCTACAACCGCCTGCACTCTGCTGGAATATTTGGCGAGGGTGGGATCGGAATTGTCTCGCGTGTCTTCCATTCCCAGCAGCGCGGCTAATTGCGCGCCGGCTGAGTGGCCAAAAGATCCAATCCGCTCAGGATCGACACCATACTTCGGAGCATTCGCCCGCACCCAGCGAACCGCGCGCTGAACATCGTCGAGTTGTGCCGGCCAACGGTTTTGCGTGCCGTGGAACAAACGATAATCCACTGAGAAGGCAACAAAGCCGTGATGGGCGAGAAACTTTCCCATGCCACTCATGGTGCTCTTGTCCAAACTTGACCAACTACCGCCGTGGATTAACAGAACCGCTGGATGAAGCGGGGCGCCGAGGTCAGCGGGAGAGTAAATATCCAGAAGTAACTCGGAGTCGGCCGGCGAGCCATAAGGAATGTTTTCCCGGAGGGTAACGGCAACGGGGGCGTCGGGCTGCGGCTCGGCGGGCGAAGTAAGAACGAGCGCGCTCAGCAGGGCAGCCGCCAGCAGAGAGACCGGTTGGCTCATCAAACTGATTTTATTCCTAGTCAGTCATGGTGAGACCTTCACGTGGGGCACGTCGTCGTTCATGGAGAAGATGTCTTTGAAGTCGTTCTCGTAGGGAAAGACGTGAATCATCCAGGTGAACATCACTGGGTAGAAGGTTCCCCCTTCGGTTTCACAGGCCTCTTTGGCGTGGATGGAGCCGAACATACCGAACGTGGGGTGGGCGCCGAGATATTCCTTGGCGCGGCTCGCCGGAGCCGCGCAGAAATTGATGTGCTCATGCCAGCGCGCGATGCTGAGGGGGATGCGCTGATTCAGCTCATCTTCGGTTGCGTGCGGGCGGGCCGTGTACATCACGCCCTCCAGCTTGTAGCTCTGGTGCGGAGTCCGGTAATAGAGCAGCGACGTTGGCTTGGTGGGGTCGAAGCGGAGGTCGGCTTCCCGGTCATTGGCGTCGTTGTTGAAGTGATACTGGGGCTGCTCCACCTTGGGGTTCAGAATGACGTACCCGTCAGCCAAAGCCTTGCGGTAATCCTTATAGCGCTCCATGGTTGCTTTCGCTTCGGCTATCACGGCGTTTGCTTTCTCCTCGTCACCGGGCTGCTTTGGCCACCGCCGGGTGACTTTCATGTGGCCGGCCATGGCAGCCATGCTCGAGCCCATACTCTTCATCTCCTCCTTGCTCATGTCCATTTCGGGCGTGTCACCCTTGCCGCTCATGTCCATTCCGGGCATGCTGCCCTTTTGCCCATCCTGCTGCCACGCGCGCCCTGGAAGGGCGATCAGCAACACCGTCACAAAGGTGAGGGTCAGTACCACGGTGCCGTAATGGTGCGCTGAAATCTTCATAAACCAGGTATAGTACATTTGTTGACGAGCCAAGGCCTTCGCCAGCAGCATGTCTAGGGTTGCTGCCGCAGGGCTTTTATCTTCTCGATGAGCGCTCGGCCTTCATCCGTTTTGCCCTCGGCCAGCAGGGTCTGAGCAAGCAGGTAAGTAGCGGAATGATTGTTGGGGTCGATCAGCAATGCACGTCGCAAGATGCCCTCAGCGTTCTCGTAATTCCGCTGTTTGAAATAACATTTACCGAGCAGAATGTAAGGGCCACTGTAGTCCTGGTTCAGCCAAACGGCACGCTGGAGATCCGGAACGGCGAGATCCCATTTCTCCTGCCGCTGGTAGGCATCTCCCAGCCGGTACCAGGCCATTGAAAAATTCGGATTTAGAGCAATTTCGCGGGTCAGATTATCTACGGCTTCATCCAGCCGTCCACCCGCGATGGCCAGCTCCGCAACGAGAAAGTGCGCCTCAGGCAGTTTTGGATCGAGCGATACAGCCTTCGCCAGCTCGGCGGAGGCCTCAACTGTAAAGTCTTTTTTTATGAGCATCTGGCCAGCCAAGAGGTGAGCCGCTGCCGATTCCGGATTCAGCTGAAACAACCGGGCAAAGGCGACTTCGGCTTTGCTCGGCTGATTCGTTTGCACGTAGGCATATCCGAGCATGTAATTCGATTCGGTGCTGTTGGGCGCCTTCTCCAGCCACGGGATAGCTTTCGCCGACTGCGAGAGCATGAAATAGCTCTGGCCGATCAAGAGTAGCGATTCTTGATATTCGGCCGATTGACCGTTCTCGGTCCTTACTGCCTCTTCCAAGGCTGAGATGGCTTCAGCGTACTTGCTTTGCTTATAGAGGTTCACTCCTCGCTGATGCGCGTCCTGCGATGGATTCGCTTGCATCATCAGTGCAAGAAGGAACAGCAACATACCAGCAGTATAACGGTCGGAAACACGACGATAAAGTGGGCTGAATTACATTTTTTGTGATGTTACTCCTTTAGGGTGAGGATAACCTAAAACTTTTTAGTGGTATTTGCATGATGAATCCATTACACTGTTGCAAGGTGTGAGTGTAGGAAGTTTGCAGTTGGGGTCTTTGTAGACGTTTTTCTTCCAAGGAGAAGGGTATGGTTCGCTTGCGCAAGGGGTTTTTCTGCTGTGTTTTTACGGTGTTCGCTCTGCTAGTAGTTTCGGCGGGCAGCGCAGTCGCTCAACAGGTTTTCGGCAGTATTCTGGGGACGGTCACCGACCCGAGCGGTTCCGCCGTTAATAACGCCAAGGTCACAATCACCGACATAACCAAGGGCACGTCATCTGAAGTGATGACAAATGAGTCCGGTCAGTACACAAAAGGCCAGCTCATTCCCGACACATATCGGGTCACAATCGAGGCGCCGGGATTCCAAAAGGTTGTTTCCAGCGACCTGACCGTCCAGATCGATCAGTCCACTCAGTTTAATGCCGCCATGCAGGTGGGCAACGTAAACCAAGAAGTAGAGGTCACGGCGGCTGCGCCTCTGTTGCAGACGGACCGCGCGGACGTCTCCCAAACATTTACTTCGCAGCAGATCTCGGAGCTGCCGAGTATCGGCCGCAACCTTCAGGCTTTTGAGCTGCTCAACCCCGGTACGGTAAAGACCGGGTGGGCCCATGCATCGGACGAGGATCCGCAGGGCAGTGTTCAGACCGTGGTGAATGGTCTGCCGTTCTATATGACCGGGTATTACTTGGATGGAACGGTGAACCAGGACCCGATTCTGGGTATCATCGTCGTCAACCCTACCTTTGACTCCGTCAACGAAGTAAAGCAGTCGAACCAGGACTATGATGCCGAGTTTGATTCATTTGCGGCCGGCTTGTTCACGTACTCCACCAAATCCGGGACGAATTCCTTCCATGGAGACGCCTTCGAGTACGCGGAGATAAATACTCCGGGATTTCAGGATTTTGCACGGAATCCGTTCGTCGAGAATACGCCGATTGCAGCGGGCGCCTATACTCCGACTACCCACTTCAACCAATTCGGCGGCTCGATTGGCGGGAAGATCATAAAGGATAAACTATTCTACTTTGGCGATGCACAGTTGACCCGCAAACTTTTGGGCGGATCGGCTCTCGTCAGCGTACCGACGGCGGCCGATCGGACCGGCGATTTGAGCGACTGGCTAGCACAAGGCCCTCAATATCAGATTTATTGCCCGCAACCTGGGAACACTCCGGCAGGAGCGACGGCACTTCAAGCGAGTCATGCCGGAATGCTCGATCCGAATAACCAGTTAAGTTTCTGCGGACCTCTGAGCCCACAGGCGCAGGCAATTTTGAACTACTTCCCGGCACCGAACACAGGCGGTGGTTTGCCGTATAACAACTACTCCGGTAATGGCACTCTGTCCAACAATGGCAACCAGTGGAACACTCGCTGGGATTACTACTTGAACGAGAAGAGCACGTTCTTCGGGCGTTATAGCTACGCCGGATTCACTGAGCAAGCGCCGGGTGTGTTTGGGAATTTGGCCGGCGGCATCGACTTTAATAACGCGAATTACGCAGGCAGTTCTCAGGCGCTGAATCAAAGCGCCTCGGCCGGCTGGACCTACACGAAGAGCGCTACGACCATAAACGAATTCCGATTCGGCTACGTGCGATATCACGTTACCGACGTTCCAAACGGATATGGCAGCACGCCTGCGGCTCAGGCTGGCATTCCCGGCCTGAATACCAGCGCGGTCACTTCCGGTTTGCCGACGTTTGCAATCCAGAATCCGCTCGGGGCGGAAGAGGATCTCGGGTATTCACTTCACAATAACCAGTGCAACTGCCCGCTGACGGAGTTTGAGCGGCAGCTGCAATTCGTAGATAATATCAGCCATGTCTCCGGGAAGCATAGCCTCAAGTTTGGCGGCGATGTGCGCTATGCATCCAACCTTCGCGTCCCTAGCGACAGTCATCGAGCGGGAGAGCTTTACTTTACCGGCAACACGACCGCCCTGCTGAATAAGGACGGTTCCACAAGCGACGGACTAGCCTTGGCGGGATTCCTCCTGGGGGACGTATCAAGTTTTAACCGGTATGTCAGCTCCAGCCTGGATGCCGAGGAGCGCCAGAAGCGGCTGTTCTGGTATGCCCAGGATGAATGGCGCCCGACTCCGAAGCTTACCATCACGTACGGATTGCGCTGGGAAATGGTATTTCCCGAGACAGTCAACGCGCCCGCAAATGGTGCCGAGCTGAACGTGAATACCGGCCTAATCGACGTATTCGGAGTAGGGCAAAACAGCAGTCACGGGTTCCAAAATATGAATTGGCACGAGTTCGCTCCGCGTTTTGGTATCGCGTATCAGCTCGGCTCGAAGACAGTAGTTCGCGCCGGCTACGGCTGGACGTATTCGCTTGGAACTTTCGGATCTACATTCGGCCACAACGTTACGCAGAATCCTCCAGTTTTGGTCAATCAGACGCTTAGCTCGCAGAGCGTTGCGGGAAACAACTTCGCCGACGTGTTCACATTAGCGCAAGGGCCTCCCGCTTATGTCCCCAGCAACTTCCCAGTTCAGCCGAACGGAACGATTGTTCCCCCGCAGACCGGGGTCTATATCAAGACTCGCCCCGGCATTTTTACGATGCCGGTTGCCTATGCTTACAACCTGACTGTGCAGAGACAGGTTGCGGCTAAAGTGGCTGTCACCGCCGGTTACGTCGGCAATTCGACTCGGCACTCTTCGCTTGGAACAGGCAATGATTACGACGAGAATCCCGTTTACTTCTTGCCGGGTTATACCGGTAATCAAAACTTGCTGCGTCCGTTTGACGGGCTATACGGCCCACGGTACGATTACGGTTGGGCGGAAGGAGTAGACTGTTACTGCAACGATGCCAACAGCCAGTACAATTCTTTCCAGGCTACTTTAACTGTCAAGGATCTGGCCGGCTACACGCTGCAAGGGAACTACACTTATCAGGTGGAAAAGGGTGACGGGTATGGTCCTGCTGCTAACTACACGTTCCTTTACGATCGTCCGCTCGGCTACGGTGATTCGAGCCTGATGCCGCACCAGCAGTATGTCCTCGCGAACAACTACAACATCCCGTTCGGCAAGGGACGGCATTTTGGGACTAACAGCAATCGATTCGTTGACGCTGTCTTCGGCGGCTGGAATCTGGGCGCGATTTTCACTTACTACACCGGCATTCCGTTTATGCCGAACATTGGCAGCTACCCAGCAGGGACCGGCCAGCCGTACACGGGGCCAAATAGTGTTCCCGACGTCGGTAGCGGAAGCCCTTATACGAGCACCCAAAATAGATATACATGGATAGTAACGGAATCGCAAGCTCAACTGATCGCAGGGACCGGGCCATATAAGCTGCCTGCTGCCAACACATTCGGCAACTACCCGGTTAACACGCTTATTGGGCCGCAGTTTGTCAATGTGGATGCAAACATCGCGAAGATATTCAGCCTAACGGAACGCTTCAAGTTCCAGCTTCGCTTGGACTCGACGAATGCGCTGAACCATACGAATCTCGGCGGCCCAAGCAACAATGTTACCGGAGGCACCGCCGAGCAGATTACGAACATCGCATTTAACGGCAACGGCTATACGATGCGCCGGCTGCAGTACTCCGGCACGCTAACCTGGTAAATCGCTAGACTAAGTAGTAACCGAAGCGGCCGGAGGGCAAAAGCTCTCCGGCCGTTTTCTATTTCGCGGAAGTCGGTTCGAGTCTCGCGCCGGTGCTAGAGTGCAAGCATGACAGCAAGCAAGAAGATTCTCTCAGTTCGTTTGGCTGTTCCGAAGAGACTTGAAGATTCGTTGGATGATCTTCAGGGATCGCTGGCGGATGTGGATGTCAACAAGTTGACGCGCGAGGAGAGGAAAACGGAGCTGGCCAGGGAACGTCGTCTTTTGAATGACTGAAGTCGTTCTTGACACGTGGATCGGCGACCGACCTTTACTTGCCCTCGACAACTCTTACGATCTGATTCGCCTTGACACGGGCAATCTTGTCGATTTGGCCGCTGGGCCAATGGATTTCCAGATCCGCCTTCGTAGCTTTGTTCAGACCGAAGTGAACGCACAGATCGCTTTGCGAGATATAGCTGCCGCCGCTTCGCACTTCATCCATTTGCTGGTGCTCGCCTTCCGGCTTGCAATAGATGCGGGCGCCGATACCGGACCGGTTTGATTTCGTGCCGACGGTCTTTACCTTCATCCAATTGTTCTTAAGGGTGCTGCTCGAACGGAGTAACTGAGGAACATCGTTCACGCAATTGACGACAATATCCAGGTTGCCGTCGTTATTGAAATCCCCGATTGCGCAGCCTCGGCCCGCCACCGGCTCGAGAATGCCTGGCCCGGCATCGAGGGATACGTCTTCGAACTTGCCGTCGCCGAGATTGTGATACAAAACTTTCCGCTCGCGATACCCGGATTCACTCGCTTTCTCGCGCACCTCAGGGTAAACGTGGCCGTTGCAGGTGAGAATATCGGGCCAGCCGTCGTTATCAAAATCGAGGAAGCATGCGCCCCAGCCGAGGAAACGGGTGTTGCGGCCGAGGCCGGCCTGGAAGGTGATGTCTTCAAAATTCCCGGCGCCTAGATTGCGATAGAGGCTCGAGGTGTCGCCGGCGAAGTTGGTCTTCAAAATATCCAGCTTGCCGTTTCCATAGACGTCCGCGGCGGAGACGCCCATTCCGGCTTGTGTCTTGCCGTCCGCGCCGAATGCGACACCTGCCTCTAAAGCAATGTCGGTGAAAGTTCCATCTTGATTGTTCTTGAAGAAGGCCGAGGGCGCGGAATCGTCCGCGACATAAATGTCAGGCCATCCATCGCCATCGAAATCGCCCACCAGCACGCCCAGCCCATAGGTGCCCTGCTTCTTCCAAATGCCGGCTTTTTCGGAGACATCGGTGAACGTGCCGTTCCCATTGTTGTGAAACAAGATGTCTTTGCCGCCCTGCAATCCTGGGGGCCCGCACGCGACGACCAATCCTTCATAGAGGCAAGGGCCGCTCTCCGGAAGCGGAGCGGTTTTCGGATCGAAATCAATGTAATTCGCCACATAAAGATCCAGATGCCCGTCTCGATCGTAATCGAGAAACGCGCAGCCCGTATTCCAGCGCTTCAGGCCGGTGGTGGTGCGCGTTGTTACGCCGGCTCTGGCGGCGACATCGGTGAACGTGCCATTGCCGTTGTTGTGGTAGAGAGCGCAATCACCCCAATAGCTCACGAACAAGTCGTCGTGACCGTCGTTATCGTAATCGCCGGCGCACACGCCTTGTCCCCATCCAGTGCGCGCGACACCGGCCTTCAACGTGACATCGGTAAACGTACCGTCCCGATTGTTTTTGTATAAACGGCTGACCGGCTCGGAGCCTTTCGGATACACTGTTTCGAACCGCGTCCCGTTCACAAAGAAAATGTCAAGCCAGCCATCATTGTCGTAATCGATGAAGGCGACGCCGCAACCGGTGGTCTCGAGCAAGTACTTATTGCTGTTTTCGGCTCCGAAGACGGTCTTGGTGTGTAGTCCGGCTTCGCGCGCGACATTTACGAACTGAACGCCCAAAGGCAAGCCAGCCAATAACTGATCGAGGGAGAAAACCGGAAGGGCGGCACAAAGCGACTGAACGAAGCGCCGGCGGGAAAGCATATTCACTAGCGAGGGTTGCCGGGTATCGCGCTGGGGAGCGTTCCGCCCCGCATTCCTTCTTCGAGCGTATTGGCGAGTTGTCCTTCTTTTTCGCGCTTGAGGCGCGCTCCAGCGGCGAATGCTTCTTCGCTGCCCTGCTTGTCCCCTTTGAGATGAAGGATCTGCCCGAGAGTGTTAAAGGGGCCCGGCGTCGTTGGATCGAGCCGGATTGCCTCCTTCAACTCCGGGATGGCGGCGTCTAAATCACCGTTCTGTTTCAGCAGAATGCCTAACATGTAATGAGCTTCGGCATAGTCCGGGCTAACCGAGAGCGCCGCCCGCATCTGCTCAATTGCAGCGGGAAAATCGCCTAGCTGCCAGTACGTGATGCCAAGCGAATAGCGGGCCTGGGGAAGAGTGGGATCGAGACGAATGGCTTCCTCAAACTCGCTTTGCGCCTGCTCGATCTGATCTTTCATTTTCAGCGCGAGCCCGAGATC
>JBAUUG010000227.1:0-5431 GCA_049582585.1 Bryobacteraceae bacterium | reverse complement strand
GCTCGAGTCGGCAGGTTTTTAAGTGGATGGCGCGCCCACCGCCGAACAAGCCCTGCCGCTCTCGACTGTAGCTCATCTGATCATCACCGATCTTCGTTTACCCGGCATGAATGGGCTCGAGTTCGTTCAACAACTTCAGGCGCGCGGAATCCAGGCCGGGATCATCGTTATTACCGCCCATGGCTCCGTCGAGACTGCGGTTGAAGCAATGAAGCTGGGCGCGGCCGATTTCCTGCAAAAGCCGTTTTCCCTCGATCACCTGACCGCCGTCGTCCAAAGGGTCATGGCGGTCCAATCCATGCGCGCCGAAAATCAGCGCCTGCGCGAGGAGCTGGATCAACGCTATCAATTCGACAACATCATCGGGCGAAGCCCCGCCATGCGCGAAATCTTTCATACCGTAGAACGCGTCGCGCCAACCAGAGCGACGGTCTTGTTGGCGGGCGAAAGCGGCGTCGGCAAGGACATGATCGCCCGTGCAATCCACCAGCATTCCCCGCGCAAAAATCACGCATTCGTCAAGATCAACTGCACTGCCCTTCCTGAAAACCTGATGGAAAGCGAATTGTTCGGCTATGACAAGGGCGCATTCACCGGAGCGAACGTCAGCAAGCCCGGAAAGTTCGAGCAGGCTGATCAGGGCACCGCATTTCTGGATGAAATAGGCGACGTGCCCGGCCATATCCAGGTGAAGCTCTTGCGCATCCTTCAGGAGCGCCAGTTTGAGCGGCTAGGCTCGAACGTAACGCGCAACGTGGATGTTCGAGTAATCGCGGCTACCAACGTCGATCTCCGCGCGGCCTTGGAGGAAGGCCGTTTTCGCGAGGACCTGTACTATCGATTGAACGTCGTGCCCATCGGTATTCCTCCCTTGCGTGAGCGCAGGGAGGATATCCCCTTTTTAGCCATTCACTTCGTACACAAGTTGAGTAAAGAACTTGGTTCACTCGCGAAGGAGATCAGTCCTGCGGGCATGGAGAGGCTGCTTGGCCATTCTTGGCCTGGCAATGTGCGGGAGCTGGAGAACACCATTGAGCGTAGCCTCGTACTGGCATCCGGCGAGACCCTTCAAGCCGCCGACATACGCGTCGAAGCCCCGCGCAATGCGTCCGCGCCCGCGCTGCAGCAATCGCCGCTGCTTCCAGAGGGCGAAACCTTGGAGCATTGGGAGCAGATGATGATCCGCGAAGCCCTCCGCCGCGCTAATGGAAACAAGAGCCAAGCGGCCAGAATGCTGGGGCTGACACGGAATGCATTGCGCTACCGGCTTTCGCAGATGGGGTTGGACAACGAAGCAGGCGGAAACGGCGAAGCCTGAACCTAGAGCCGGACGATTTTCTCAGACCGATGGCCCTTCAGCGCGTTGCGCGTGTCCACGATCAACTTGCTGCGCTCGACAACCCCGCCATAATCGATCCCGCTATGGTCCGTAACGATGACCACGCAATCGGCCGCTTCGATGGCAGGCAGCATCTCTTCACCCTCCAGCTCCACTCCATCGATCTGAATGCTGCGCACCTGCGGATCTGAAAACGTGACCACCGCGCCGCGCCGTTGAAGCAGCAGCATGATATCAAGCGCGGGTGACTCCCGGACATCGTCAATGTCCCGCTTGTACGCCGTGCCCAATACATGAATCCGCGAGCCGCGAATGGGCTTCGATGCGTCATTCAGCGCGTTTTGAATTTTCTCGACCACGAACTCAGGCATGTGGCCGTTGATGTAGCCCGCAAGTTCAATAAAACGCGCTTCCATGCCCGCTTCTTTGCTCTTCCACGACAGGTAAAAAGGATCGATGGGAATGCAATGGCCGCCAAGCCCGGGTCCGGGATAGAAAGGCATGAAGCCGAAAGGCTTCGTCGCCGCCGCATCGATCACTTCCCATACGTCGATCCCCATGCGGTCGCACATCATCGCCAGCTCATTCACCAGGCCGATGTTGATCATGCGAAACGTGTTTTCGAGCAGCTTGACCATCTCCGCAACCCGGGTCGAGCTCACGGGAACCACGGTCTCGAGGGCTTGCTGGTAAAACAACGCTCCGATTTCGGTGCACGTCGCAGTCACGCCCCCGACTACCTTCGGGATGTTCGAAGTCTGATATTTCGGATTGCCCGGATCCACTCGCTCCGGCGAGAAGCAAAGGAAGAAATCTTCTCCCACAATGAGACCGCCGGCTCGCAATTTGGGCAGCACGAGTTCTTCCGTCGTGCCGGGATAAGTCGTCGATTCCAGCATGACTAAAAGTCCTGGATGCATATGCTCGGCGATTGCGTCACTTGCCGCGATCACGAAGCTCATGTCCGGGTCCTTAGTCTTGCGCAACGGCGTGGGAACGCAGATATCAATTGTGTCTAGTTCGCGGATGACCGAAAAATCCGTGGTGGCGCGCAACTTCCCGCTCTCAACCAGCGGCCTGAAAGTGCTGTCTTTCACATCACGGATGTAAGACTCGCCGCGATTGATCTGATCGACCTTACGACTCACAAGATCAATCCCGGTGACCTGGAACCCGGCGCGCGCGAACTCGACCGCTAGCGGCAACCCAACGTAACCCAGCCCGAGCACGCCCACGCGCGCCGTCTTATTCGAGATTCGCTCTCGTAACTCGTCTGCGATGGAGGACTGCTCTAGTGCGCGTTCAATTGTTTCAGAGATCAAGAAAAAATGTACCCTCGCCGATGATTTGCGCTGGTCCCGTCAGATAAATGCTGTCCTCCCAGCGGAGTCGCAGAGTTCCGGCCGGAGTTCTTATCTCGACTGGGCTTTCGGCTATATCCCTGAGGATAGCAGCGACAGCCGCGCCCGTCGAGCCGGTGCCCGAGCTCTTAGTTTCACCGGCTCCGCGTTCGTAGAACACAGCCGAGATCGTGTGCCCGTCCAAGACCCGGACGAATGAGACGTTTGTCTGGTTTGGGAAGCGCTCAAGCCGTTGCGCTTCCCGCGCCGCGCCCTGCCAATTTTTGGGCAGCTCGGTCACGAAAATGGCGCATTGAGGATTGCCGACGTTCAGAATTGTGGCGTCAAATTCCATTCCCGCCAAAGAGAGGTTCGCATGAAGTTCTTCCACTCGAGGCAGCCCCATATCCATCTCGAATACGAATAAGTCCCCGCTATGCGATATGAGGCGGAGATCTTTAGCCCCCGCTGCCGTGCTGATCCTGACGGCCGGTCCTGAGGCAACGCCTTTGGCAATAGAAAATGCCGCCGCGCAACGAGTCCCGTTACCCGAAATTTCGGGCTCGCTTCCATCGGAGTTGAAGAGTTTGGTTCGCAGGCCCCGCTCCTCCCGCCAGAGCAACATCCAACCGTCCGCGCCGATCCCCGTAGTGCGCGCGCAGATGCGCCGGGCGGCTTCCGGCAAATCATTGACGCGCGCCTCATCGCCCCAGCTCAGCAGGAAATCGTTTTCCGCTCCGTGCAACTTGGTGAACGGGATCTCGATCATTTCGCCGCCGATCTTTCGTATATCTCGAGCGTGGGAGCGTCCTTAATACTAACTTCGATATTCATGCGGTAAGCCGGGCGCCGCTTTAGCGCTATTGAGAGGAAATCGCCGGCTTGCGCAATCCCCCACGCTTCCTGATGTACTAAGTCGGGACGCGAAGTTGTCGCGAGCCATGCCGGGCCATTTCCCACGTTCAGCGTTTCGCGCAGCGGAATGCGCGCGCGGCAAAAGATCCCCGCAACATCGCCGGATGCAGACGGCGTTAAGATACCCTGACGAGGTCGATAGTTCGCGGCAAGAAAATCTGCGCCCGCTTGCGTCCAAGCCCTTCGCGATACCGAGTTCACTTCTGACTCCTTCCAGCAGATCCAATTCTCTTGAGATGGATGCAAGATCCAGGGCGCGACGGAGAAAAGGGGCAGAACCAACGCGAACTTCTTCCATCTCGGGGAAACAACCCGCACAATCGCTCCGGCTGCAAACGCGGCGAGCACCACCACGGCTATGCCGTAGCGGCTATTGTAGTAGCCTTGCGAGGCAAGCTGGGGCAAATGGATGGGCGTCTTCGATGAATGAATGCTCCAGATATAAAAGACGGGCGTTAAGAAGAGGAACGCAATCGGCGCCAGCGCTTTTTTCACGGCTCCGCAAACCACCCCTGCCGCGCCGATCAGAATGAGACACCAGCCCGAGCATAATTGTCCTGCCTTGCCGTAATATCCAGCCGCGAGTTTCCAATCGTGATATCCGGGATACGGTCTATCGCCCTGAATCGCGCTGGCGGAATACGGGCCATTGTAAAAATCGAGCGCATTCGACGTCTCCCACCAGTTATGCGCCATCCAATATAGAGGAGCAAGGCTGGCTAGCAGTCCGAACGCAATGAGCACGGTCCATCTGTGATCCCTCGCGAACCATGCGAAATAGACCCCAGCGAACGGGATCAGGAACCAGCCGTCATATCGGGTCAGGCTCATCGAGCATGACGCAACAATGCCCAGCAGAATGAGCGCTCTATTCTGCGTCCGCCGAAAACGAAAGATCGCGAACATCAGCACAGCCAATCCCGCCAGGAAGACCACTTCAGTCATCGGAATCGACGCCAGATACAAGACGTTCGGATTCAGAGCCAAGCAGGAGACCGCAACCACGGCGGCTATCGAGCTTTCATAAACGTCTCGCGCGACGAGATAAAAACCCATGCCTGCCACTACGAAGCAGAGCGCAACCGGGATGGCGCCGGCAAGACCAGTCGACCAAAGCCAGTCGTTTCCGACCAACGGAAGACAGAGGACGTGCAGCACGGGCAGCCAAACCGTGCCTAGCTGATCGTAACCGGGAGTTCGCGAATCTATAATGCTACGGCTCAGATTCAGGTGCGACTGTGCATCTCCGTAGTAAAGGATGTAATCGTGCCGGAAAAACCAAACCGCGGCCAGAGTGACGACGACGCAAAGCGCGGCCAAGACTAGAGCGGGCTCGCCCCAGCCGCGGGCGTGATTAGAACGCGGTGAATCTTCGGAATTCGTCAAAACGCTGGTCAATTTCCTTGCGCGTGAGAGTTTTAAAACGCTCCACGCCAAACTGCTCGCAGCAGAAACTGCCCATGACGGAGCCATAGATAACCGCGCGATGCAGCTCGTGAACATCGAAATGCCCATTGCGAAGGTCAAATCCGCGCGCGGAGAGATATCCGACGAAGCCGCCCGCGAAACAATCGCCCGCCCCGGTTGGATCGAATACATCTTCCAGAAGATAGCCCGGGACCATGAACAAAGTGTCGCGGCGGAAAAGCATCGCGCCATACTCTCCGCGTTTGATCACCAGCGTATTCGGGCCCAGATCCAGGATCTTCTGCGCGGCTCTTCGCAAGTTGCCTTCTTTGGCGAGCATGCGGGCTTCGCTGTCGTTGATCAGCAGGAAATCCCAGTCGCGGATGGCGCCAAGAAGCTCATCGCGATAGTCCGAAATCCAGTAATTCAT
>JBAUUG010000226.1:0-7481 GCA_049582585.1 Bryobacteraceae bacterium | reverse complement strand
GTGTAACATTCGTCGCGGCTTCCTTCAAGTCCCAGTATCAAAAGCGATTCGGCAAAGTGACCCGACTCCACCTCCGCAGGTGTATCCTGCCGAATCGCTCCTGATACTGACCTAAGACTTGCCGGGCGTGTAATACGGCAGCGAACTCAAAAACCCGACATGGCGTGAAGGAGCCCCGCGCTACGAAGCACCTTTTGGATATATGCGTGCTGGCTGCAACGGCGGCTTAGTAGTCCGAGCAGCGCATCGGCTGCAGTAGGCCGACTTTCCCTATCTGAGGATCCGCCGTGGAGGATTGCGCCGTTGCCAATCCAAGATCCTGGCGAAAACCTGCGTCCGCCGAAAGTCATCTGTGGCGTACGCAGCCGCGAGATCAGCTTCAACCGATTTCCTTGTAACTGGACTTCCAGTACTACGTGACAGGTGCAAGGCCAACAGCCCCGTTAAGTCGTGACCGTTGCAAATCTGCCACCGGTCGTGTTCTGCGGCAACCAGGGCATCCGCGAGCGCATTAATCTGCGTCCAAGAACCCGCTGCGGCACTACTGGCCCGAAGAATAGCTTCCTCGAGACGATCTTCCCGAATGACCAGGGTCGATGGGTCTACGACCTTCGCTAGCTCTATGCAATCGAAATTGATTCGAAGATTATGCCTATGCGAAGCCCAGCGGAGATAGCCGAGCCGACATCCGCTGTTCAGCAGTCGACCAAGAAGCTCGGACGCTACTTGATCAAATCGCTGCACGTCGATTTCAACGCGCCCTTCTTTGAAGTACCTGTTTCGCAGCAGAACTTTCCTGAAGGCCTCCGTACAGAGCATCATCGTCTCGAGATCGTGAGTGTCGGTGTGCGCAATGTCTTCTGGAGCGCAGTCCCGTCCCTCTAAGCGATCGAAATCTGAATCGACCACCGCGAGAACGCCCGCGTATCTCGCCGACCGCATGAGATCCATCGCAGCGAGAACGTTCTCTTTGCCCTCAGCCACTATGATTCGGCATGTCTCCCCGTTAGCGAAAGGGATCAATGCATGCGAGTCGGAACTTCCCTCGATCACAAGAGTACTCTTCGCTTTCTGAGTGTTCCCCATCATTACCCAGCTGGCCAATTCCGCCGGCCTGGTGATGGGGCCCAGGTGACGGCGTCCGTTCATGCGAAGACTGGATCAAACTGAGTAGAAAGGTTAACTGCCAAGTCCCAACGGTTGCCAACAATTATAGGAGAGTGGGTGGCAATTAGGCTATCGAACTTAGCGAGATTTGCGATCCGTTGAAGGTCTTCTAAAAACGTCTCCTGCCACTCAACGTGAAGTGAAATCTCTGGTTCGTCGATCATTACGAAAAACCCGGGACCTGTCTTGAATAGCAACTCGAAACAGAGCACCAGTTCGTGCTGCTCCCCGCTTGACAGGTCTTGCGGTTGCAATTCGCCAATGTCCGCTGCGTCGATGACGAATCCTTTCTGTCGTGCAATGCTGATTTTCTTGTAGCTGAACTTCCTATTCAGCAATTCCGTAAAGAGCGCTATCTTTTCCGCGAGCTCGTCAAATATATCTAACTTGGTTTGTACGTCTCTCGTATAAAGATCAAGGAAGACGAGCTTCGCGTCGCTGAATCCTGGCGCAAGAGAAAGCTGAATATCGACTTGTCTGTCGAGCAGACCGGAGGACTGAAGGCGGGCGCGCTTCTTCTCGATCTCCTCCAATCTTGTCCTGATATCAGTCCGAAGCGCTGTAGCTCTCGCCGGATCGACTAAGCTCTCGTCCTGGGCTACAAAACGCTCCGGGAAAGACCGTTCATACGATGCAGTGAGAGCGCCATATTCAGCAATCTTCCGCTCAATCATGGATCCCAGTTCCCTCGCGTAGGCATTCACGGTGAACTGAAATCGCGACGGCTGACTCGATGTCACGTGGCCTGGCCGAACCTGATCGTTCTCGAGAAGAAGCCGCTGACTCTGAATGAACCGAACCTTGAACTGCTCTTTATGCTCCGTGAGCCACTCTGGTTCGACCATCTTGCGCGGTCGAACGCCAGGTGGCAGGTGGTCTTCATATCTAGCCAAGACCTCTCGTTCATGCAGCACCTCACCGTCCCTCACGTCCTCCCACGTCGACGGACCGACGCGCCGTAGAAAAGGAACGTAACGGCTAAGGGCTTCATGAGGTCGGGAAAAGCGAAGGCTGCGCTTGCGCTTCATAGGATCGCGATGGACGAGCAGATCGCCGGCTCGGAGTTCGCAAACGATCTGGGGCTGACTCTCGCCATCTTCGCTCGCCGGAGTCGTAATCTCACGATGGATAATCATCCGGACATCATCCGAGAAACCAAGCTCCAGAGACTCGAACGTCGTGGCTTGAAGAAGGTTGTAATCCCCTCTGTAGAACGCATCGATCATCCGCAACAGAGTGGTTTTCCCGTAGCCGTTGGGACCGTGCATGATCGTGACGCGTTCGTCATCGTGCAGTCTCAGGCGGTAGCTGAATTTACCAAGGAGCCCACGGACAGAAATTTCCTCTAATCGCACTTTGATCTAAGATTACACGAAATGCTCGATGCGCGCGGCGTTGGCTCGAAAGGCTTCGCGGCTCCGAAACCCTGCTATCTGAGCACCACGAACGTTCCTCCAACCTTCCACATTGAGCGCCGGAGCCGGATCTTCAGCAAAACATGCCTGCAAAGGGGCGAACTCGTGTGCAAGCTTTGTGCAAGACTGGTCGGGAAAACGCGAGGGTTTTCGCCATGTGCAACCGATTCGACAGTGATGCCGCGGGACGACTTAACCGCTACTGTTCTGCCATTTCCCGAGATTGTTGGAGGCGCGGGGCGGGATCGAACCGCCGAATAAAGGTTTTGCAGACCCTGTTACGCCTGCGAATTAGTATAGTCCCTGCTTAGACTTGTAGGTCCGATAGCGACGATTGTCCAAATTTTGTCCAAGGGACCGGTACGGCACCGCGAGAACCGGGAGCGACAGCGTCGCTTTGTTCGCCAGTAGCGCTTGAGTGATCGAGTATTCGGATCGTGTCGGCTTTGAGGTCAACGCGAGCTGCGGAATCGTGTGTTCGACAGTTTTGCCTTTGACGACGGGAAACTTTTGTTGGTGCGATCCTATTCGCGACTAGTCAGTTCGCTCTGGACAACACATGCGCTCCTATGATGCTCTGAGCAAAGGCCTCGCTGCCCTGTTGCGGGAAACACAAATACGGAACTCGGCGTTGAAGCATAACATCAAAAGCGCTGCCCAATCTTTTACTCCGCCGCAGTGGGAAACTTTTACTCCGCCCTTGACATGCCAGACCGTACAAGACGACGGAAAGACTCGCCGGTGGACTGAGCTATGTAGATGCGGCATTTGCGACAACATCCAACGAGTTCCCAAAGCAAAGTCTGACCTCTTTGCCCCGCGTTCCGCTTGCCGTTTAACGTCCGGCGTTATACTATGCAAAGTGATTCGGTCTTTCGTCGACAAGGAGACAAAACGACTATTCGAAACCGGCCGAAACCGAAAGTTTTCGTCAGTTGCCAGAGCCGCTATCCGGAAGCTGACCCAGATCGACATAGTCGAGCGGCTGGAAGACTTACGAATTCCACCGGGCAATCATCTGGAAGCGCTTTCGGGAGATCGCAGAGGTCAGCACAGCATCAGAATCAATGATCAGTTTCGCATCTGTTTCCGTTGGGAAACGGATGGAGCATACGACGTAGAAATCGTGGATTACCACTAAAGGAGTCAAGCTGATGAGCATCAAAAGACCTGTAAAGGGCTGGAATATTAGAAGGCCGCCGGTACATCCCGGCGAAATGCTCCGTGAAGAATTCTTGATTCCGTTGCAGCTCTCCGCTCACCGCCTAGCGCTAGAGCTTCGCGTTCCGGTTACGCGCATAAGTGAAATCGTGAGTGGCCGTCGCACCATTACCGCTGATACCGCACTGAGGCTGGAGCGTTATTTCGGCACGAGCGCGGATTTCTGGCTAGCCTTACAGAAGGACTTCGACCTGCAGACTGCGCGGCAGGCCGAGGGAAAGAGGATCGCACAAGACGTGCGGCCCCGTTCACACAAAGCGGCGTGATGGCAATCCGTTACGCGGTTTTGAAAGCAGTCAACCAGAGAAGATCCCGGGTAGTAGAGACTTGACTTTTGGGTGTAACGCGGCGTCGCCTTTTGGTAACATGGCAGGTCACAAAACCCGATCAAGTCTTCGCCTTTAGCAGGAGGGCCTATGCAGGACGCTCCTCACTCGCGGTCAGCCCGCGCGACAACCAGGCTGCTCAAGCAGTCGGCGTGTCGCTTATGTGCGACCTGGCGCGGTTAAGCGTGCCGCAAGGGCAGGCACCTTCTCTACTCACCGAACATCCACTCGTGCAGGTCTCGCCCGTGGATTGGATCTTTCTGATAGATACGTCAGCCAGTATGTCTGGCCACAGACCGCCGTATTCCAATGTTTTCTGTGTTTTGCCGCTCGTGTAGAAAACTCTCGTTACCCAACCGCCATTTTTAAACTGACATCCTGCTAGTTCTTGGTCAATCCAGCAATCAGTGGCTGCCATCCATAAAACATTCTGACTACGGAAATGTTTGATGGTTATGAACTGTGCTTCCTGTTCATCGATTTAGTTCACAGTCCAACTTGCCAACTTTGTGGGTAATTGAAAGTGTCACCCTACGCGTACGTCGATATTGCGAATTGAAGCGGATCTGATCACCGACATTGGCAAAAAGGTATCTAGGCTTTATACACCTGGAGCGTATAGGGTTTTGACACCGGCATGAGAATTTGTCCAGGGGTGCCGTACCTCGTGCCCCGCAAACTGAACAAATCACAAGGGCAGCTCCGCGCATACTTCAATGCACGCGGATGGCATGTTGCCTGCTTATTGCGTATGCGGAGGCATGAAGTCAGAGCCGGAATGAGTGCACACCCGAAACATCAGCCCCAATCACACTTTCATCGTACCAAGGAAATGAACAAGAATTCTCACCGCCACGAATTCACGAAGCAGACCCGCGTGATATGCTATCCACCACAAAAGCAGAATGGGGCGCGCCCATGAGCTTGTTTTTCTTCCGGGCGAAACGCCAAAGCTCTGCGCGGCCGGCCCCCCGGATGCAGAGAATGGCCGATAACATTCTGACCCTGCGTATGCGCCCGCTGCTCTCGTTGTTTGCCGGTTCGTTGTTATCTTTGGTGGTCGGTAACAACCTGACGGCTGATCAATTGGATCAACCTCTCCGTTCGGCTCGGCGTTGCGGGGAAAGGCCGCTGTGCGTGCTAGCGAGCGAGGGGCGGCCGGTCGGGCGAACAAATCGAACACCATGGTGGCCCGTGCCGTTCTTCGGTGCCCTGCCTTGGTGGGCCCTGGCCTCTACACGGCTGAGTTTTCACGTTGCATCGAAGAAAGGAAGCAAATGCTGGAAAGCAAAAAGAGCTACATTCCTGTATTCGTTTTGACCGTTTTGATGCCTACTCTATCCAACGGTCAACAAACCAGCGGTTCGGGTGGTATTGGCAATTGGCTTACGTTCGCCGCAAATATTCAAGAGGGGGGTTATCGTAAAACCGACTTCTATCAGTCCGACTACAATCTTGGGATCTTTATCTGGGAAAGCCGGGCCGAAATCTGGCTTCCTCCCCACAACGAATTCTCTTGGGGACCATACGTGAAGTTTGCGGGGGTCGGTCAGTCTGATACAGCTGCCTACCCTAATGGTTTGCTCGGCGCACCGGGATTTGGTTTCCAGCTTTACCCATTCAGCCTTGCACGGTTACGTAAACCCGGGAGCAAAACTGAAGCTGTGTTGGGACCCGTGCGACTTTACGCTGAGTACAACCGAATCAAATTCTTGGGTGCCGAAAATGTGTGGAGACCAACTAGCCAGGTCCGT
This sequence comes from Bryobacteraceae bacterium, assembly GCA_049582585.1. Taxonomy (GTDB): domain Bacteria; phylum Acidobacteriota; class Terriglobia; order Bryobacterales; family Bryobacteraceae; genus Bog-105. Next base: position 1,598 of record JBAUUG010000226.1, on the reverse strand, counting down.
GGTGGCGTTGAGTATTGGAAAGCCATCAACGTAAACACGCTCTCGTCCCCTTGGTGGCTAGAAACTTGGAATGGGCTCTTCTGGCAATCCTCCAACGAATTTACTTCTAATTACGACTCGCTGGTATTTGGAAACTCTTGGCGCGCCGGCGTCAGGAGACCGGGAAGAGGTGCGCTTTCAACTATTACACCGTATGTTGCTCTGCAAAGCTCTAAGACCAAATACGATCGAGCCGGAACTCAGAATTGCGCGTTTGATTCTCCCACAGCGGGTCCAAACCCATGCGACTTTTATTGGGAAAACGGCTTACTGCTCGGCGGGGGGTTGCGATTCGCGCCTCCTTTGCCAGGCGGCGGCAATGATCGATGGCTAAGTCGATTTGTCATTTACGCTGAGTATCTGAACACTGTGACGTACTATGGCTTGTCCGCTCCGCCCTCCATACCGAGATTTGATCTGAGAATTGGTGTGAGTGCTAGCTTCGGAGATTGGTATAACAGGCCCCAAAAGTGATGTTGCCATTTTGCTTTACCGACTGGCATATCTCGCGTTGACCCTGAAGCGTTTTATTGGATCTGTCTGTCACGAGCAAAAGTGCGTGAGAATAACGACTGCAACGTAGAAGCGCAAAGCGTTCGAAGGCCTGACTTCGGGAGCCAAAATACCCTGACCAAGCGTTTACAGAAGTGAGTAAATTGCTTCCAGATGGCGCGGCTACTTGTCGCACAGCTCCGCCATAAGGGAATGTAATCGACACTTTTCGTCAATCCAACACCGAGGCTAAGGCCTACTGAAGCCAATCGCTCGTGTTGCACTTTACTCTAGAGACTCCATCGACAAACCGCTTCTGGTTTGAAATGTCATTCGAGCGGCTGGCATAAGCATAACGAGACCTGCTTGAACTAGAGGCTTACGAACGGATTAACGGCCTGTACTGCGGATCTGAAGATCCATCAAAGGAACGCGGCGCCCTAATACAGGTATATCGGAAACTTACGCCAAGCGGCGAAACCGACAGACAAGCTTGACTACAGAAAGGAAAGCGAACTGCTTCCACCGGGAGGTTTTGAATATGACTTCACCACACGTTCAGCGGGAGTCTCGTTCGGTTGGCCCCGGGGTTGCCGTGCTGGTTGCGCTGCTGGGGTTTTACCTCCTTGCGGCCCATATATTCTCATGGTGGCCGATGCCGGACCGCGTTGAGGCGACGTGCCCGGTAAGTACGACGAACTACCAGATCTTCGTCGACCCTACGGCGAGCAACAAGAACAAGAGCAACTGGAAGACGGAAGGTCAATTGTTCAGCCGGAGGCTGGGGTCCTGCGACCGCGTTACATTCTGGACGATTACAAATGCGACTTCTTCCGAAGGGGAGAAAGGGCTGCCTCTGAGATTTCCGTTGTTGGACCCGAATGCACCGGGGAAAGAAAGAAACGAGGTGGAACGGGAAATGGAAGCGAAGCGGGCTGAGGCTGAACGGAGGATCGGCGAGGCGATGTTCCTGTCCGGCGCGGCCAGTTCGGACATCAGTGGCGTTTTCAACAAGCTTCGGCCGGAGGCTGACGGGCGGTTTCACAACGTTTTGATCATCTTCTCTG
>JBAUUG010000225.1:0-1500 GCA_049582585.1 Bryobacteraceae bacterium | reverse complement strand
GGGCGTAATTCGTTGCGATCTCGCCGCCGGCATCAAAATCCAATCCGTAGTTGAGCTCCACCAATACAGCGAAGGCCTTGTTGATGTGCCGGACACGCCCCGCTATGTCTTTTTTGTGGTTGCACTCTCTTGCCCGGACAACGGATTGTATTCCAAGGTCATACAGCATCTGCACCAGCCGCTCCGGGCTGGCATTCAGCACTTCATTCTGCGCATAGACAGAGTGGGGCGGATAAGCCATTCGAACGATTTAGTCCCTTCTCTACTTCCATCGGCCGAAGCCTCGATCTTGATTACCCTTGTGCGCTAACGTTCTGCAGATTTTGTGCAAAATTAATAATCAACTCCGATGGAATTTGAACAATTACCTCACCCGTGCTCCGGTTGAGAACCTCTACCACTCCCAATCTGCTCTGCGGGTCGCGGGAAAACCGGAGCTCACGATCGAATCCCAGCAACTCGCTTTCGTTGATCGCGTTGACCGCATTTTGGACGGCGGCCGGCGTATTGGGCGTGTTCTGACGAACGTCCGGAACCGCAAATGCCTGCAAAAAGCTCAAATGGGTGTAATCCGGACCAATCTGCAACGGGGGCCTCCTCGATACGCCTTATCGGCTGTTTGCGCGCACTTCTTTATGCCAATCGCCTGGCATGAATCCCCCACACTTTCAGTCGGTCGAGTTGACCTCTGCCGTCAGTTTACTTGCCAACGGCCGCGTTTGCCCCGCATATTTGTTGCCCGCTTTTTGATAGTACGGTACCGATACCGGCGACGATAGCTGCTCGAAGGTGAACGAACAAATCCGCATCCCGGGATACAGCGCCACCGGCATGATACCGAGATTGCTGAGCTCGAGCGTCGCCTTCCCGCGCCAGCCCGGATCGAACAGTCCGGCAGTCCCATGCACAATAATGCCGATCCGTCCCAGGCTCGAGCGGCCCTCCAGCCGCCCCAGTACGTCGTCGTCCAATTCCAGAGTTTCTTCCGTAATCGCGAGCGCGAATTCGCGCGGCTGCAACACGAACGGCTCGTTCGGCTTCACCACCACCGTGCGCATGATGTCCTGGATCGCCCCGCGGTCCCGCACGTCGATATAGGCATGGCGGCTGTGCTCGAATACGCTGAATTCCGCTCCCAATCGAAAATCGACGGAGCAGCTCCCAAACTGCTCCGCCGGAAGTTCGGGTGAGATTCGGATCTTGCCTTCAGCCAGGTAACGCCGGATGTCGACATCGGAAAGAACCATGAATGAGCGCCGCGCGTGAACAGCCATCCTAGCATGCGCCGATGCTATATTTGAGAGGTCGCGGCATCCCCGCAGTACACGCAATCCATGCGGTTGCGTGCGTTCGTCATACGATGGGCGGCTAGCTCAGCTGGGAGAGCACCACGTTCGCAACGTGGGGGTCGTGGGTTCGAATCCCATGCCGTCCACCAAAACCCGGCTCTACGCACTTAACGGGGGCAGATCTACGCACTTAATGGGGCTCTCTTCGGCG
>JBAUUG010000224.1:0-12794 GCA_049582585.1 Bryobacteraceae bacterium | reverse complement strand
GGGGGCCGTTATCGCCTTTGAAATTTGCCATGTGCTTGTCTCCCGAAAGTTATGGGCGCGAAGAGCGATAGAACAAGACAGCGTCGCTTTCGGCTCGCCCTCGTATATAAGCAAGTTTACTTCCGTTTTGGCTCCACGCAAAGTCAATAACGCCGTCTTCGGATAAATTCGTGAGCTGGCGGGGGGCGCCACCGCTGAGAAATTGGCGCCACACATTAGAGACTCCGCCTCGGGAATCCAGGTAATCGAGAGCGGAGCCGTCAGGGCTCCAGCGCGCCGGACCGGTAATCGGGAGCTGGGGAAATTCTTTGAGGACTGTGCCATCCTCAATGGACAAGATCGCGACGCGCCACAGGCCATCAGGCTCGCGAATCTGGCAGGCGATCTCGGTTCCACTCGGCGATATAGCCGGAAATCGAGCCTGCTGACGTGAGACCCGAACTGGCGCTGCGCCGCTCTTCATCGGAATCTTCCAGATGGAGGGTACGCTCGACGGCCAGGAAGTATAGACGATCCATTTGCCGTCACGCGACACGTCGGGTTGATAGTCGTAGTTCGAGCCGCTGGTTAGCTGTTTGCGCCGTCCCGTCAGCAAGTCGGCGCTCCAAAGATTGAAGTCATCCCCGCCCGCTCCGCAGTTAGAGGAATAGATGACTTCCGACCCGGCTGGAACCGCGGAAGGCTGGTCCTCGACGCAGCGCTTTCCACCGGGGATCGAGTGTATGGAACCGTCGACTTCCGCGCGCCAGAGATTCACATCGCCGCTTCGCGCGGCAGGAAAAACCAGGGATGCATCATTCAACCAAGCTAATGAATCGATGCCTTCGGTCGCCGGAAGAATCCTTCTCTGGTCATTCAGGTTCGTTGGGCCGGCGACCCATATGGATGAGCGTAGATCCAACCGCACGGCCGCGAGGGTCTGGCCGTCGGCAGTAGCGGTGATGCTGTCGAATCCCAGGATGTCCGACGGAACCTCGTGAACGTGGCCCGTCGAGATACTGAGTTGGGCAAGCCGAAACTGCTTCGAACTTTGCGGTAATCCTGAAAACAGAAGCAAAGAGCCGCGGTCCAGCCACACGGGGAAAGCAAGAGTCCTGAAACCCGGAGCTGAGAACCGGCGCTTCAAATGACCGTCGAGCGTGAACAGGGAAACAGCGGGCTGGGTCGCTTGGCTGAGTTGCCCGGCGAACACGATGGCTCCAATGGAATCGCCGCGAGGAGACCACGCCAGCTGGTCTTTCACTTCGGTGTTCGAGATCGTGACGATCGGCCGCCCGTCCCTGGAGCTGCTTGCTTGCGCGACGATAATTGAGTCGCCGCTCGCGCCCTTTTCCTCGGAACGACGCAGATACGCAAACTGCTGCCCGTCGGGAGAAAATGTGATGGGGCCATCAATGTCCTCAAGTACCAGGCTGGGGATACTTTGAGGAATTTGGATCGCGTAGAGTCTTCCAACGACTTCCTTGGGATCTTTTAGAACGTAATAGAGGGACTTGCTATCGGGAGAAAAGGTGAGGCCGATACATCTATGCACGGCGATGGGGGCGCCGGTTTCAGAATCGCTCTTGATCCGATGAATGCGAAGCTGCTCGCTCGCCTGATGGCCCGAGACATAGGCGAGGTATGCGCCGTCCGGAGAAATTGAGGCGAGGTGAACGTCTCCGTCGTACGTAACGCGGGTCGTGGATTGGAATCGAAACCAACTGGGCCCCAGGACGAGATCCCGGCCGTTGAGCGCCCACCACCAGACGGCGAAGGCGACTATAAGAAGGGCAACTATCGTCCCAGAAAAAACCAGGTTCCTTCCAAATTTCGGGCGAGCCGGGAGAGCGATGGGCCTGATGCTATTCGTCCCCGAAGCTCCGCCGACCTGCCGTAAATCCGTCAGCATCTCGCGCGCGCTTTGATACCGTTTCGCGCGATCTTTTGCTAGGGCGCGCTGGATAACTGCGGAAAGACCGGCGGGCAGCGGGGCCTCTTCTGGAAGCGGCGGCAATGGATTGTCCAGAATGGCCACAATAACGTGACTATCTGTTTGTCCCGAGAAGGGACGGTTCCGCGCAATCATCTCATAAAGAATGACCCCCAGACTCCAGAGGTCGGTACGAGAATCCAGATCTTCGCCGCGGGCTTGCTCAGGCGACATGTAATCGAGCGTGCCCATCACAGTTCCAGGACGGGTCCAAGATGCCCCGTCCGAGCGGCCCTGATCCGATGCCGCCACGTGTTTGGCTAGCCCGAAGTCAATTATCTTCACGTAGCCGTCGGGCCGAATCATGATATTGCCCGGCTTCAGATCGCGATGTACCACGCCGGCGGAGTGCGCGGCCATCAACGCGGACGCGACCTGACTGGCGATCTCGATGGCTGCCCGCGGCTCGATCGATCCGCGCCGCATCGCATTGCGCAGAGTCTCTCCATCGATGTATTCACTTGCGATGAACTGCTCGCCGTCAATTTCGCCGATCTCGTAAATAGTCAAAATGTTGGGATGGTTGAGGGCTGACGCGGCTCGGGCCTCTTGCTGCAAGCGACGGAGCATGACCTGGTCGGCGGCGAACTCGCGAGGAAGGAACTTAAGCGCGACATAGCGGCCGAGGCGAGTGTCCTGAGCAAGATAGACCTCGCCCATGCCGCCGACCCCGAGCCGGCTGAGGATGCGATAGGCGCCAAATTGCTGTCCTACGCGCCTCCCTGTTTGGGCGAGGGTTTCTGATTCGCCGGTGGAATGGCGAGAACCGCCGCGCCTGCTAAGCCGCAGAAATGTTTTCGTGATTTCTTCACGCAAGCTCGGCATGCCTAACGACTCAGGACCGCTTGCTTACGCGCGCGGCTGAGTAAGTATAGCGAAAGTTATGGCGTTGACCCAAAACCGGTTCGACGATGGATGGGTTGACAATTTACCCGAATAGGCCTATTCTCAGGTAAAGTGTCTACCCGAGATGAAAAAGAGCGCTTGGTATTACTCCAGGGCACTCTTGACCTGTTGATTTTGCGGACTCTGATTTTTGGTCCGGAGCATGGACAAGGAATCGCGCGCGCGATTCAGCAAACCTCCGAGGACGAATTGCTGGTGGAGCACGGAGCGCTCTATCCGGCATTGCAACGCCTGGAAGCGCAAGGATGGATCGCGGCCGAGTGGGGCACTTCGGAAAACAATCGAAAAGCGCGGTTCTACACGTTGACAAAAACCGGGCGGAAGCAATTAGCCATTGAAACGAGCAAGTGGCGACGGCTGGCGGCGGCCATCGGCCGGGTTGTCGGTACGGAAGAGACCTGATCCCATGTTTTGGCGCCGTCGAACTCCAAGAGACTTCGAAGCGGAGATTGAGGCTCATCTGCAGTTTGAGGCCGAGCGGCTTAGGGAGCAGGGTCTCTGTGAAACGGAGGCAAGCATGGCCGCGCGGCGGGGTTCGGCAACCTGACACAGGCCCACGAGCGATTTCATGATTCGCGGCGCTGGCCTGGCGCCGAAGTCGTAAAAGATCTCCGCTTCGGGCTGCGAATGCTCAGGAAAAATTCTGGATCGAGCATCGTGGCGATTCTTACTCTTGCGCTGGGTATCGGTGCGAATACTGCGATCTTCGGTGTCCTGAATGCGGTCTTACTTCGCAATCTCCCGGTGAAAAAGCCGCAAGAGTTAGTCCTGTTCGGCAAGGGGGAGTGGGTGGGAGCCAGCGATACTCTCCCGGATGGAAATTGGCAACTCTTCTCGTACTCGTTCTACCGCGAATTCCGCGCGAGCAATCGGGTCTTTTCGAACGTCGCGGCGATCAGCAGCGTCCTGTGTACGACTCACGGGCGCGTGGCTAGTGAGGCAAGCCTGGAGAAGATCAACGTCGAACTGGTCTCGGGAAGCTACTTCCACACGCTCGGGGTAAATCCGATTCTGGGGCGCGGCTTGACGGAGGGGGATGACCAGACGCCCGGGGCGCATCCGGTTGCCGTAGCCAGCTATTCGTGGTGGCAGCGGCGCTTTGCCCAAACTCCGCGGATTCCCGGAGAACGTGTGACTATCGGGGCAACGATCTACACCGTCATCGGAGTAGCTCCATCGGGTTTTTTCGGCGTTACGGTTGGGCAGTCGCCGGATCTTTGGATTCCCTTGACGATGGAAAAGGAGATTTCTCCGGGTTGGAATGGGCTGGATAACAATCTATTTCAATCGCTGTACGTCATTGCGCGACGCAAGCCCGGCGTGAGCCTGGAGCAGGCTAGCGCGAATACCAACTTAGTTTTCAAGCAGATCTTGCGCGGATACGTCGGAGCGAGGCCCTCGCCGAAAGAGCTCCGTAGCATTCAGCACGCCGGGATTGAGTTGAGGCCGGCGGCCACGGGTCTGTCACCATTGCGCCGCGAGTTCTCTTCTGCTCTCGAAATCCTGATGGCAGTTGTCGGGCTTGTGCTTCTGATCGCATGCGCGAATGTCGCGAATCTGCTGTTGGCGAGGGCCAGCTCGCGGCGACGCGAAATGGCTGTCCGCATGTCTATGGGAGCCGACCGCTCGCGGCTGATCCGTCAATTGTTGGTGGAGAGCGGACTTCTCGGGATAACCGGCGCGGTGCTCGGCGCACTATTCGCGTGGCGTGTCAGCGACTTGCTGATTCGCATGGTGTCTCCGGAATCTCAACCTATTCCGATTGGTGTTGCGCTCGACGCGCAGGTTCTGGGCTTTACGATGGCAGTTGCCATCGCTACGGTTCTCTTGTTCGGAGTAGCGCCGGCATTCCATACCACTCGCCTGGAACTCAGTCCTGCACTCAAGGAGGGCCGCGGTGTCGTGGGCGGCAAGACGCGGAATCGCCTGTCACGTGGTCTCATCGTCGGGCAGGTATCAATTTCGCTAACGCTCCTGATGGGCGCAATCCTCTTCCTGCGAAGCCTGAACAACCTGATGAATGTGGACACCGGTTTCGATAAACAGAATGTGGTGATCATCGGCGTTGACCCGGGCGCGAGCGGCTATCGAGTGGATGGGCGGTTGGAGAGCATGATGGAGCGTGTGGAGGAGCGCGTCGGCTCTCTTCCCGGCGTCCACGGGGCAAGTTTTGCGTTTTCAATCTTCGGCGACGGTTGGACGGACGCGGTGACTGTGCCGGGACGCCCAAAATCCGAGAGCGACCCGGACGTGTTTCATGACATCGTCGGACCTGAATATTTGAAGGCGATAAAGACGCCGATCGTGCTGGGCAGAGACCTGAGCCTGCGAGATACTTCTGCGTCGAAGAAGGTCGTGGTTGTCAATGAGACGATGGCGCGCACGTACTTTCCCAACGGCTCGCCTATCGGTCGCACCTTCTCTGTTGGGAATGATCCCGAATGGCAGAATATCGAAATAGCGGGGGTGGCGAGAGACGCAAAGTACCTGGGCCTGGGACAGAAACAGATGCCCGCCGCGTTTTACCCGCACTCTCAACACGGGCTGTTTCTTTATACTCTGGTTGCCCGGTATACGGGTGATCCGAGATCCGTGAGTGCGGAAATTAGAAGCGCGATTCACTCGATAGACCCCAATCTTCCTGTCGGAGATTCGACGACCCTCAAGCGCCTTGTGCAAGAATCGGTGCTGAATCAGAGGCTCGTGGCGCAACTTTCCACCTTCTTTGGCTTGCTCGCGGCATTCCTTTCCTGCGTCGGAATCTACGGTGTCGTGTCATACGGAGTTGCGCTGCGAACGAATGAGTTCGGCATCCGGATGGCGCTGGGCGCTGAACGCGCGAATGTTTTGCGGATGGTGATCCGCGAGGCTCTGCGTCTGGTTGTGATGGGGGCTGCGTTGGGAGTTGTGCTGGCTGTTGCGTCCGGACGATTGGTCGAAAGCCAGCTGTTCGGATTGAAATCTCATGATCCCCTTGCAATGGGAGTGGCGCTTGCTGCGATGGTCGCAGTGGCGTTATTTGCCAGCTATCTTCCGGCGCGTCGAGCGATGCGGATTGATCCTGTGGTGGCGCTTAAGTATGAATAGGGGCGGCCTGGCGTGGGCACCCGGCTGATTGCGCGGTGAATTTCAGATCTACGCACGGGACTACAATCTAGGGATCAGCAGTTTACATCCATTGAGAGGGGCACGACATGCGCTTTATGGTAAAGGTTTCATTCCCGGTCGAAGCGGGAAATGACTCCGCGAAAAGAGATGGCTTTAAAGCCATTCAGAGCATTATCCAGCAACAAAAACCCGAAGCGGCTTACTTCTTCGCCGAGGATGGCAAGCGCACCGGGATTTTGATCGTGAACATCGATGATGCCTCGCAGATTCCGGCCATTGCGGAGCCGTGGTTCCTGGCGTTAAATGCTGCGATCGAGATGAAGCCGGTCATGGTTCCGGCGGATCTTGAAAAGGCAGGCGAGGCGATCGCAGAGGCGGTGAAGACATATGGATAGGCCGTGAGCTATGAGCGGCCCTCCCGCCGTTTTATCTGGTAACCTTCAGATTCAAGAGTGAGGACAAAAGCCAATGTCAACTATTCTCAGCGACGGGCATAAAGCCGACCTGCTTCGTCGAGGATATTCGCGGCGCAGCTTTGGGCGGATTGCCTCCATTTTGACCGCGGGCGCGGCGCTGCCGTTTTATAACGAGCACGCGTTGGCGCAGCTATCGATGGTCAAGAATATGCCCCCGGATGCGGTAAAGATTAACGCGAATGAGAACCCCATGGGGCCTTCTCCCGAAGCCGCCGATGCCATCCACAACGTGATCAAAAAAGGCGGCCGTTATATGTATGAGGAAACTTATACATTGGCGGAGGCGATGGCTGCTGTGGAGGGTCTGAACGCCAGTTATAAACCGGGCGAAAACTCGATCGAAATCTTCGCCGGATCGAGCGCGCCTCTCCACCAGGCTGTGCTGGCTTTTTGCTCGAAGGACCGGCCGTTCGTCAAAGCAGATCCAGGTTATGAAGCAGGAGAGCGCGCCGCCAAGTTCATTGGCGCGAGCGTGGTGAATGTTCCGCTGCGCAAAGGCACTTGGGATCACGACGTGAAGGCGATGATCGCAGCAGCGCCGAACGCCAGCCTGTTCTACATCTGCAATCCGAATAATCCGACCGGCACCCTAACCAGCCGTTCGGATATCGAGTACCTGATCGCGAATAAGCCGAAAGGCTCAATCGTGATGGTGGACGAAGCCTACATACACATTTCAAAGAATGCCGTCGCGTGCTCCGATTTGGTTGCGGCCGGGAAGGACATTGTGGTTCTTAGAACGTTTTCGAAGATATATGGAATGGCCGGCCTGCGAGCGGGCGCAGCGTTCGCCAGACCCGATCTGGTCCAGAAAATCGTTCCGTATAGCGCCGGTGCGATGCCTATCACAGCCATGGTAGGAGCCACCGCTAGCGTTCGGTCGAAGACCCTCGTATCGGAGCGGCGCAAGATCATAGGCGACATCCGTGAGGATACGTTTAGCTGGCTCGCTTCGAAGAATGTAGAGTTTATTCCTTCCGAGACCAACTGCTTCATGGTCAACGTGAAGCGTCCGGGCGCCGAATTCTACCGGGACATGGCCGCGCAAAACGTGTATATCGGCCGAGTCTGGCCGGTGTGGCCGAACTGGGTTCGCGTCACGGTGGGCGCCAAGGACGACATGTCCAAGTTCCGAGACGCTTTCAGCAAGTGCTACAACGCTTGATGTGTAACGCTGTCCGGTCTTGCCGCGATTTGTTCCCGAGAATCAAACCCTAACCTGGCGCAGGAGACAACGTGGCGAACGTGCACCGCATCTTCGTGACGGGAGGCACCGGCTATGTTGGCAGTCGCCTCATTCCGGCGCTTCATGCGCGAGGGCACGAGGTTGTTGCGTTGGCGCGAGAGAAATCGAAAGGCAAGCTGCCGCCGGGATGTACGCCAGTGGTCGGGAATGCGCTCGATGGTGAAGCGTACTTTCGCTTTGCTGAAGGAGCAGACACTTTCATCCAACTGGTGGGAGTTTCGCATCCGAGCCCCGCGAAGGCGCGCGAATTCATCGAAATCGACCTGAAGGTAGGCCTGGAAGCGGTCCGCGTCGCTCGTCAAGCCGGCATCGGTCACTTCATTTACATGAGCGTGGCCCACCCTGCCCCTGCGATGCATGCATACGTGAAGGTGCGCACTGAGTGTGAGCAGGTAATTGCTGATAGTGGCCTGAACGCAACCATTGTACGGCCCTGGTATGTTCTCGGGCCTGGACATCTGTGGCCATACTTACTCGTCCCTTTCTATAAAATTGCGGAACTGATTCCGCAGACCAGAGATGGAGCACTGCGATTAGGCTTGGTAACGATTCGCGAGCTGATCCGCGCGTTGGTCTGCGTGGTGGATGAACCCGCGAAGGGAATCAGGCTAGTGAGCGTAGCCGACGTGCGGCGGCTTGGCGGAGCATAAGTCAAGTGCCGGGCGTTGCCGCGGCGATGGCGGGCCGGCAGCGCTGAATGAATGTTCCGCAGGGAGTATTTCGCGCGGATCGTTCGAGCGAAAGTGGATCTATGAGGCGAATTCTTCTACTGATGGCGCTCACAGCGCTCTCCGCGTTAACGTGCGTTTCTAAGCAAGAGCCAGTGGCGCGGTTGGACGGCAGCCAAATTTCACCCGGAGAAGTCGACGCGGCGGTTTCGCGCCTCGTGCAGGCCGCCCATGTGACCGGCGTCGGCATTGCAATCTTCAACCACGGAAACATCGCATACCTGAAGGCCTACGGGATGCGGGACAAGGGAAAAAATCTCCCGTTAACACCCGATTCCGTCATGACCGCGGCGTCCTTGAGCAAATCTGCATTCGCCGCGGCAACAATGGAGCTCGTTCAGCAAGGCGTTCTCGATCTGGACAAGCCCGTGTATGAATACCTGCCGAAGCCGCTGCCCGAGTACCCGTCCTATGCCGACCTGCGCGAAGATCCGCGCTATAAGAAGATCACCATGCGAATGCTGCTGAGCCATACCGCGGGCTTTCCGAATTGGCGCGCGTTTAACGAGAATCATAAGCTCAACATCAACTTTACCCCGGGATCGAGGTTCGCCTACTCCGGTGAAGGCATCGATCTCGCGCAGCTGGTCGTAGAGACCGTGACAGGAAAGCCGCTTGCGGAATGGATGCGCGAACGCGTCTTTGAACCAGCCGGCATGACGCGGACAAGCATGGTCTGGGAGACCCGGTTCGAGAATGACTTCGCGAATGGCTATGACGAATATGGCCGTTCACTCGGTCCGGAGAAGTGGAAGAGAGCGGATGCGGCGGGCTCCATGCAAACCACCCTGCGCGATTATGCGCAGTTCCTTCATGCGGTATTGAAAGGCGATCTCCTGAACCGGAAGACGCGAGAGCTGATGCTCAGTCCGCAGATCCGGATTTTCTCGAAACATGAGTTCCCCTCGCTTTCGGCCGAGACAACCACGGCGAACCAGCCCATGCGCCTAAGTTACGGATTGGGGTGGGGAATCTATTGGAGCCCTTACGGCGAAGCGTTCTTTAAGGAAGGGCACGACGAAGGCTGGCGCCATTACACGGTCTGCTTCGACCGAGTGAAAACAGGCATTCTGATTATGACCAACAGTTCCAACGGCGAAGGCATATATAAAGATCTGCTTGAGACGCTAATTCACGACACCTTCACGCCTGTCGAGTGGGAGGGATTCACTCCTTATACACAACTGCCTCCGCTACCGCCATTGAAACAACACAAAGAAATTACGCTGGACGCCAAGATCCTGGATCGCTATGTAGGCCGGTACAGATTCTCGCCGGATGTCGTGCTGACCATTACTCGTGAGGGCGGGCACTTGTTTGTGCAAGAGAATGAGGAGCGAAAGCAGGAGCTGGCTGCGGAGAGTGAAAACGAGTTCGTCTCAAAGGTTGCAGATGATAAATTCAGCTTCGAAATGAATAGCGAAGGCCGGGCAATCGCGATGGTTCTGCACACAGGCGGCAAAGATATCCGGATGAAGCGAGTTGAATAACCACCCTTCACATCCGTCGGGATCTAAACAATACTGACAAAATTGTTCTTACCGGTTAAAATAATCTGCATGCAATCGAATAAAGCCTCGAAAAAAAACCCCAAGATAGTGGAAGAGACGAGTGCCGCGCCGGCAAAGCACCGCCGCAAGACCGGTTCTCCGGCGCCGGCCGAACCGTCCAAGGTGGAAAATACTCAGCCCGCAAAGGCCGTGGCGGCTGCCGCGGGAACCGGTTCAACTTCTTCCGAAGTGGTGAGCGCGCGTCAAGTCTCGCAGCAAGAGATAGCGCAGCTTGCACATTCCTATTGGGTCGCACGAGGCTATGCAGGCGGTTCCGCTGAAGAAGACTGGCTTCGCGCCGAACGGGAACTGACGTCTAAGAGCTAACGCTCAACTGGCTCGACACGGGATAATCGCTGCGGATGCCAAGCCGCAGGATCGAACAACAGCTCGAATCGCTAAAATCGTTGCGGGAACGCGGGCCTACGGAAGAGACCGTACTCGCGTTGCGCAAAGCGCTGGGTGATCGCGTCAATCTCGTGATTGCGAAAGCGGCGGGTATCGCGGCCGAGATGCAACTTACGTCGCTGGTTCCCGATTTATTAAACGCGTTCGGGAAGTTGTTCGAGAATGCAGTCCATGCGGACCCGCAGTGCTGGGGAAAAAACGCGCTTTCGAAAGCCCTCAAGGACCTGGAATATTCGGGTTCAGGGGCCTTTGTGCGGGGCCTTCAGCATGTGCAGATGGAGCCGGTTTGGGGAAAGCGGGTGGACACGGCAGCCGTGCTGCGCGGAACCTGCGCCCTGGCCTTGGTGCAATCGACGGATCTGCCGAGACAGGAAAAGCTTCGGTGCCTGGTGGACACTCTTGCGGATCCCGAAGCGCCGGTGCGGATTGACGCGGCACGGGCCATCCGCGAGATGGAAGGAATCGAGGCTGCTCTGCTGCTCCGTCTGAAGGCTCTGGTCGGCGATCTGGACGCAAGAGTAATTGGACAGGTGCTCGAGTCCTTTCTCGGCATTGAAGGCGAGACGGGCGTTCCTTTCGTGTCGGGGTTTTTATCGAGCGGAATGGACGAGGTTCGCGAGGAAGCGGCGCTGGCGCTGGGGGTCTCGCGTCTTCCCGGCGCGGTCACTGCCTTGATCACTGCATGGAATCAAACGCTCGCGCCAAGTCTGCGAGAGGTAATTTTGAGAGTCCTCAGCACGTCGCGACAACAATCCGCGGTCGAGTTTCTGCTCAAGACCGTTCGAGAAGGACACGAGAGAGATGCACTCGCGGCGTTGCAGGCTCTGGAACCCCAGGGCCGATCGACAGACGTTCACACGCAGATCGGAGAAGCGGTCCAGACTAGATCGGAGACCGCGATCCACGACTATTTTCGGAAACATTTCCTACGTTAAGATTGCAGCAATGCATTCTGCGATCGATCGTGTCCTCATTTCATCCGAGCAGATCCAGGAGCGTGTTCGGGAGCTGGCTGCGCAGATTGAAGCGGACTATCGGGACGGCCCGATTTATCTCGTCTCCGTTTTGAAAGGCGCGTTTATGTTTGTGGCCGACCTGGCGCGAGCCTTGAAACGACCGCCGGTCCGCATCGAATTCATGGCTATTTCTAGTTATGGCAGTGAGAAGACCAGCTCGGGACAGGTGAAAGTGACGAGGGATCTGGATGTGAACATCGAAGGTTTCGACGTTCTCATTGTCGAAGACATCATAGATAGCGGCGTCACTTTGAGTTATCTCACACGATTACTGCAGCAGCGCAAGCCGAAGTCGCTCGAAATTGTGACGCTCCTGGATAAGCCGGAGCGCCGGATTCAGCCGGTGAGAGTGAAATACACGGGCTTTCAAATACCGGATGAGTTCGTGGTCGGGTATGGGTTGGATTTTGCGGAAGATTATCGCAATTTGAGTGATATTCGGGTTCTCAGCTAAGGGGAGCAGCCGGACGGTAACGGGTATGTACCGGGCACATACTGAATTAGGATTTGACGGTTATTAGTTGCGGCTGATTGCTGAAGACGTCTTCATTTGATCCATCGAGATCGAGGAAACGGGTATCCAACAATCTGCCGGTTTCCACTTTGCCCATAGCGGAAATCAGCGTCTCTTTCAGGAACGGATGGTCTTTCTCGAGCTCGCCGAGGATGTCTCGCAGGCTGCGGCGCACGGTGCCGGTCTTTTGAGAACAGCCGCAAGGGATCACCGGGGCCCCGAGATTGGCGGCGAAAGCGCGAGTCAACTCTTCTGTGACATATACGAGCGGGCGGATGAGGCGGAATTCGCGCTTGCTTGACCAAATTGAGGGCGGAAGCGAGCTGAGACGGCCGTTGAACATGGCATTTCTGAGAAAGGATTCGCAGAAATCGTCCGCCGTGTGGCCAAAGGCGATCACGTTTGCGCCGAGTTTTCGAGCAACTTCGTAAACCGCTCTCCGCCGAAACCTGCTGCAGAGGTCGCACCCGTGATCCGGTTGGGTGGTCAACAATCGGATGGACGGCGCGTCCGGAACGTAGGTCCAATCTACTCCGCGCTCGCGCAGGTACGCGCCGAGCGGTTGAATGGGCGCGAGGAACTTGCCTTGTTCAATCGTGAATGCGCAAACCGTGAACTCGATGGGCGCGCGTTGCTGAAGCAGCAGCAGGGCTTCCAGCAGGGTTACAGAATCTTTGCCGCCCGAGACGCCGACTGCCACGCGATCGCCATCCCGAATCATACGGAAGCGTCCGATTGCTTCGCCAACCTTGCGCAGAATCGTTTTTTCCAGATTCACCTACTTAACGATAACCAATCTGACAGAATAGAGAGTAGTTGCTCCCTTCGGATCGACATCCGAAGAGATCGCATCTAACCTGTTGTGCACAA
>JBAUUG010000223.1:0-2379 GCA_049582585.1 Bryobacteraceae bacterium | reverse complement strand
CCTCCAGGCAGAGGGGCTTTCCTCGGGGACATGCACGCCGCAATTTTGACAGCTCTGGGCTGCGTTGGGTACGTCACCAATGGAGCTGTGCGCGAACTACCTTCAGTCGAAGCGACCGAAATGCATTTGTTTGCAGGAAGTGTAGCGGTCTCGCACGCGTATGCGCACATCTTCGATGTCGGAGCGACCCTCACCATCGACAGGCTCGAGGTACAACCGGGCGATCTCTTGCATGGCGACAGGCACGGCATTCTCTCCGTTCCGCTGCAGCTCGCTTCTCAACTTGCTGCGGTTGCAGCCAGGCTGCAGCAAACAGAGCACAAAGTCATCGATTACTGCCGCTCAAATGATTTTTCTGTGGCAGGTCTCACTCAAGTCTTGAAGGATTCAAGGTCATAAAATGCTATCAATTGAGAAACGGATCGCTGGAATCAGTGAAGAAGGCTGGTCTAGAAGAAATGGCTAATTACCGAAATAGATTTGGGATACGCCACTCGTGGGCGAGTTTCCCGGAAAACAGCAGCGTTTCCGCCGTCCTGGCCGTGCTCACGCTCGCGCTGCCCATCATGTTGTCCTCCTGTTCCGGGGACACGGACAAAAATGTGCAAGCCAGCGGGCCGTCCGTGACCGTTGGAGTAGCCAAGGTCGTCAAGAAATCACTGGGCCGGCAAATCACGATGTCCTCTGAGCTGGTGCCTTTCCAGGAAATCGATGTGTACGCGAAAGAATCCGGCTACGTGAAGAAGTTGCTAGTGGACTACGGCAGCCATGTCAAAGCCGGACAAGTCATGGCCGTTCTCGAGATTCCAGAACTCGAAGCCCAATTACAGGAAGATCAGGCCGAGATTAAGAACGCAAACAACCAGGTGACCCGCGCGCAGCACGAACTCGGTCGTTACCAGGCGCAATACAAAGCGCTGCATCTGCAGTACACGCGCTTGAATGGCGTCTTCGAAAGTCAACCCGGCATCGTGGCCCAGCAAGAGGTTGACGACGCCCAAGGCAAAGACCTTGCTGCTGCTGCTCAGGTAGACGCTGGGCAAGCCGCTCTGGATGCCGCTCAAAGTCAACTCTCGGTCGCGAGAGCCAAACTCGCTCACGATCAGAGTCTCTACGATTATTCCAAGATCACCGCGCCATTTTCCGGCATTGTCACCGAACGTTACGCAAACCTCGGAACCCTCATGCAGGCGGGTACGGGATCGAGCACTCAGGCCATGCCGCTCGTCAAACTTTCAGAAGACGATCTGTTTCGCCTCGTCATTCCGGTTCCTGAGGCATATGTGAGCAACATCCGCATCGGCGACCCCGTCGATGTCCGCGTCCCTTCGCTTAATCGTTCTTTTCCGGGCAAGGTCGCGCGATTCTCGGTCGACGTGCGTTCCGATACGCGCACCATGCATACCGAAGTCGACGTGCGAAATCCGCAACGACTAATGGTGCCTGGTTTGTACGCGGAAGCTGATCTTCAATTCGATCAGAAAAGTAATATTCCGTGCGTCCCGGTACAAGCCATAAGTCATAAGGGGGACGAAACAAGCGTTCTTGTTGTGAACGCAGATGGAGCACTCGAAGCACGGAATGTGCAAGTCGGGATCGAAAGCAACAGCGATGCCGAGATCACCTCGGGACTGAACGAGGGAGAACAGGTAGTGGTGAGTGATCGAGCCGGCTTGAAGCCGGGTGAGAAAGTTCACGCAAAGCTTGTTGCGGTCCCCACTTACGATCAAGGAAATGTTCAGCAATAAAACGATTCATCGCGCGCAGCAAGTCTGAATCAGCGAGACGGGATAGATTTTTATGCCAGGGTTTTCGATTCGCAATCCGTACTTCATCATTGTCATCTGCCTTACGCTGCTGGTGATTGGTGTCACCAGCGTCGTTCGCATGCCGGTCGATCTGTTCCCGCCCATCAACCTGCCGGAGGCCGTGGTCGCGACGTTCTACAGCGGCATGCCTCCCGAGGATATCGAGTTTGATATCACTGACCCCCTGGAGCGCTTCTTTACTTTAGCGGCCGGCGTCGATCATATGGAGTCCCGATCTCTTCTGGGAGTCAGCATCATCAAGGTCTATTTCCAGCCGGGCGCCGACATTCGCCTCGCCAACGCGCAGATCACGGCGATCTCGCAGACGCAACTCAAGCAAATGCCCACGGGCGCGACGCCGCCGCTGATCCTCAATTACAGCGCGTCGACCGTTCCAATCATCCAGCTCGCGCTCTCCGGCTCCGGCCTGTCAGAGCAGACGCTCGCCGATCTCGGCCTCAATACCGTTCGCACCCCTCTCGTTACTGTTCCCGGGGCCGCAAGTCCCCTGCCCTACGGCGGCAAGCTGCGCGAGGTTCAGATCGACCTCGATTCCGCTGCGATGCAAGCG
>JBAUUG010000222.1:0-12367 GCA_049582585.1 Bryobacteraceae bacterium | reverse complement strand
GGCGGCGCCTGGGACAACGCCAAGAAAATTGTCGAGACTGAGTTCAAGCAGAAAGGCACGCCTCTGCACGACGCCACAGTGGTCGGCGATACGGTAGGCGATCCGTTCAAAGACACCTCCTCTGTGGCATTGAATCCGATCATCAAGTTCACGACTCTGTTCGGATTGCTGGCAGTAGAACTGGCCGTCTCCCTGTCAGGGGAACACGGCTCGGCGCTCGGCTGGTTCTTAGCAGGATTGTTCCTGCTGATCTCCATGGTCTTCGTGTGGCGATCGTTCTACAGCATGAGAATCGGCAGTAACTGAAACTCCTCCGCCGATCTTGCGACCGGCGGAGGAGTGTCGAAGCACAGCTAAGCTTGAGCTATTTGCTTACTGGCCTCGCTGGGTTGAAGTGGTCGGCAAAAGCCCTCCCGTTGGGTGTTCCTAAGCCCGTCACGTTATCCCACCCGACGGTGGTCTTGAGGCCGCTATCAGTGCCGAAGGAGAGCACATACGCCGTGTCCTGTTCCAGGGGTATGTTCCAAAGAGCACTGTAAAACTTCGTCGTCCCGTATAGCGGCGCGACGAGTTCGGCTGCGGTGTAGGTAGTCGTGCCCGAGAAGGGATCTACGAAAGTGGCGGTGACATTGGTCGGCGAGCTGATCGGGAGCACGTCAGTGATGGTCCCTGCCGGCATGGAATAGAGATGCTTTGCCGCCAGACCAAGTGGCGCGCCGGCCTCTTGGTTGGCAATCGCCCACAAAGCCGAGAACATCGGAGTTGCGACGCTGGTGCCCCCATAAACCTGCCATTCCTGGGGAGGAAATTGGAAAGGATAGCTGGTCACGATGACAGCTCCGGTAAACGGGTCAGCCAACCAGGAGATGTCCGGAAGTTGACGCTGTGTACCGGGCAAATTCTTTTGGAACATGGGCTTGGCGAAAACCGCGCTAGGCCCTCCACCGGAGCCGGCATAGAAACCGAAGTTGATAGGCGGATCGTAAACATATCCTTCCGAAACAAGGAGCGTTTCATTGTTGCCCCAACCCGTCTGCCAGAACATGGTGTTGTCGGAGTTTAATGCGAGACTCACGCCTCCCACTGCCGTAGCGTTCGGAGAATCGGCTGGCGCGAGGACCGTGGCAGGGAGACCGAATGGGGTAAAATCGCCATCATCGCCGGAGGCAAAATTGGCGGAAATCCCCAGCGCGGCCGCAGTTTGGTTAATCAGGTTCTCCTCCTCCAACTCTGCTGCCGGAGTCTCAGACTCTGGGCTCCCATAGCTGCCCGAGATGACGTTGCCTAAATGGTTGGCTATAGCGTAGAGCTCCGCAATATCGATATCTTGAAAAAGCGCGGTTGGTGGAACCAACAGATCGATTTTCGCGCCGGGAGCAATCGCGTGGGCCCATTCCACGTCGATGCTGATTTCGACGTTCGGGCCCATACACGTGGGATACGTAGAGGGGTAAATAATATGGAAGTTCGATGAGGTCAGCGCAGGCAGACCGAATCTTGCCGAAAAGGTGTTGGCGTCGTCCTGGATGGTTTCCGAACCGCACCAGTCGATAATGACGATAGTTTGCCCAGTGCCGTCGAAGCCCTCTTTGTACAGACCCGTTAAATTGTAGGCAGTGTGGATCTCCGGCGGGGTGTAGCCGCAGCCCGGGGCGTTCTCCGTCCCGTTGTAGCTATTGCCTTTATAGGTCGCAGTGAAGGACAATCCGAATGGATCGGTACCCGTGTACTGCTCCGTTTTCACGCCCGTGAAACAGTTGGAAGTGAAGAAATCGGGATCAGGGCCGGAAGCGGCGTTTTCAAAGCCGGACCCTGAGCCGGGTTTCGCCACGCCCGGCGCCTTCAGCGGGTGCTCAAATGTCAGGTCGTTCAGTCCGGAGACCGAGTGAACAAGCGATGCCGCGGGTCCTTCAATCAAGGGGTCGCTGGTGTTGGCGCGGTAGGTCTTGCCGTTAAGGTCGAATCTATTGATTTGAAGCTGAAACGCCTTCGCGACATCGGCGATGGCGCCGCGGGCGCGCACGAAACGATTATCCGGACCCACCGCAACTATTGGCAACTTATGGGACTCAAAGAATTCCTGGATAGTCTTAGCCTCCTCGGCAGTGGGTGCAAACTTGGCCGCGAAGTCGGAACGCGTGAGCCAGTCGTGATAACGGGGGGAAGCAGGATCGTACAGTTCCTCCGTCAGGGAATCCAACTCGCCCCGATTGTGCAGATTCAGCCAAATGGTGACATCAATGATCTTGGACGGATCCTCCGGACCAAGATTTTTCGCCATGGATACGAACCGGGGCGTGTTGTTGCCGATCAACTGCCCGCCTACCGCAGGCTGAGCGGCTCGCAAGATTGAGCCTGCCACTAAAGACCCAACCGCCAAACTCAAACTCAGGAATAGTCTTTTCGAAATCATCTTTTCTCCATAATTGAAATAATTGAACTTGCTCGCACTTCTACCCAACTGGCCCAGGAATGCGCCAAGGCGCGCTATTAGTGCCATAAGCATACTTCCCTTGCAGTAGAAGGTCTAGAAGTTTTTAGTACTGGGGGTACTCACCGTTGTATCTGTTTGAAACCGCGTCGCTAGGATGCGTGCGGTCTATTGTAGGTTAAAGCCACTCATGCATCTCTTCGAACTAACGCGACGGCTCATCGATATCGAATCGATCACGCCCAATGAAGGGGATATCGGTGATTTTTTGTGGCGAACACTTGACAATCTGGCCCGCCGTTTCGAAGGAAAGGCTGAGCGCATTCCAGTGGAACAGGGGCGCGATAACATATTCGTCCATTTCGGCGAGCCGACGGTAGTGCTTTCCACGCATATGGATACCGTCCCTCCGTTTTTCGTCTCACGCGAAGATGACCACGAGATCTGGGGCCGCGGCGCTTGCGACACTAAGGGGATTATCGCGGCCATGATCACCGCCGCCGGAGAGCTGCTGCAGGAAGGCAAACGCAATTTCGGCCTTTTATTTGTGGTCGGGGAGGAGCGTAACAGCGCAGGCGCGCAAGTCGCGGCTCAGAATCCGCGCGGAAGCAAGTTTTTGATCAACGGCGAGCCGACGGACAATAAGCTTGCTATCGGATCGAAGGGCGCATTGCGGTATGAGGTCGTCGCTCATGGCCGAATGGCGCATTCAGCTTACCCAGAGCTAGGTGAATCGGCCATCGAGAAGCTTCTCAACGCGCTGGAGCGAATTCGCCGCATGGAATTGCCGGCAGATAAAATTCTCGGCCCCGGAACGCTGAATATTGGGACCATCCATGGCGGTTGCGCCCCGAACGTGATAGCGGATGAGGCAGGCGCGGAGATTTTCATACGCGTGGTGGGCGACGTGACAGAACTGCGCGAGCAGATGCGATTGACCGCCGCGCCTGATGCCGAAGCGCTCGAAATCTTGTACATCCCGGCAGCTCGCCTTGGTTCTTTAGAAGGATTCGAAACCACAGTAGTCGCGTTTACCACCGATATCCCAGCGTTCGCGGGCGCTTGGGGACAGCCGTTCCTCATAGGTCCGGGCAGCATCCACGTAGCGCATTCAGCAGAAGAACGAATATCGAAACTACAATTGAGCAAGGCCGTTCGCTTGTACAAGCAACTCATCGTAAGGCTATCGTCATGACACCCATGCGACCGATTGAGGTTGGCGTTCTTGGTGGAACCGGCATGGTGGGCCAGCACTTCATCCGCTTCCTGCAAGGGCATCCCTGGTTCAGTCTCACGTGGATTGGCGCGAGCGACCGGTCGGCGGGGAAGAAACTGAAAGATGCGACAGCCTGGCGGTTGGATGGCGAAATGCCCACTTCGGCGGCGGAAATTACTGTGTCCGATTCCCAGCCTGGGCATGCTCCGCGGCTGGTATTCTCCGCGATGGATGCATCCGTGGCGACAGAAATTGAGCTTGCTTTCGCGAAGGCCGGCCACATTGTTGTTTCAAATTCCCGAAATCACCGCATGGAGCCGGACATTCCCTTACTGGTGCCCGAAATTAATCCGGGACATTTGTCGCTGATTCGTTTTCAGCAAAAAAATCGTGGCTGGAAGGGGATGATCGTGACCAACCCGAACTGCTCTACGGTGGTGCTCGCCATGTCGCTCGCTCCGCTTCTGCAGTTCGGGATTGAGCGGGTGCTGGCGGCAACCATGCAGGCGGTTTCCGGCGCCGGCTACCCGGGCGTCGCTTCGATGGACATTCTCGCCAACGTGATCCCGTTCATCGGCGGCGAAGAGGAGAAGATGGAGCAGGAGACGCAAAAGATTCTCGGGGATGTTTCAAATGGCCAAGCTGCGCCGCTGAAGACCCGCGTGAGCGCGCATTGCCATCGCGTTGCAGTCACCGATGGTCACACCGTTGCCGCTTCGGTAGGATTCTCAGCCAAACCAAAAATCGAAGATGTCCTGAAGGCGCTGGAAACGTTCCGCGGCGTCCCGCAAGAGCGCAACCTGCCGAGCGCCCCTCCACAACCGCTCATCTATATGCCGCAGCAGGACCGGCCACAGCCCAGGCGCGATGCGGGGCGCGAACGCGGAATGACTGTATCGATCGGCCGCTTGCGGGAATGCTCGGTTCTCGATTTGAAGTTTGTCGCTTGCGGGCACAACGCAATTCGCGGGGCCGCGGGGGCCGCGGTGCTGAACGCGGAGCTCATGATCTCCGAAGGCTTCTTTGACTGAGAGCCTGTTGCCATGATTGTCATGAAGTTCGGCGGCAGCTCCGTCGAATCGCAGGAAGCGATTGCCCGCGTCACCAGCATCGTTCAAGCGCACGAACATCGGCATCCGGTAGTCGTCGTCTCCGCCATGGGCAAGACCACGAACAGGCTGCTCGAGGCAGCTAAGGAAGCGGCTGCCGGACGGCGCGATCAGGCCCTTGCCATTATCGATGAGTTGCGCGGCCATCATCTGACGCATGGGCTCCCGCTCGCAGGCGCGGCGGCGGCCGATCTCGACCGCTACATCCGAGCGCATTTTGAGTGGCTCGATGAGCTAGTGAAGGGGCTCTCCGTCGTAGGAGAGCTGTCACCCCGATCAATGGATGCTGTTGCCAGCATCGGCGAGCGCCTCTCAAGCCTGGTTATCAGCTTTGCTTTCCAAGCGGCGGGCATTCGCACGCAGCATGTGGATGCGCGCCGAGTCATCCTGACAGACGGTCGATTTACACAGGCCCAGCTGCTGCTGGAGGAAACTCGGGCTCTTCTTCAAGAGCACATACAGCCGGTCGCCGCGACATCGGTCGTGGTAATGGGCGGGTATATCGGGGCAACCAAGGACGGACAAACGACCACGCTGGGGCGCGGCGGGTCTGACTACTCGGCTTCCATCGTAGGAGCGGCTCTGGGTGTGGAAGAGATACAGATCTGGACTGATGTCGATGGCATGCTCACGGCGGATCCGCGGATTGTCCCCGGCGGGCATCGCGTCAAGAGCATTTCGTTCGCGGAAGCGTCGGAAATGGCATATTTCGGGGCCAAGGTGCTGCATCCGGCGACGGTGCTGCCGGCTGTTGAGAAGAACATTCCCGTTCGCATCCTTAACTCCAGACGGCCCGAGATCGATGGCACCAGCATCACCGCTCAGCCCGTACCCTGCAGGAACCCGGTGAAATCTATCTCATGCAAGAGAGGCATCAGCATTCTCAATATCCATTCCACTCGAATGCTTATGGCGCATGGATTCCTGCATCGCATTTTCGAAATCTTCGACCGATACGGGACCAGCGTCGATATGGTTTCCACTTCCGAAGTCAGCGTCTCGTTGACGGTGGACGACCGGGAGAATCTCGATCCCATCTGCCGGGAGGTGCGGGAATTCGCTCAGGTCGGCAGCGAGGACGGGCAGGCGATTGTTTGCCTGATCGGCGAAAATATCCGCCACACTCCCGGTATTGCCGGCCGCGCATTCCAAGTGCTTCGCGAAAAGAATATTCGCATGATTTCGCAAGGCGCTTCGTTGCTGAATCTGAGCTTCGTGATGGCGGATGGAGATTTGGAGGATGCGGTCGCGGCATTGCACGGCGAATTTTTCTCGGACCTCGATCCGCTGGTGTTCGATTGAGGAACCATGATTTCTGAAAAGAAACTTGCGCTTGTGGGGTACGGCAAGATGGGCCATTTGGTCGAGCAGCTTGCGCCCCAGCACGGCTTTGAAGTAGTTGCGCGGGTGACGAAACGCGCGGGGATCACAGCCGAAGCATTTGACGGCGTCGATGTCGCTGTCGAGTTCTCAACGCCCGAGAGTGCTCCGGAAAATCTGAAGCGCCTGGCTGAACTGCGCGTGCAGGCGGTAACCGGAACCACCGGATGGTTCGATCATCTCGATGACGTAAGCAGGACGGTAATTCGAGCAGGCACCGGATTGGTCTGGAGTCCGAACTTTTCTATCGGCGTAGCAGTGTTTGGCCGGTTGGCAGCGCTGGCCGCGGAACAGCTGCGCGATGAAGAAGCCTACGGCGCCTGGGCGTGGGAGATCCATCACGATGCAAAGAAAGATGCGCCTTCGGGAACGCTTCTGCGCTTGATTCAGGCGATGAAGCAAAGCGGGTATGAAAGAAACATCGATATCAGCTCGAATCGCGCAGGCAAGCATCCGGGCACGCATGAGATAGGTTTCGATTCAGCCGCCGATACCATTACTCTGCGTCACACAGCGCGCAACCGCGAGGGATTTGCGCACGGAGCGTTGAAAGCGGCAAGATGGATTCTGGGCCGCCAAGGAGTCTACGGCTTCGAGGACGTATTGTTCGGCGGAGCCGAGCCCGGCTCGAAGGAGGGATGATGTTCACTGGTTGCGGCACGGCGCTGGTAACGCCGTTTCGATCCGATCTTTCGCTTGATGAGCAGGCGTTGCGCGCTCTTGTCAATCGCCAGATTGACGCAGGCATCAGCTTTCTATGTCCATGCGGCACGACTGGTGAAAGTCCAACGCTCACGCACGAGGAGCATCTTCGAGTTGTCGAAATCACCGCGCAAGAATCGCGCGGGCGCGTACCCGTGCTTGCGGGGGCGGGCGGCTACGACACGCATAAAGTGATCGAAATGATCGGGGAGCTGGAAAGCTTGGGGGTCTCGGGCGTCTTATCCGTCACGCCTTACTACAACAAGCCGACGCAAGAAGGTCTCTATCAGCACTACCGCGCGATCGCTGAATCGACAGCGCTTTCCATCATCGTCTATAGCGTTCAGCCGCGAACCGCCGTCAATGTCGAGCCCGCTACGCTGGTTCATCTCGCTGAAATCAAGAACATCATCGGTGTAAAGGAAGCTTCGGGCAACATTTCGCAAATGGCCGGCATTCTAGCTCGCGTGCCCGAATCTTTCCTGGTGCTCTCCGGCGACGATGCCATTACCGTCCCGCTCGTTGCCTTGGGAGGCCGCGGGGTGATTTCCGTGGTCGCAAACGAAATTCCGTCTGAATTCGCGGAGCTCACTCGATCCGCGCTCGAAGGCGATTTTGCCCATGCACGAGAGCTGCAACGAAAATATCAGCAGTTGATGGAAATCAACTTCATCGAAACGAGTCCTGGGCCCGTCAAGTTCGCGATGGCTCGCATGGGCTTGTTGGAGCCGGTCTGGCGCCTGCCGATGGTGCCGCCTCAGCCAGCCTCCCAGCAGAAGATCGAGAGCGTGCTCGAATCGCTCGGCTTGCTTTCCGGAGTCCGCGTTTGAGCGCATTGCCTGAGCCGGAAGAAATTCAGCAGAGCGTCGAAAGCCTCTTTGAGCGAAACCCGCCGACCTATTCAGACGACCAGAAACTTCTGTTTGAGCAATTCCGGGCCATGCTCAACCAGGGATCGATACGCGCCGCAGAGCCGGATGCGTCGCATGCGACCGGTTGGCGCGTAAACACGTGGGTGAAGAAGGGCATCCTGTTGGGTTTTCGGATAGGCACCGTGGTTCCGATGGGCGAGGATGTTGCTTTCCAGTTCTTCGATAAGTCGACTTACCCGGTTAAGAAGCTCAGATTAGAGGATGGCGTGCGGGTCGTGCCCGGCGGATCGAGTATCCGCGACGGTTGCTACGTGGGCCGCGGCGTCACCTGCATGCCTCCGATGTTCATCAACGCCGGCGCTTATGTCGGCGACGGCACGATGATCGATTCTCACGCTCTGATTGGAAGCTGCGCGCAAATCGGGCGTAACTGTCACATTTCAGCGGCATCTCAGATCGGCGGCGTCTTGGAACCAATTGGCGCGCTGCCCGTGATCATTGAAGATGACGTTCTGGTGGGCGGGAATTGCGGCGTGTATGAAGGAACCGTCGTGAAGTCTCGCGCCGTACTCGGCAGCGGAACCATTTTGAACCGCTCGACGCCGGTTTACGATCTGGTTCGCGGCACGCTGCATCGGGCCACGGGTGACACGCCGGTGATTGTTCCGGAAGGGGCGGTGGTCGTGCCGGGGTCGCGGCGAGTGGAATCCGACGCGGCACGCGCTTGGGGCATTTCGCTCTATACGCCTGTGATCGTCAAATACCGGGACGCCGGTACGGACACGAAAATACAGTTGGAAGACCTGCTTCGCTAGGCTGGATCTATGCGTTTCGCTTTTACCGCCCTTATCTGCGCCAGTTCCCTAGTCGCGCAAAATCAGCAGCCTTCCTGGGTCGAAAAGAGCAATCAGAACGCTCAGATCCTGCTGAACATCATGGCGCGATACGCGCCTGAAGGCGCCGGCTCACTGGGTATCAGCGGCCTGGATGAACAAATCTCAATCCCGTCCGCGGACCGGCGAGAGCGTTCGCGCCGCGACACAGCGGAGGCGCTCAAAACTCTACAAGACCGGCTTGCCGCAGAGCAGGACCCGCTGGTCAAGCAGGATCTCGAAATTCTCATCCAAGCTGGTCAGCGCAATATGCAGGCTTCAGAAGCTTATGAGCAGCATCTGCTCCCCTACAACAATGTGGCCGAAACCATTTTCTTCGGCATGCACAGTTTGCTCGACGATCAAATTGCGTCAGAGCGCCGGAAAGCCTCCGTGGTGCGCCTGCGCCGTTACACGGGAATTGAGCAAGGCTATACGCCTACGACCGTGCTTGCCGAAAAAGTCTTTCGCGACAAGCTGAATACGCCGGGACTGCTCGGACCGGCGAAGGCGGAGATTGACCAGGATCTCGCCAACATGAACTCTTACACGACGGGCATCGGCCTGCTGCTCGAGAAATACAAGATGATGGATTATCAAGACGCATACGCGAAATTGAAAGATCAGCTTGCCGAGTATCAAGAGTTCGTTCGCAAAGAAGTTCTTCCGCGAGCGCGCTCCGATTTCCGCCTTCCGCCCGAGCTGTACACAATTAATCTCGCGAATGTGGGGGTCGATTATACGCCCGAAGAGCTGACGCGCCTGGCGCACCAAAGCTTTACCGAGATTCAAGACGACATGCGAACGCTCGCTTCGAAAGTCGCGAAGGAGCGTAATCTGCCCTCGTCCGACTACCGGGACGTGATTCAGGCGCTCAAAAAAGAGCAGCTCAACGCGGATCAGGTGATGCCTCTCTATCATGACCGGCTGGCTCAAATCGAAGGCATCATCCGGCGCGAGCATCTGGTCACTTTGCCGAATCGTCCGTGTATTATCCGTCTGGCCTCAGCCGCGGAGACCGCGCAGCAACCCGCTCCGCACATGGTTCCTCCGCCGTTGATCAACAATCATGGTGAACAGGGGCAATTTGTTCTACCGGCCGGAACAACAGGCGCCAATGGCAAGGCTTTGAAATACGACGATTTCACGTTCTCAGCGGCGTCATGGACGTTGACCGCGCACGAAGCGCGCCCGGGGCACGAATTGCAATTCGCGGCCATGATCGAGCGCGGCGTTTCGGAGGCGCGCGCGATTTTCGCGTTCAACAGCACGAATGTCGAAGGCTGGGGTCTCTACTCCGAATGGTTCATGCTGCCCTACATGCCGGATGACGGCAAGCTGATCTCACTGCAATTGCGGCTTCTCCGCGCCGCGCGAGCGTTCCTCGATCCCGAGCTTCAGCAGGGCAAGGTTACGCCCGAACAAGCCAAACAGCTGCTGATGAATGAGGTCGTGGTGTCAGACGCTTTTGCGACCGAAGAAGTGGACCGGTTTACGTTCCGCATGCCCGGCCAGGCGGTTTCTTACTTCGACGGCTATATGCGGCTGCGGGAGATTCGGTCGGATGCCGAGAAGGCATTGGGCCCGAAGTTCAACGTGCAGCAATTTCACGATTTCATTCTTTCGCAAGGGCTGCTGCCGCCTGATGTTCTGCGACAGGCTGTGATGACGGAGTTTGCGGGGAAGACGTAGTCGTTTGGCGCAACCCTACGACTCTTCGAAACATCAGAGTCACTAGATGCCTGTCCGCAAACGGGCCGTTTTTCTTCCCGTTTTTCTAATCATGAACGCTTTCGCCGCTGCTCCTGTCTATACGCGCCAGGAACCGCCCATCAAAGACATCGAATACGCGCGCGTGAACGGGATGAGTCTTCGGATGGACGCCTCGATTCAGGGGGGCGCGCAGAAAACTCCCGCCGTAATTATTGTGCACGGAGGCGGATGGGTCGCCGGGGACCGCCGCATTGACGTCCAGCCCCTATTTAAGCCGCTGACTGACGCGGGGTTTGCCTGGTTCTCCATCAATTACCGGTTAGCCACGGAAGTAACCCAGTTCGGGATCGCCATCAATGATGTGCAGGAAGCCATTCGATTCATCCGATCAAATGCTTCCGAATTTCACATCGATGCCGATCGGATCGCTCTGATCGGAGAATCCGCCGGTGGGCAACTTGCCGCGATGGCGGCACTGCGTTCCAGCCCCGGTGCGGGAGTGAAGGCGGTGGTCGCCATCTATACGCCAAGCGATCTCGTCACCTTGTTGAAAAACTCGAACTATGTACCCGCCCGGATTCGCAATTCCGTCCAGGGCACGCCCTGGGAAGGCCTGATCTTAACTGGATTAGCGCAGCTATCGCCTATCGAGCACGTGCGCGCCGATATGCCGCCGTTTCTTTTCATTCATGGAACCGAGGATCCGCTCGTACCTTTTTCGCAATCGAGCGAGATGTGCCAGCGCATGAAGAAGGCGGGCGCGAGCTGCGAAATTTATCCCGTCGAAGGCGCGGGGCATGGGATTCGCTGGTGGGAATCGTCTCCTCGATTAGCGGCAGCGTATAAGCGCAAAATGGTCGAATGGCTTCGCCAGGAGCTTGCAAGCCCGGATGTCGTGAGATCCTGACCGGCTATTGCTGACCCGGCGCGCCTTGGCCGTCCTGGTAGAACGCGCTGATCTTCTCGTACACTTCGGGCGGAAAATCAAGCGCCTTGTAAACGTTGCAAGCCGCCTTGTCGTTCGGGTTTTGACAGATGGGGAATTCTTGCTCGTTCATCCATTGGAGTATCCGCTCCCGTTTGGGGGGATTATAGCCTCGGGCTTGAACTTGCTTCACGAGTCCCCAGGCCTTCTGCTCATCGCAGTCCCGATCTTTAGTGAGCTCCTGAACAATTTCCTCGTCAGACAAAAAATGGCGCGCCACCATGACAAAAACCAAGCGGCCATAATGCCCGATGTCTTCGCCTCGATCTAGCGCGTCGAGCAGATGCGCCATCATCCCGCTTTGTCGTAGTTCCTGTACCGGCACCTGTTGACCTCCAGCTTTTAGACTGCCAGGGGCGGAGCCTCTGTTTCTCCTTTTGTTCGCTATGGTGCGGCAGCGACTTGCGGACGCGATTCGAAGTGCCGATTATGGCTATTGCATGAGATATCCATTGCCCCTTGCGCCGTTCCGCCGGACAACGCGAACATGACCGCCATGCCCCAGCCGTCGCCGAATGCCGACCGGCAGTTGCGAACGACGCCTCCCATTACGCTTGCCAGGGCATCGCGTGCTCTCATGAATTGCGCATCTTGCGTCACATCGGCACTCTTGCATTTCTCGACCGCGGCCAGGAGGTCGCTGAGCTTGGGCGCCACCTTCACCATCGCATCCGCCCACCACGCGATGTCGGCCCAGTCCGCTCCAATCGCGCCCACGAATGTTAACCACCGTTGCTGTATCTCCGGGATCTGGCCGAAGGTGGCCAAGTTGCCGCTTTGGTCCATTGCACGCCAGATTGCTTCGGTAATCAATGCCGCATGGCGCGCTTCCGTTGCCGAGTCCTGCGGGTCGAGAAGCGAAAGCTTTGTGGCGCGGCCGATCTGTTCAAATTCTTCTCGCTTGCGGGGAGTGCGTACTTCGACATCAGAGAAAAACAGTGTCATCGCTGTCGCGCTATCGTACTGCGCGGACGCGCTGACCTTCGCATGCGCCAAGGTAGTCACTCCCGCAAAGATGCCGGCCGACGCGTCGCCAGGTGAGATGACTTGGAGCGCCTTGCCTAATCGCACCTGATCGGCCATTTCC
>JBAUUG010000221.1:0-6212 GCA_049582585.1 Bryobacteraceae bacterium | reverse complement strand
AAGCTGCACGCGAAACCATTCCGCTCGCGCTTGTTCGAAGAACGTGCGAGCGGGAACGCGGCACAATCGGAGCTGCTGTTCATTGATCCACGCGCGCTCCCGCGTGAACCAGCGTTGCGCATTGGATAAAGCGGTCTGTTCCGCCAACTGAGCAATCCGGCGACCCTCGGAGGGAAGATGTCCTGCTCGCGGCGGCGTCTTAGGTTGGGTCGCCAAGAAGTGTCTCGTTACCCGTAGTTTACTTTGCTAGGGGCGGATCCGTGGTAGGGA
The DNA here is from genome assembly GCA_049582585.1 of Bryobacteraceae bacterium. Classification (GTDB taxonomy): domain Bacteria; phylum Acidobacteriota; class Terriglobia; order Bryobacterales; family Bryobacteraceae; genus Bog-105. The sequence continues at coordinate 5,942 of JBAUUG010000221.1, read as the reverse complement.
TTGTGTCGGTCCGCGGACGGTCGCCCCGGTAGGTACTTATCGTTCTCTGTCGCGAGTCGCCCCCAACTTTTCCGCATCACTATGAATGGTAACGGGCACGGGTGTTGAAGAGCCGGGGGGAGCAGCTTTTAGACGATCGTGTGACACGGTGGGTCGGTGATTGCTCAAGACGAACATCAGATCGATCTCCGCGCCAAAGGAACAGCTCGACGTAAGCGCGCACCGAGAGGCGCGAAGCAAGCACCGTTCTGTGGGCTATTGCTTAACTACAGCAACGCGTATGATCGTGCCATTCACTTTGGGTGGCGTGACGTTGTAATCGATAAGTACCGGATAATTATTGGCAAAAGCGTCACGCAACAGGTCAAGCATGCCCTTGCGCGCGGGCAGGTTGCTGTCGTTCCGAAGTTGGAAACCGAAACTCTTTCCCTGCTGCGAATCGAGCTGGACTACGACTTCGACATCCAGATAGTCGGAAGGCGGTCCAAAACCTGTACCGACATCGTGAACCCGCAAAAATGTAATGTGGCCTTTGCTTTCGACGAGATCCGCAAACGCGTTCGCCGTTCCCATGAAAGCAAGCCAGCCCGCTGCAACCACCATCAACACTGAACGCCGCATCGATTATTTTCCTCCTGATAAGTTCACTCTTGCTACACGAATGATCAGCCCGTTTTGAGCGCCATTCCGCAGATACTCAATATCGACCGTACGATTCGCGTGAAACGCGGAACGCAAAACCTCAAGCATTCCAAGGTGGTCCGCTTCTTGCTTGTCGGTGCGAAGTTGAAACCCGAAACTTTTGCCTGGCTGGGTATCGAGTTGAACAATCGCTTCGGCATCCAGAAATTCGATGGGCGAGCCGAAACCGGTGCCCACCTCATTGACTCGCAGAAATGTGACCTTGCCGGAAGCAGAAACTAAGCCCGCGGAAAACGGTTTGGCCGCGAGCAGCGCCGAGTGGTTCCCAATATTTAAATAGGGCTGGCTATTACTCACGATGTTTAGGGACGCATCGTGGCAAATGCGATAAACGTTTGGATCCGCGACAGCAAGGTTCACCCAACCGTCGCAGTTCGCGTTGTCCTCCCAAATTCCGTTTGAGTCGGGATTATCCGGCCTTCCGTCGACATCTTCGTTGAAGTTCTGCCCCGGCGCAATTTCTTCTAAAAACGTGTTGGCAAAGTGACGCAATTGCGGTAAGTCAAGCGGGATCGGTTCTCCAGCCTTGCTTGCCTCAGCGTTGAGACGATCGAAGGCGGCGCGCAGCACCTCAAGGTAACGCATGTCGAGGGCGCCGTGGCGAACGTCTTCGGCCTGCACGCGGACGCAGCTTGGCTGATCGTCTTGGTAGTTCCAATGGTAACGGTCGCCGCGCGCGTCCGCGACGGGTTGTAAACGGTTCACAACGAATCGATAAACGCGGGATACCAGAAGCGGAAACAGAGAGCGGGAGAGTTCCGCATTGCTTGCTTGTTGGTTCGAGCGCCGGTAAAAATCGCTGTCAAGCACGCGCCAGAGTTCAATGAGCATCATTGCGTAAGCGCCACTCTCGTTGTTCCCCAAAGGCGCTCCAGCAACGCAGCTCAGGTTTTGGCAATTGGTTTTTTGCTGAGCGAGGCGATTGTACGAGCTCTGGTCGAAGGGCAGAGGGCTTCCGGCTGCTGCTGCTTGCGCATTGGCGGCGTCCATCGCAGCTTTTTCCTTGTCGTACGCCTGCTGGCACTCGGACGACGAAGGTTTCGTCCGATAGATTTCCAGCTGAGACAAGTTCGCTTCGAATAAGTTTCCCACGCTGCGCGTGTCCACTTGCGGCATGAAAGCCCATGCCGTTTCTAGAGTGGCATTCACGTAGCGTATGGCGTCGTTGCCGTAAGTCGCCTGCAAGGTTGGGTCTTCGGCGACGATGCGGGCAAACCTCGCGATGGAGTAACCATAGAGACTTGTCACAACCTCGGGAACGAAGTTAAAGTCAGCGATGTCGGGACTGCTCCCGCCCCAACCGGGCATGACATGGCCGCGAAAATCGTCAATCGGCTTGGCTGGATATGGCGGAGAAGTCGCGCCACATGGGAAAGGAGCAGTTCCAGGATCGTAATGGTCATCGCGGTATGTCAAGGCGAGTTCTATGAATTCGCGCATGTGATCCAGGTACTTGCGATCACCCGTGAGTTCGTACATGCGGGAAAGGGCGGTCATTCGGGGTTCGATGCCCCAGACAGCCGGAGGAAAACGAAAGTAGAACGAACAAAGCGCGCCGTTTACGGCGGTCGCTCGGTCGGCGGGCTGCATCCATTGGCTATCAAAGCCGGAAATGTCGGCAGCCGTTACGGATGTACCGTCGGAAATAGTGATGAATGATAGGGGCTGGACTGGGGATTTCGGGCACTGAGCTTCACAACCGGTTCTGCACAATACAAACTGGCGACCCGAAAGGGAGCTGCATGCCTCCTGGCAGTTTCGCGTTTGCGAAGCCGTACACTGGGCCCAAAGAGAAGGTACGGCGCACGCCGCCAGGCAAGCAATTGAAAATCGAAGCATCAAGACCGCTCCTTGCTACTTGTGCATCAAAAGCGCCAAACGTTGCAAAAGCCTGCAACAATACGGTCCATGGCTTTGAACATCCCGGAGCGGCTCGCTGCTAACTGCCGCACGACGCCCGAGCGCGCGGCTTGGGTCCGCCAGTTGCCCGGGACGCTTCGAAACCTCGAGCGCCGATGGTCGCTCACGCTCGGTGCGCCATTCGAGGGCGTCGAGGTGAGTTGCGCGTGGGTGGCGCCAGCGACGCTCCCCAACGGAGCCTCCGCGGTACTGAAGCTCGCCATGCCGCACATGGAAGGAAGGCACGAAATCCCCGGACTCCGCTTCTGGGATGGAGATCCGACTGTGCGACTCCTCAAGGCTGACGATGAACTTGGCGCTGTGCTCCTCGGGCGCTGCGAGCCTGGAACGCCGTTGCGGGTACTGCCTGAGCCCGAGCAGGATCTGGTGATCTCGGGCCTATTGCGTCGCCTCTGGCGTTCGCCATCGGCGCCCCACCCCTTTCGCCCCCTGTCAGAGATGACTGAGTATTGGAGTAACGAGACGCTGGCACAGGTAGAGCGGTGGCCCGACGCTGGTCTGGTCCGTGAAGGTCTGCGCCTCTTTGAGGACTTGCCGCGCACCGCACCCGTTGAGGTGCTCCTGGCGACCGACTTCCACGCCAGCAACGTCCTTCGGTCCCAGCGCGAGACTTGGCTCGTGATCGATCCCAAGCCATTCGTGGGGGACCCTGCATTCGACGCGACGCAACACTTGTTCAACTGCAAGGCTAGACTGCGTTCGGATCCGGACCGCGTCATCTCCCGCATCGCGGACCTCTTGGAGGTGGATCGCGAGCGCGTTCGATTTTGGACGTTCGCCCGAGCTGCGACGGATCCGCGCGACGAGTCGGTGACGCTGGCGAGAGCAATAGCTCTCAGGTGAAGGGAGTGCCAGGTTATGAAGCGCATTGTCATCTTGGTCCAGGAGCCTCAGGAAAATCGACACTCGCGGTGCGCTTGGGCGAGATCACGGGTCTCCCTGTGCTCGAACTGAAGAAGATTTTCTGGCGGCCAACCCTTATGCCAAGGCCGCGTGATCAGTGGATTGAGGTCCAACGAAAGCTCGTAGACACAGACCGCTGGATCATGGATGGCGACCTCGGGCCTTATGACGCTGTCGAAGCCCGGGTTCGTGCCGCAGACGGCGATTCCTCGGCGGATGCCGCTCACACTAATGATTTGCAGAGGAAAGGCTGTCGCAAAAGCTGGACGCGAAATGAGAAGATTGAGGAATCGAGGCTATCGCCGGGATGACTTTGAAAGGAAACAGGAGAATCTTGCCCGTACTCTTCGTGTCGGGCATGCTTCCGTTCCTCCCGAGAACCTCGACAGCCCAGCAGGATAAGAGCAGCTATAACTACCGCTTCGGAAAAAATAAGCTGGGAGCGCCGGGCAATGCGGCGTCCGAGACGAATGAATTCATTGAACCGGGCGCATTCCCAACCGCTGAGTATTGCCGGCATTGTCATCCGCAGGCTTACGAGGAATGGCGGCGGGCGCTGCACTCGAATTCATTCCGAACGCCTTTTTACCGCACCAGCGTGAACATTCTGGCGCGAACCAAGGGTGTTGAATTCACCCGTCATTGCGACAGTTGCCACAATCCCATCGGCGTTCTCAGCGGCGCATTGACTAAGAATTCCAACGTAGACCGCAGCTTCGATCAGAACGGTCTTACCTGCATGACCTGCCACTCTATCCAAAATCTGCAGCCCATTCTTGGCAATGGCAGCTACATCATGGGAGTGCCCGCCGTCATGGTGGACGAAAAAGGCAATCGCATTCCCGGTCAAGTAGCTGATGCCGAGATCATGGCGCATCCTGAACGCCACTCGCAAGCAGTGATGAAGGATTTCTATCGGGCGCCCGAGTTCTGCGCGACGTGCCACAAGGCGAACCTGCCGAATCCGCTGAACGATTACAAATTCATCCGCGCTTTTACGGTCTTTGACGAGTGGCAGAATTCGAAGTTCTCCAAGCGCAATCCCCTTACGTTCTATTCCGCCGATTTCAGAAGCTGCCAGAACTGTCATATGCTGCGCGAGCAGGCCGTGACCGAGGAATACGGAGCTAAGAAAGGCACCTTTTCATCGCATCGGTGGTTGGCCGGCAATACCGCAGTTCCTTTTTATTACGGCTTCGATGAGCAGCTCCAGAAGACCGTTGAGTTTCTGAAATCGGGCATGTACCTGAATGTCGATCTGTTCGGCCTTCAGAAACAGGACGACGCCGTGATGGCGCCGCTGGTTGCGCCGCTTGGTTCTTCGCCATTTAAGCTGGCTCCAAACGATGTCGTGCAGATGATGGTCGTCATTCAGAACAAGAACATCGGGCACTCTCTCGTGCCGGAAGTCCGCGATCTTTACGAACCCTGGGTGGAATTCGAGGTTACGGATCGCGCCGGAGCGGAGATTTACCACAGTGGGTTCCTCAACCCCGATGGATCGCTCGACAAGCGGGCGCATAGCTTCACCAATCGCCCGGTGAATAGCGATGGTGAGTTCGTCGACAATCACAAAGTTTGGACCATCCACTCAGTGGCTTATGACAACACGATTCAATCCGGCCGCTCGGCCCTGGTGCGATATGAGTTTCGCATTCCGCCCGGCGCCCAATCGCCGCTCACTGTTACCGCGCGAGTGAATTATCGTCACCTGCGCCAGAGTTACTTAAACAACGTCTTTGGTCCCGATCATCCGGCCTATCCTGTGGTGGAGCTGGCCTCGCGAACTCGCACTTTGTACCTCGGCGAGAATCCGCCATCCGCGCCCGATTCGAACGATAACCCGGATTGGATGCGGTGGAATAATCTTGGCATCGCTTATCTCGATCAGCTGCAATATGCCGATTCCATCGAAGCTTTCCAGCACGTCGTGAAATTGCGGCCCGATTATGCCGACGCATACATCAACATCGCCCTGACCGATATCGAATGGGAGAAATATGCGTTAGCTTGCGCGAGCCTCGATAAAGCGCTAGCGCTCACTCCGGGAAATGCGCGCGCGCTTTATTACAGGGCAATTGTGGAAAGGCGCGAGGGACAGAGCGATGCTGAAATTGCCGATCTGCAAGAGGTTGTACGGCAATACCCTCAATCGCGGGATGCGCGCCGCGAGCTGGGGATTTCTTATTACCAGCAGCACAAACCCGAAGAAGCTCGGGCGCAGTTTGAAGCGCTGCAGGCCATTGATCCCGATGATTTAGCCGCCCATTACAACCTCGCGGTGCTCTACCGCCGCATGGGGATGAGACAGAGGGCTTCCGAACAGGCCGCGCTTTTTGCGACCAAGCAGGTTGATCCTGGAGCGCCGACCTATTCGCTCGATTTTCTACGCAAGAATCCCGAGATCTCTATCGAGA
>JBAUUG010000220.1:0-1936 GCA_049582585.1 Bryobacteraceae bacterium | reverse complement strand
GGATACCATCCTCCGGCGGCCGCCGTCGCCGCGATTGGGGCCGTGCCCAAAGACGGCACTATCATGATGCCGACTGGGCATGTTAGCGTCGAACAACTAACCGCAGTGCTCTCGACCTTGCCGCTCGATCTCCCCTTCGTGGACGCTGATGATCGGGTGACCTTTTTCAGCGAAGGTCCAGACCGCATCTTCGCGCGGAGTAAGGCGATCATCGGACGTAAGGTTCAGCACTGCCACCCACCGCGCAGCGCCGATACGGAATACGCACGACATCCTATCTACTTCATCCCCCATTGTTGGACGAAGCCGGTCTAGCCTCTGCTCTCAACTGGTACGTGCAGGGGGTTGCGGAACGCAGCGGCCTCGCAATCGATCTTCAAATTTCCGACAATTTTGGCAGATTGCCTGCTGATATGGAGCTTGCATTCTTTCGAGTGGTGCAGGAATGTCTTACGAATATCCATCGGCACGCAGAAAGCAAGACTGCGCGTATCAGGCTAGCCCGCGAAAACGGAAGGGTATGCATCGAGGTCCAGGACGAGGGCAAAGGCATGTCGCCCGAACGCCTGGCGGAAATCCGGTCGAGAGGATCGGGCGTAGGGATCGGTGGAATCCGCGAGCGGCTGCGCCAGTTTGGTGGAACTTTACGGATTGAGTCGGATCAAAACGGAACCCGCGTCTTCGCCAGCGTACCTGTTCCGAAAGGTGCGCAGCGCGAGTTCGAACCACCCCAAGCTGCTGTATGAGCTTGACAGGTGTTCAGGCGGCTATTGGCTGGTTAGTGCTGCACCGTAGCTGCTTCAGTTTGTCGGCACATAAAACCATCTATATGAACAGATTGAGGAGCAATTCATGAAAAAGAAAGAAATCCCCGAAGCGATATCACTCAGGCGCCAGGAGGAAGCTCCTGTTGCGAACGTGCGGGCTACCGACATCGCGCCCTTGTCGACAACCAATTTTGGTGAATCGAGCGAGACACTCTCGAGGGAAGGCGAGATACGGGAACTAGCCTTCAGCTTGTATGAACAGCGCGGACGCCGGCATGGGCATGAACTTGAGGATTGGCTCGAAGCCGAAGCCATAATTAACACTCACGCAAAACAGGCAGCCTGAGGGGTCGGGTCAAGGTTTCCTCGCTTGCAAAGTCCGAGTCCCGTCTGCAGGTGCAACTCCGCTCTCTGTTCATCATTGTCTGGTATTGCGCTCACCTGAGTTCTTGGGCGAGTCCGACAAAAAGTCCTTCAGGCCCGCGGATGTAGCATAGCCGATAGGCGTCTGTATACCGGACTACTTCGCCTACGAGCTGCGCTCCTCGCGTACGGAGCTTTTCACGCGTTTCGTCGATATCGTCCACGTCCGTGGCCGTCCGGCGTGCGCATCATGTCAATCTCGACGCGCCGACCAGCAAGTCCAGTGACACGTCCGGCCCATTCTCCTTCGACCGTCGCGCGCCCTTCGAGTTCGAGGCCGAGTTCGCGAAAGAAATCGATCGTACCTCCGAGATCACTGACAACGATTCCTACGTTGTCCATTCGTTTGAGCGCCATGTGGGCTCGCGAGTGATCGCGGTATCTGAGTCAACGAATACTAGAAACGAACGTGCATGGAATCGTCGCGGCCGGCGATGCCGCTCGTTGGCGCGATCCGCACACAGGCGAACGAATTCGCGTCGACCGCTGGGGGTGGCGCAGCGTCAGGGGCAGGTAGCAGTTAAGAATATTCTTGGTCGTCGCGAACGGTTCGACGCCGTCCCATTCTTCTAGAACCAGCATTACGATTTGGCAATCAATCATGTAGGCCACGCCAAGCCGCAAAGACGAGAGCTCGCCTGAGGGACTCGGAGCTCAGAAAGCACTTTTAGGCCGTCAGGCTGATCTTTGGAGTCGATAAACTGGACTGTTCTTTTGGAGAAAGCTCAAGATGGCCTGGATCACCG
>JBAUUG010000219.1:0-5449 GCA_049582585.1 Bryobacteraceae bacterium | reverse complement strand
GTCGTGCTGGTTGACAATGCGAACGCGCTCCCGGTGCGGTTCCTCTTTCGCATCTACGGTGAAGCAGGAGATCTCGTTTTTGAAAGCTGGAAGGATGTTGCCGCCGCAACCTCAGAAAAGTGGCGTGTTCTGTTTCCGGCTCAATGCGGCCATTCGACCGTGGAGCTCGCGACTAGGATGGCCGACCCATCCAGTTCGGAGGATTACGCTTGGGCGTGGTTTCGAACTCCCGCCTTACTCTTCAGTTAGGATCGTTTCCTGCGCCACTTCAACGAAGTACAATTCTGAGTGCAGGATCTCTCCAGATGGATCTCTCCAGTTTGCCTAACCAGTTCGACAAGAAAAAACGAGAATGCCGGGCGGTGGTCGAAACACCCAAAGGGCGGCGCAATAAGTTCGACTATGACCCGAAGCTTCAAAGTTTTACTCTAGGCGGCCTCTTGCCGGAAGGGCTCAGTTTTCCGTTCGACTTTGGTTTCATTCCCTCCACCCTGTCGGATGACGGCGACCCGTTGGATGTAATGATTCTCATGGATGAACCTGCGCACGTAGGATGCATACTGGATATCCGGTTGATTGGTGTTATCGAAGCGCAGCAGATTCAAGATGGAAAAAAGAGCGTGAATGATCGTCTGATGGGCGTCGCCGTTCACTCTTACAGCCACGAGGACATTCAAACGATTTCAGAGGTCAACAAATCTTTGATCCAGCAGATAGAGGAGTTTTTTGTCTCCTACAACAAGAGCCGAGGCAAGAAGTTCGAGGTAACGGGTGTGCATGGTCCCGCCCGCGCGATGAAAGTTATGCAACAAGGAATTAAGGCCTACAAGAAGAAGAGCTAAGAAGGCTTCTGCGCTGTCCCCGGTTCACTCATATCGCAGCGCATCCACCGGATCAATCTGCGTCGCCCGCTGGGCCGGCAGCCAAACCGCGAATAAAGCTACGGCGGTCAGCAGGACCGGGACTGTCACGAATATCAGCGGATCCCAGGCTTTCACCCCGAATAGCAGGTTGGCGATCAGCCGCGTGAGCCCGAAGGCGGCACCCGAGCCAAGCAGCACGCCGATGACGGTCAACCGCATCCCCTGGGCGATGACGAGATTTCGCACATCGCCCGCTTGGGCCCCGACAGCCATTCTAATGCCCAGTTCTTGCGTGCGCTGCTCCACCGAATAAGCCATTAGCCCATAGATTCCAATTGCGGCGAGCAGCAGCGCCGAGCAGCCGAAAATCGTCAGCAGCACCATGTTGAAATCCTCTCGTGCGGTCGATTGAACCACCACCTCATCCATGCTGCGAACGTGCGCTACGGGCAGGCCGCCGCTCGCTTTCCGCAGCTCGTTCTGAATCGCCGGGCTCAAATTATGCGGATCGCCATGCGTGCGCACAATCCAGATAATCGGGCCGATGCGCGCGTTGAGCGCTGTTATTCCATCCGTCACTTGCGAGACCGGGATATACATGTTCGGTCTCGGATCGCGGTTCAGCCCTCCATCGTGAATGTTCCCCACCACGCCAATAATCTGCCGGGCCGGTTCTTCGAACTCCGGTCCAACTCCTTTGCCGATGATGATGCGGTCCTTGAGAGGATCGCTTTTCGGCCACAGCTGGCGCGCGAGAGCCTGATTGATAATGACGACCGGCGCCGACGCGGCATCGTCACGGACCGTGAAGACCCTGCCTCGCAGCAATGGAATCTTGAACGCATCGAAATAGTGCGGCGACACGCTGGTCCAACCCGCGCCACCGTGAGCGGGACCATTCGTGAGTGGCCGCCCCACGATTATCAATGGCAACCCGAAGCCTCCCTCCAGCGGCATGCAGCAGGTTGTGGCCGCCGAAACTACACCCGGGAGCGCTTCCACTCGCTCCACGCCATCGTGAGCTGCCTGCGCAACGCCCGCTGTCTTTTCGAACCGCGCGCCTGTCAGTGACATCTGCATGGTGAGCACATGATGTGGATCAAAGCCGGGATTTACCATCCGGAGAGCCAGGAATGTGCGAATCAGAAGGGCCGCCCCGATCAGCAATACGATGGCGAGCGACATCTCGCTGATCACCAGGATGGATCGCGCCTTATTCTGCCGGAAGCCGCTCCCCGTGCGTCCGCTGCTCTCTTTTAACGTGGAGCTGAGATCGGCGCGAGATGCTTCGAGAGCCGGTATCAACCCGAACAGGATCCCGGTGAGAAGCGAAACAACAATCGTGAACGCTAGAACACGCCAGTCCAGGCTCACGTCCGAGCCGTGCTCCCCGATGCGCGGGATATTGCCGGGATTGATGGCGAGAAGCGCACGGACTCCGATGATCCCGATCATTAGACCCAGCGCGCCGCCTGCCATCGACAGCAACACGCTTTCCGTGAGTAATTGGCGAATGATGCGTCCGCGCCCGGCTCCAACCGCCGCTCGAATCGCGATCTCACGCCTGCGGCCCGTCGCGCGAACCAGCAGAAGATTTGCTACGTTCGCGCAAGCAATAAGCAAGACAAAGCTGACCGCGCCGATCAGAACCAGCAGTGACGATCGGACATCGCTCACGATAGCGTCTTGCAGCGGCTGCACTGAAAAACCGTCTCGCGGTCCCATCGCCCCTTCACCTGGATACTTGCGGCGGAACTGATTCGCCACCAGCTTCAACTGCGCTTTCGCTTGATCGAGCGTAACGCCCGGCTTTAGCCGCCCCGCCGCCAAAAAGTAGTGGGCCTGATCGTTTGTGTTGAGGTCAAATTGGAAAGGAATCCAGACATCGGAAGGCGGGTCGAAGTTGAAGCTCGGGCCCACGATTCCAATGACTACATAGGGATCGCCACCCAGTTGGATGGTCTTTCCGATCATGTGCGCGTCGCCCCCAAAGCGCCGTCTCCAAAGGCCGTCGCTGATTACAACCACATGCGCGCCATGCGGACGGTCTTCCTCCGCCGTGAAGGTGCGGCCCCGCTCGATGGGAGCGCCAAACAGGCGAAAATAGTCAGCCGTCACGTGAATGCCCTTAATCTGCTCAGGGTACGCGCCACCGGTGAGGTTTAGACCGGGACCGCCAAAATCATAGGCTGCGACGTCCTGAAAAATCTTAGATTGCTCCCGCCACATGTTGAATTTCGGCACCGACGCGCCTGGTCCCGAACCGCCCGGAGACGTAAGTAGAAATTGCACGATCCGGTCAGGGTCGGGGTAAGTGAGCGATTTCAGCAGTACTGTGTTGACCACTGAAAAAATGGCAGTATTTGCGCCAATGCCGAGAGCCAATGCAGCCACTGCGGCAATGGTAAAGCCAGGGCTTTGGAGGAACATCCGTAGCGAGTGCTTGAGATCTTTCAGAAAAGCTTCCATTGGTAATGGTTGTAGACGGACGAATAGGCTGGAAGTTCCGAAGCCTCGTTAATTTCTCCTTTTATTCGCCTATAATATGGACGTGCCTTCGGATGCCTATGTGGAGCTGCACGCGCAGTCTGCCTTTTCCTTTTTGGAAAGCGCCTCCCTGCCCGAAGACTTGGCCTCGCGTTGCAGTGAGCTTGATCAACCGGCCATGGCCCTCACGGACGCGCATGGCGTATACGGCTCGCCGCGTTTTCATTTAGCCGCGCAGAAGCTTAACATCCGCGCGTTAATTGGCGCTGAAGTCGCTTCTCCCGAGAATTGCCGCTACACGCTGCTGGCCGAAAGCAGACAAGGTTATCAGAATCTCTGCCGCCTCATCACGCGAACCAAATTTCGTAACGGTCAATCGGGCAAACCGGAAAATCCATTTGCAGCTCACGAAGATTTTGCCGAGTACGCGCCGGGATTAATTTGCCTGACGGGCGGCGACGAAGGCCCGCTTGCACAGGTATTTCATCGGCTCAAGGGGCCCGAGGCAGCAGCGGGAGTCCGGAAACGATTAGAGCTGCTCGTTAATTTATTTGGGTCCAGGAATGTTTTTGTGGAATTGCAGCGGCACTATCGCCGCGAACAGGAGGCCCGCAATCAAGCCCTGGTGGATCTTGCGCGAACCCTGAATCTGCCGCTGCTTGCAACGAATGGCGTCACGCACGCAACGGAAGATCGGCGTGAATTGCAAGACATCCTCACTTGCGTTCGCCACAAAACGACGATTGCGGAAGCCGGAAGACTGCTCAATTTCAACTCAGAGCGTCATATGAAAAGTTCTCGTGAAATGCGGGAGTTGTTCAGCGACTTGCCGGATGCATTCGCGCATACCCGCGAGCTGGCAGCACGCCTCAATTTCACGCTGACCAATCTGGGCTATCAATTTCCACGTTATCCCGCGCCGCATGGCGAGTCGGAGATGTCCTACTTGCGGCAGCTTGCGGATGCCGGAGCAAGGCGGCGTTATCAACCTTATTACCAAGCGGCCCAGCGGCAGGTTGAGCGCGAATTGGCGTTGATCGAAAAATTGAATCTGCCGGGTTACTTCCTGATTGTGTGGGACATTGTCGATTTCTGCCGAAAGAACACCATTCTGGTGCAGGGGCGCGGTTCGGCGGCCAATAGCGCGGTTTGTTATTCGTTAGGCATCACGGCGGTGGATCCGGTCGGAATGGACCTGCTGTTTGAGCGGTTCCTTTCCGAAGAACGCGGCGAGATGCCCGATATCGATCTCGATTTACCCAGCGGCGACGATCGCGAGCGCGCCATTCAATACGTTTACCAACGATACGGGCAACTTGGCGCCGCGATGACGGCGAATGTGATTACCTATCGCGGCCGTTCAGCCGTGCGTGATGTCGGCAAAGTATTAGGTTTTGATGAGGCGGAGACCGCGAAGCTCGCCAGCCAGATTAATCCATTCGAATGGAAGGATTCGAAAGACACGCTGGAACGCCGTTTCGCGGACGAAGGCTTTAATCTGCGCGATGCCCGAACTTTGAAATTTTTCTCGCTCACTACCGAGATTCTCGATCTGCCGAGGCATTTGGGTCAGCATTCGGGAGGCATGGTCATCTGCCAGGGGCAGCTAGATTGCATCGTTCCTCTCGAGCCCGCAACCATGCCCGGGCGCCTGGTCGTGCAATGGGATAAAGATGATTGCGCGGACCTCGGCATCGTCAAAGTTGATCTGCTGGGCTTGGGCATGATGGCCGTGCTCAAGGACACCATCGAAATTATTCGTGACAAATACGGCGAGACGGTAGATCTCGCGCACTTGCCGGAAAACGATGCAGAGGTCTACGGCTGTTTGCAAAAAGCGGACACCATCGGCTTGTTCCAAGTAGAGAGCCGGGCGCAGATGTCTTGCCTGCCGCGCATGAAACCGGTGAAATTTTATGACATTGTGGTGCAGGTCGCCATTATTCGTCCGGGGCCCATCGTTGGCCAGATGCTGCATCCTTATTTGAAGCGTCGGCAAGGCTTGGAAGAACCGGTTTGCCTCCATCCTTCTTTAGAGCCCGTGTTGAAAAGGACGCTCGGCGTTCCCTTATTCCAGGAGCAATTGATCCGAATTGCGA
>JBAUUG010000218.1:0-4375 GCA_049582585.1 Bryobacteraceae bacterium | reverse complement strand
GGCGCGGCCGCGATAAAAGATGTAGAGAGCGCGGAAGCAGACTACAACGACGCAACCACCGACGTCCAGAACAGCCTACAGGCGCTGAAAATCTTCGCGATTACCTCGCAGGAGCTGGACAACGCCGAGCGGCAAGGGCTGCCCATTAGCCCGGAGCTTGCTGTACGCGGTCCGATCCCCGGCACAGTGGTGCAGAAATTGGTTATGCCCGGCCAATTGATTCAGGCGGGGTCCACTACCTGCTTCACGCTGAGCGATACGTCGACGGTTTGGGTGCAGGGTCACATTTTCGACCGCGATCTGCCTTTGGTGCGCATCGGGGATGCGGTGGAAGAAACGAACTCCTCATTTGACCGGACCTTTCACGGCAGGATCGCTTATATCGGAGCCATGGTGGATCCCGATACACGCACTACTCCGGTTCGCATTGTCACTCAAAATCCGGGAGATCTTTTGAAGAAAGACATGTACCTGGAAGCAGTAATCCATACCAGGACGGACAAGAGCGTTCTCGGCGTTCCGGTCTCGGCGGTGCTGCATGACTCGGAAAATGAACCGTTCGTCTATGTGGAAGTGCAGCCGCGTCAATTCGCGCGACGCTCGGTAGCTGTGGGGGCGCAGCAGAACGGCTATGTGGAGATACGGAGCGGGCTGAAAGCAGGCGAGCAAGTGGTCTCGGAAGGCAGCGTCTTTCTGCAGTTCGCCACCACCTATCAATAGGCCGGTCCGGAATGATTTCACGCCTGGTCTCATTCGCTCTCTCGCAGCGCTTCCTGATTGTCATCGCCTCGCTCGCGTTGATGGTCTGGGGCGCGATCGCCTTCGAAAGGCTGCCCATTGATGCTTATCCCGACCTTTCGCCGCCGCACGTTGAAATCATCACTCAATGGCCCGGGCACGCCGCCGAAGAAGTCGAGCGCCTGATCACGATTCCCATTGAGATTGAGATGAACGGCATCCCGCGGCTGGAATCGTTACGGTCGATTTCCTTATACGGGCTCTCGTCTGTTCAGATGAACTTTCAATACGGCGCCGATCCCTACTTCGTGCGGGAGCAGGCCTTCGAGCGTGTTGCTGATGCCGCCGTGCCGCAAGGTGTTACGCCAAGCCTCTCTCCGCTCTACAGTCCGAGCGGGTTGATCTATCGCTACGTTCTGCAGAGTCCGGATCGAACACCGCAGGAGTTGAAGACTATCGAGGATTGGCTGCTTGAACGGGCATACCGGTCCATACCGGGCGTGGCGGACGACTCGGGCTTTGGCGGCACAACTATGCAGTATCAGGTGCTGCTCGATCCAAACAGGCTGCTTACTTACGGTGTTTCCGTCGCGCAGGTGCAACAACAATTGGGCGCGAACAATGCCAATGCGGGAGGTGGCTTTTACTCACAGGGCGGACAGATCTATTACATTCGCGGACTCGGATTGGTTAGAGACACAGCGGATATAGGGAATGTCGTGCTGGCGATGCACAACGGCATTCCGGTTTATGTGCGCGACGTGGCGAAAGTGCAGATTGGTCACGCCGTGCGGCTTGGGCAATTCGGATACATGCGGCAGGAGGAAGCCGTGGAAGGCGTCATCCTGATGCGCGTGGGAGAGCAGGCGCAGGTAATCCTGAAGCGCGTTGAGGAAAAGACGGACGACCTGAATCGGCACGTATTGCCGCCGGACGTGAAAGTGGTTCCTTATTACGACCGTAGTTACCTGATCGAGGAGACGACCCGCACGGTGGAACGGAATCTAATGCGGGGCATGATTCTGGTGCTAGTGATCCTCGGATTGATGCTTTTCAGCGTGCGTACCGCGCTGATCGTCGCGGTGACGATTCCGTTCGCGTTACTGTTCGCCTTTATCTGCCTCGACCGCAGTCAAATTCCTGCGAATCTGCTATCGATCGGGGCCATCGATTTCGGGATCATCGTCGATGGCGCCGTGGTGATGGTCGAGAATATTTTTCGCGAATTGGCCGCGCGCCACGGCCAGAGCTATAATCTGCTGGATGTTATCCGCGCGGCGGCGCGCGACGTCGAAAGGCCTATCTTCTACGCCATCGCGGTGATCATCGCGGGATATCTTCCGATTTACGTGCTGACCGGTCCCTCAGGTCGGCTTTTCCGGCCGATGGCGGATACCATGTGTTTCGCACTCGTGGGCTCGCTTCTCTGCTCCCTCACATTGTTGCCGGTTCTCTGCGCATATTTTTTACGTAGGGACGTGCACGAACCCGAACTCAAATTTTACGATCGCATCCGCAATTCGTACGGACGGGCGCTTGCGATATGCCTGCGCAATCGAGCGCTGACGGTGATCGTCTGTCTACTAATCTTTCTTGCCTCACTACTGTTGATTCCGAGTATCGGCGCCGAGTTCATGCCACATCTGGACGAAGGAGCGCTGTGGGTGCGCGCCACCACGCCGTACACGATCTCCTTCGAGGAGGCATCGAAGCTCTCGCCACAGATCCGCGCCATTTTGCTGAGTTTTCCCCAGGTGACGACCGTCGCGAATGAATTAGGGCGCCCCGACGACGGAACGGACCCGACCGGGTTTTTCAACAATGAATTCTATGTTGGGCTGCGACCCTATGACGACGCCTCCTGGCATCACAACATTCGTACGAAGCCGGAACTGATCAACGCGCTCCAGCGGAAGCTTTCCGCATTTCCGGGGATTATTTTCAACTACACGCAACCCGCTGAGGATGCCGTGGACGAGGCCGAGACCGGATTAAAAAGCCTGCTGGCCGTCAAAATCTTTGGCCGCGATTTGAAGACACTGGAGGAAAAGGCAGAGCAGGTTAGAGATCTTCTCTCGCAGGTGCGCGGCATTACTCATATCGTGATCGTGCGGGAGCTGGGACAGCCTAGCCTGACCATCAAACCGGATCGTGCCAAGATCGCCCGCTATGGTTTGAACGTCAGCGACGTTAACACTTTGATCGAGACCGCGCTGGGAGGCACCGCGGCAACGCAAGTAATACAGGGAGAGGAGCAGTTCGATCTGGTTGTGCGAATGCAGGAGCCGTTCCGGCAAAACGAAAACGCGATCAAGAACCTGCTAATCACGACGCCCGCGGGCCAGCATCTCCCATTGAGCCAGTTCGCGGACATACGTGTTGACAACGGCGCGTCTCTGATTTACCGGGAAGCTAATTCCAGATACATCGGAGTACAGTTCAGCGTTGACGGACGCGACTTAGCCAGCGCGGTGGGCGAAGCGCGCAGGAGAGTGGCTCAAAGCGTCAAGCTGCCAATCGGCTACACCTTTGATTGGGGTGGAGAGTATCAGGACTATCTGTCGTCGATGGCTCAAATGAAGGCGATTCTGCCGCTTACAGTGTTACTGATCCTGCTGATCTTGTTCGCTCTGTACGGCAATTTGAAGTTTCCGCTCATCATTTTCTTCAGCGTGCTGGTTACCCAACCGGTAGGAGGATTGATCGCGCTATGCATGACCGGGACGACCTTCAGCGTGTCATCTATGCTGGGATTCGTGGCCCTCATGGGCCTGGCCGTGCAGACTAGCGTAATTCTCTATTCTTTTATTAACAAGCTGCGGCTCGAAGGAAAAGATCCTATGACCGCAACCCTCGAAGCCTCGGTGCTACGCCTGCGGCCCATTGCGATGACGGCATTAGTGGCTTGTCTCGGCCTGTTGCCGGCGGCGATGTCTACCGGAATCGGGAGCGACTCTCAGAGGCCTTTCGCGATCGTGATTGTCGGCGGCATGATCTCGCGACTCTTCCTGTCGATTTTCTTGGCCCCGGTGCTCTACATATTAGTGGCCCAGAAAAACGACGTGTTACAGGTCTGACCGTTCAGTTTCTCTGTCCGCGTTTTGCCTTAGCGATCATCTGACGAAGTTGGGCGGATGAGGCGTTGCCTATTATAGAACCTGCAATCCCGCCGGTCCGATCAATCGCGACGGTAGTAGGAATCACGGAAATTCCGAAATAGCCGCTTACCGCGCCATCGTTGTCGGACAAGAACGGAAATGTATAACCTCGCGTTTCCGGGATAGAGCTGGCGATTGGCTCCTGCTCGTCGCCAATCGCCAGCACTACAACCTTTTTTTGCGCATTCTCGCGGTAAACCTTCTCTAGCTCGGACAGACTCCGTACGCACGTGCCGCACCGGGCGGACCAAAACCGCCTGGCCCCCAGCCAACGACAGCAACTCCGCCGCTGCGCCGACTCGCTCACGGTCTGTCGGCATGCGACGGATCTCTTGAAGCGCTTGGCGCTCAATAGCTCGGCGCGCGCGACGTGAAGTCTCTCCCTGGCTCAGCTTTTCAAACAGGTCATCGAGCGACCGTTCAGCCGGCCTTTCCTCGGCTTGAATATCTGCGCCGATCATGTCACGGCGACGCTGATC
>JBAUUG010000217.1:0-6296 GCA_049582585.1 Bryobacteraceae bacterium | reverse complement strand
TCACTCGCGCACCCCAGACACGATAAGTGTCATCGCCGTGTCGCCAGTTTGTTTCGGTTTCCGGATTCACGCCGGCTAAACCGTCAAAAATATGCGCATCACGCAAGAACCGATAAGGCGCGGGAGCGGCATTGCTGCCGCCGCCCAAAATGACGTACGCCAGGCTCTGCGAATCGCGCACGGACGGCTGGCTGAACAGAAACTCCATCGTCAGGCTGAAAATGGTTGTATTCGCCCCGATTCCGAGCGCCAGGGACAGAATGGCGGCTGCCGCAAAGCCGGGGTTGCGTCGCAGTGCGCGTGCAGCGTAGCCCGAATCTGAAAATAAGTCTTCCAACCAGTGAAACTGCCAAGCGCCGCGAGTGTCCTCCTGGACGCGAGTTTTCGGCCCAAACTCGCGTTGCGCCTGAGCTCTTGCGTCACGACGCGATAGGCCTTCGCCCATCAGCTCTTCCACTCGGCTTTCGAGATGAAATCGAATCTCATCCTCCAACTCGCGATCAAATCCCTCTCGATGCCGCAGATACGTTACTCGGCGCTTCAGCTCGTCCCACCAACTCATACGCTCTCCTTCATGCCGTCTGAATCACCAGCGAAATCGCTTGCACCAAGTCATCGAACTGCCGAACCTGTTGGGTGAGCTCTGCCTCTCCAAGCGGCGTCAAGCTGTAAAAACGAGCTTTACGATTGTTCTCGGAAATGCCCCATTCAGCCGTGAGCCAACCCTTCACCAGCATTCGGTTCAAAGCCGGGTAGAGGGATCCCTCTTCCACGATCAGCGAGTCTCCTGAGGTCTGCTTGATCCGCTTGGCGACCGCGTATCCATGGAGAGGCCCCGCCTTCAGAGTTCGAAGGATGAGCATGTATAAGGTTCCGGGTAAGAGTTCTGGGTGTTCAGCAGACATGTGAGTCCCCTGTCTGAACTATGTATAGTACAGAAAGGGAAAGCCTGTCAAGAGTTGAAGACGGAGAAATATCCCATCCAGTCGACACGTTGTTACCATAAAATCGTATGAAACTGATCGCGTCTGCCCTGGTGGCATTTTTGCCATTGGCCTTATTAGGTCAAGAACCAAACCCGACTCAAAACGTTCCGCAGAATGGCCAAACTGGCCCCGTTCCGATCTTTCGGGTGGAGGTAGTGTCCCGCGCGATCCAAGCGGTGAGCTATAGAAATCGGAGTGGGTGGACTAAGATCGATTTCCAAGGCACGTCCTTGGCGCCTCAGGCCAAGGGCACGGCGGATGTGAACAGCCGGCTGGGGCACATGGAGATCAAACTCGACGCAAAGAATCTTCCTGCGGCGACCAGCTTCGGATCGGTGTTTCTAACCTATGTTCTGTGGGCGATCACGCCAGACGGGCATGCCGCGAACCTTGGTGAAGTAGTGCTCGATTCCAGCGGCAACTTCAAAGGCGACGTGACCACGGAGCTTCAATCGTTCGGCTTGATCGTCACGGCGGAGCCTTACTTCGCCGTTCACCAACCGAGCGATGTAGTGGTGATGGAGAATGTCATCCGGACGGACACAATGGGCAAGTACGAAGTTGTGGATGCGAAATATGAATTGCTTCCGCGTGGACAGTATACGTACCATGTTCCGGAGTCGCAACAGCACCCAGTAGTAATGAATTCGAACAAGAAGAGCCCGCTAGAGCTGTACGAGGCCATGAACGCACTTCAGATTGCCCGTTATGCGCGTGCGGACCAGTACGGCGGAGATGCGTTCCAGAATGCCGCGAACCTTCTGAATCAGGCGGAGGATTATGAAGCGCGCAAGCAGTGGAACCCGTCCATTATGACCGCCAAGGAAGCTACCCAGAAGGCGGAAGACGCCCGAGTCATCTCTTTGAGGCGACAACAACAGATGGCGCTCGACCAGGAGCGCGCGGACGCGGCCGCTCGTCAGGCTGCCACCCAGCAGCAGGCGGATCAAGCGCAACAGCAAGCAGCTGAGGCTGCACGCCAGCAACAGGCCGCCGAGGAGCAAGCGCGGCTGCAGGAGCAACAGAAAGAAGCTGCTGAAAAAGCTACAGCGGAGGCCGATGCGGCGCGCGCTCAGGCTGCCGCGGAAGCGCAACGGGCAAATCAGAATGCAGCCGAGGCAGATAGGCTTCGCCAACAGGCAGAAGCTGAGAAGAACCAGCTTCGCGAGCAACTGCTGCAGCAGTTCAACGCTGTGCTGCCGACCCACGAAACGTCGCGTGGCTTGGTCGTCAATCTTGGTGATGTGTTGTTCGATACGGGCAAATATACGCTGAAAGAACCTGCTCGCGAAGCGCTGGCTAAGTTCTCCGGGATTGTCATATCGCATCCCGGATTGAACGTGCAGGTTGAAGGCTACACCGACAGCACCGGGAGCGATGAGTTGAACCAGAAGCTATCTGAGCAGCGCGCGAACGCAGTACACGATTACCTGATCGGGCAAGGCGTGAATCCTCAAGGCATCACTGCCTTCGGATACGGTAAGAGTTATCCGGTTGCTTCGAACGACACTGCCTCGGGACGCAAACTGAACAGGCGCGTCGAGCTTGTGGTTTCCGGTGAAGTTATCGGGGTAAAGATTGGAGTGCCACCGAACCAGGGGCAACCTGCGCCGGGCGTGTCTCCCGCGCCGGGCGCTACCCCGATTCCGGGAACAGCCCAGCCTCCGGCGCAGCAAGCGCCACCCCAGCAGGCACAGCCGCCGCAGCAGTGATCAGCAGCGCTAGGCGATAGAGCTCTGTGCCTGGGTCGCTTTTCGGGCCTGGGCGTCATCGTAACTCTCGCCGTAGATACTCGGAACTTTTGCCCCCATGGGCCGGAGATAGACAGACAATTGGCCGCGATGATGAATGGTGTGGTGCATGCCCAACCCCAGATACAATACGGCTGGTTGTTGGAGCACGCCGCGAAAGTCGATCGTTTTCGCAAGCTCCTCTGCGGGCGTTTGCTTCAGGCGCTCGAAGATCGTGCTCCACCGGTCCGCGTACCAGCTCGCCACGTCGGCTGAGTTCTTAACAGACTCCGGCCGCTTACTGTCGCTGAAATCGAATGCTCCCGATGCGGCGGCGGACATGAACATGTTGTCGGCCCACGCCAGATGCCACGCCAGATCGAGCGCGTTCTTGGAGCACGCGTCGGGGCAGTAATCGCTTTTATCTGCCGGTACCCTCTCGATCATTTTTTTGGTTATTCGATGTTCGCGCTCGAGCACCGGTAGCGTCACTTGCAGAAAGAATGCTGCTTGTTCTGGGTTCATAGGTTTCATCTTAGGATAAGCTCGTGGTCAGGCTTATCATGTGGCGGTTTATTGCGCTCCTGCTTATCTCCTTCGCTGCGTGCGCCGACGAAGGTCATCCGATCCTAGCGCTCGGCTCACCCGCGCCGGATTTCTCTTTGCCGGGCGTTGACGGCAAAACTCATAAGCTGAGCGACTATTCGTCGAGCAAGATCCTTGTCATTGTCTTTACGTGCAATCACTGCCCGACAGCACAGCTTTACGAGAGCCGTATCAAGCGCCTGGCCGATGACTATCGCGACAAAGGCGTGGCGCTGATAGCGATTCAGCCCAATAACCCTGCCGCGATCCGCTTGGACGAGCTCGGATACACGGACGTCAGCGATAGCTTCGACGACATGAAAATCCGGGCCGCGTACCGGCACTTTGATTTCCCTTACTTGTACGATGGCGACACGCAATCCGTCGCGCGCGCGTATGGGCCGCAGGCGACGCCGCACGTGTTCATCTTCGATAGCGACCGCAAGCTTCGCTATCAAGGACGCATCGACAACAGCCAGCGCGAATCGCTGGTCAAGACTCAGGACGCGCGCAATGCCATCGACGCACTGCTTGCCGGGCGTTCGGTTTCCGTAACGCATACGGGCGTTTTCGGCTGCTCGACGAAATGGATCTCGAAAGAAGCCGGCGCAGCCGCTGAGATGAAGAAGATCGAGGCTGAACCTGTCAGCGTCGACCTGGCTTCGGCGGACGATCTTAAAAAGCTGCGAACTAATCCTACGGGCAAAGTCCTGCTGGTTAACTTCTGGGCAACCTGGTGCGGCGGCTGCGTCCATGAGCTTCCCGATCTGGAGACCACCTGGCGGATGTACCGGCTGCGCGATTACGATTTCGTGACCGTTTCCGCCAACATGCCGGATGAAAAAGCGGGGGTTCTGAAGTACTTGGATAAGCTGCATGGCGCAAGCCGAAATCTTCTTTTCGGTTCCACGGATACCGATCAGATGCAGCACGCGTTCGCCCCGGCCTGGGAAGGCGCGCTGCCGTACTCGATGCTGCTCTCACCGGACGGTAAGGTCATCTATGAGCATCAGGGCGAGGTGAACATTTTGAAGCTGCGCCGGATCATTCTCGGCAATCTGCCGGATCCCGACTACATAGGGCATCGGGCGTACTGGGCGAGCTCGCCAAAATAGCGGGTGTTTGGGTTGGTCGACTGGGCCAGCCGCTCAGGCGCAGTTCTATTATGAGCAGACAATAGATGCCGATCCCATTTAAGCTTCCTCGCTTCTATCCCATCCTGGACACGCTCGGGCTTGCCGAACGCCGGTGCCCGCCGCATGTTGCAGCCGAAGCCTTAGTGGGCGCGGGCGTCAGGATTCTGCAATATCGCCATAAGGGCAATTGGACGCAGGCGCGTTTCGACGAGGCTAAGCGCATCGAAAAGCTCTGCCAGGAAGCCGGAGTGCTCTTCGTGCTGAACGATCGCGCCGATTACGCTCGGCTTTTGGGAGCCGCTCTGCACGTGGGACAAGACGATTTGCCTCCGGTGGCTGCCCGCCGCGTGATCAGCGATGAAGTGATGGGTTTCTCGACGCACAATGAGTTGCAACTTACTCGCGGCGATGAAGAGCCGGTGGAGTACCTGTCGATTGGACCAATCTTTGCGACAAACTCGAAAGGCAATCCAGATCCGGTAGTCGGGATCGAAGGGCTGCGCTCGCTGCGGCCGCTTACCGGCAAACCGCTGGTGGCCATCGGGGGCGTCAGGCTGAACAACGTGTCCAATGTCCTGAATGCCGGGGCGGATTCCGTGGCCGTCATTTCAGGAATACTGCCGGAAACTTGCAATAAATCCGCGTTGCGCCGGCGCGCGGAAGAGTGGATACGCTTTGTGAGTACGGTTACGCCGCAGGTTCCGCGCGAGCCGCATCTGGTTTAGCATGGATAACCGGCACAGTATGGATCAGCAGTCCGAGAACACTTCCGCAATTGCGGTTCGCGATCTCAAGAAGCGGTATCAGAAATCGAAAACGAACGCAGTGGATGGTGTTTCGTTCGAGGTTTCGCGTGGAGAGATATTCGGCCTGCTTGGGCCGAACGGGGCCGGCAAGACGACCACCATCGGCGTGCTTACGACCGCGATTGTTCCAACTGAGGGCGCGGCTTCGATCATGGGGATCAATGTGGCTGAAGACCCGATCGCGGTAAAGCAGCGCATCGCCGTGGTCCCGCAGCAGAGCAATCTGGACCGAAGCCTGAAAGTGCGGGAGATCCTGACGTTTCACGCGGCATACCATGGAGTTCCTCGAAAAGATCGCGAGATGCTGGCGGACAGGCTGTTGGACGAACTCGGGCTAGGAGATCGAAAGAACGAGAAGGTGAGCCGTTATTCGGGCGGAATGGTGCAACGCCTGATGATCGCGCGAGCGCTGATGCATGCACCCGAGGTATTGTTTCTCGACGAGCCGACCAACAATCTGGACCCGCAGTCGCGGCTTTTCCTATGGGAGCGGATTCGGGATCTGAATGCCGAGGGTCTGACCATTCTGTTGACCACGCATGATATGGAAGAAGCCGATAAACTCTGCAAGCGCATCGCGATTATGGATCACGGCAAGATTCTGGTCCATGACAGTTCAGCCGAATTGAAGAAGTTAATCCCGGGCGGGACGGCGTTGGAGGTGCGTGCCTATGCTGCCGGATCGGATGGCAGGGGAATTCGCGATCGCGTCACGGCCGCATTTGAGGCGCTCCCGGGGGTGGCGAAGGTCGAGGCCTTGGTGAATGATGCCGCGGAAGAGGAGCCCGGATCCATGACGTATCGCATCTATGCGGATGCGGTGAACACGCTGATTGGACCGGCTGCGCAGGCAGTGGTCTCGGCCGGAGCGGAAGTGCGGGATTTAAGCGTCAAGCAGCCGTCGCTTGAAGAAGTTTTTATCTTCTTGACCGGGAGGCATCTTCGTTAATGGCCGATACCACTTCTACTACGCTGGCAATGGCGGCCGCGCACTCGAATCGAAGCACGAATCGGGGCTGGCTGGCCACAAACGCATTTCTCGCCATCCTGCGG
>JBAUUG010000216.1:0-5083 GCA_049582585.1 Bryobacteraceae bacterium | reverse complement strand
CGATTCAATTGCGCCAGTAGCCCACGGAGCGGCTGAGAGACGGAATACGACGTGATAAGAGTGCATAAAAGGGCCAAAAGAATACCCGCAGCGCCCACTTCCACCAGAATCCGTACGAAGGCGGCGTTGAATTCGCGAAGCCGGCTATCGAGAGACCGGAAGCCGAGCAGCCGATAACCGTCGCCCATTTGCGCGGTTCCCAGTTGTGAAACGATGAAAGTCTCTCCCTCGAGAGATATTTCGCATTCCGCATCCCGCTTGGCGCAATGGTCGGTGATTTGCCGCTCAATGGCCTTGCTCCACTTTGATGGCAAAGTCGACCGATCGACTTTGTCGTCATGGAGCAACACGGCCTGGCCACCCAGTGGAAGGCGTTCTAGCTCGAAACGCGAGCCGAGCGTCAAAATAGCCGCTGTCTCTCCTTCGATGTCAATCGGTACCGTCTGCAGCTGGTAGAGCACGCGTTGGATTTCCTGCAGGCCGGGGCGCACCGCGAGCGTTGGAAGCGAGGGCAGCTCCTGAAATGTAGGAAATACGACTGCCGCGATCGTCTGCCCTCTCAAATCGGAAACCGCGACTAGATCGTATGTCGATGCGGACTGCAACTCGCGGAGCTGAATCTCGATAGTTCTACGGACCTGTCTCATGTCGGATGGATTCCCGCGTCCCTCAGCCAATAGGCCGACCGCTGCTTTCAATCCGGCACTATCGGTGAGTTTTGCTAGTAGTCCATTGGTCCGGCGTGCGTAGTCGAGGCTGGCGCGATTGAGAAGCGCATCGGAATCTTCCAGGGATTGCCGGAGCTCCTGTTTGATTCGTTGGTGAATTGCCCCGCTGAGCGCGAGGAAGCTTGCCGCAAGAACCACACAAACAGGCAGGAAGGAGAACAGAAACGCGCGAGCAGCCAAAGAAAGCCGCGGCATCCGTTAGTGCTCCGGGTCTTCTTCCGGAAGCGCGACGTTCACGTGAACAGGCCCCGCTTCCGGAACGACAACGCTTTTGTGTATCACTCCAACCGATTTCTGCCACACCGAT
The DNA here is from genome assembly GCA_049582585.1 of Bryobacteraceae bacterium. Lineage (GTDB taxonomy): Bacteria > Acidobacteriota > Terriglobia > Bryobacterales > Bryobacteraceae > Bog-105. The sequence continues at coordinate 4,048 of JBAUUG010000216.1, read as the reverse complement.
AACCGATACTTTCCAGCCGGCACGTTCGCCCAGGAGAACTTGCCGTCTTGCGCGGGCTTTCCTGACCAACGGCTGGCTGTCACGACGATGACCCCATGCATGTCGGGGTGAACGTGGCAGTACACCTGTACGATTCCGGCGCGCGGAAAGTTTACGCTCCGGCTTCGTCCCTCGGAGTAATATCCGAGATCAAACGATTGCGTTCCCGACAAAGAAAAGATGTTGTGGAAAATGGGATCGGAATTGGGAAAGTCCACCCTTGATCCAACCGGAATCACTAGGAGCTCCGGCTCAAAGTGTCGATTTCTCTGTTGCATTTTGACGTTAACGGGCGCGGCTGTGGAAGGCGCGCTCGATTCCAGCCAGATCGCCACTCTCTGGAACTCATCGGCGCTCCGACGCCCGGAAGCATCCTCTGGAATGGCCATGCCCCGCAAGTCGTAAACTGCCAGTGGAACGGTTCTTCTGATGGCGCTTTTCTCGATCGTGATTCTGCCGGAAACTTCAGAGGCGAATGCCTGGCATAAGGAGGCACAGAAGAAAGCGGCGAAGCCCAGATTTGTCCAACTCATTGCCGGCACGCGTACTCCTGCTTCTCATCGGTACTGGCCGGAGAACCTGTAGGTCCGTTTTACGGCAATCGCCGGCTATTACCTTGCTGGATTCTGCCTTACTGTGCGGCTCGTGGTGATCTGCTGCTCGCCCGCCGCACCGGCAGTAACCCGTAAACATCCACCTCGCCGCTGGTTCCGACATATACGCGGCCATCCGCGACGGTCGGAATCGTGAATCGGCGCGCAATATCCGCTCCATCCCGCTGAATATTCTGGTTGCTGTCGTAGATCTCATTCGCGACATTCTCCGCATCATAGGCGCGCAGCACCGCTGCTCTATCATTCGAATTCCAACCTTTCGTTTCGATGACCCAGACAATGCCATCCTTCGCGCCATTGGCCGAGATGCTGGGCGTCGCGCCCGGATCGTCGAAGTTGGTGCTTCCTTTGGCGACCGGCTGAGCGGATAAACGCCCGTTTTGAATGGCAAAATCTTTCAGGACATCATCACTGGGGAAATAATAAATGTGCCCATTCCAGTAAGCCGGCGCCGACATGATTGCCCCGCCAACTTTGATTGTTTCGACTGCGTGCCTATCGCTGCCCTCGCGAAACCTTCCCATACGATCCCGATCGATTACGTAAATCACCGCTCCTTTGCCTCCCACGACGAGGAGGCGTGCTTTTGATCCCGGCTGTTGGGGAATCAGCAAAGGTCCGCCGGAACCGAGATCGCCATCTGTCGCGTTCAACTCCTCTTGATTAAAGGGCGTGAAATAGTCCTTCACGGCGAGACCGGCCCGGGTAAAGCCCACTTTGAGAACACTGTCGCCGTAATCGCGCCCTCCACCCAAAGCGTCGAACCTGCCATTGCCGGTCGCGACGAACACGTTTCCGTCCTCGTCGGCAGTGGGGCCCGTGTCGCTCTGCCAAATTCCGCTCTCTAAACTGTCCGGTGAAGTATTGAACGCGCCGAGTTGCTTCAGCGTGTGCGCGTCGTACGCTATGATCCAGCCATGATAGGGTCCCACGTCGCAGGAAGACGCCCAGGTGAGATAAATCTTCCCGTCGCTCAAGAGCAGCGAAGCACGGGGATTTTCATGCAGCGCCAGAAAATCGATCGGGGCGGGAAATAGGCCGAAAAAGCCTCCTTTAGGGCTGCTCACCGAAGCTTGAATGACTACCTGCCCACCGAGTTTCTCGGCTCCCGTCAGCACGTCCAGCGCATGCAGCCGTTGCCAGAAACGCGCGCTGCCTGAGCTGTCGCGCTCTTTCGTCCGGGCCAGCACGTAAATCGTTCTTGTGGACGCATCGATAACCGGCGTGGAAGTGATCCCCACCTCTGGACTGATAAACGGGCAATTGACGTTCTCGGCGGGAACCGTCGAGATTCCCTTTTGGGGATCTATGAAGCTGGTCTTCCATAGAGGCGATAGAGATTTACCGGCGGCATCGAAGGCGTAAACGCTGTCGTGCTCGGTTGCTATGAAGACAACGTTGTTCAAGAACAGCGGCTGCGCGTAAACATCACCATCCACATGGAATGAAAACAGCTTTCCGAACTGCCTTACGTTGACATTGCGCGGCGTGAGCTTCGTTTCTTTGAGATTTGCGCCGGTCCGCGCATTGTCATATTGCGAGGTCGTGACTTGCGCCACGCCCGCCAACGGAAGCATAAAAATCAGGAGTACAGTCGAAGGCCCAATCGCGAGCATACCTATGTAGCATACTACTTCAATGCGGGCGGATAGGCCAGGGACTCCACCCTCCGCCAGCTCCGTTACTCGCGGGGTTTTCTGTCCTGTGTTAGCCTGAGAGCGTTCCGCTGAACAACGCCAAGCCCGCCCTTTTGCGGGTCGCTACGACCTTTCGTCATGTCGCTGCAAGTCTTTCTGCAAGCTCAACTACTCGGCGCCGAAGATTTTCTTGGGTCGCCTTATTCTGAGCACGATCAGGACGCGGCGGATCTCATCGGGCGTTGCGCGTGGCTCACTCTCGTTTGCGAAGTTCTGCCTCGGGCGCTCCTCGCCCAGCTGAAGCTTTCAAGAATGCTCCTCGGCTCGAGCAGCGCCGAGCAGTTCCTTCTGGTTCTCGCCGAAGAGGATATCCCGCGCGCGAATGAGTTCTTGAACCGGTCGGCCGCGGCTATCGCCGAGCTTTCGCGCGGAGCGTTGCGACTGATGTGGGCCGCTACCGAGGATCTTGGCGCATGGCCCGTCGCCCGCAAGCGGCTGGATGACGCCTTGCTCGCCAGGACATCCACTCCTCTTGCGGAGCGTGCCGATATCGGCTCCGTATTTGCCCCGTTTTCCGAAAACGCGGACTCCCGCGACGATTCTTACTTTGCCTCCTTTTTCGCGAGGTTGCCTACTGCCTCGAAGGTTGGTTGGTCCGCCGATAAGCCCGCTCACCTCGCCTGGAATGAAGGCCAATATTCCTGGGAACTGAAAGAACAGTCTGTCCTAGAGGATGACGGCATCCTTTTCCCGCGGCGTTTCGCGATGGACGAAGCGGGCGCAAAGCCGAGCTCGCTTTCTGAATTGGCTATGCGTGCTGAAGGGACGCCGCGATGGGGCATTCTGCGCGGAGATGTCGACCAATTCGATCTTCATCTGCGCCGCTCCGCTTCGATCGAAGAACACATCCACCTGTCGCTCATGTTCAAAGACTTCTTCGCGGGTGAGCTTTCCTTGCTTTGCACGCTGCCCGAGTTCTGGCGAAAAGTCACTATTCTTTATCGCGGGGGCGATGATTTCGCGCTATTGGGATCTTGGGATGCGCTGCTCATGATCGCGCGCGAACTCGAGCGTGTCTTTGAAAAATTCATCGAGCAAAATGCGCCATCCCTGCCGAGCCTGGAAGGAAAAACCATCAGCATGGCGCTTGCGATCTCACCCGAGATCAGCGCCCCCCCCTCGGCCGTTTTCAACCGAGCGGGAACCGAGCTGCGCCGCGGGAAGATTGCTGAGCCCGGCACGCTTTCCTTATTTGGGCGAGCCTTGGAATGGAAGCGCTTGGGCGATGCCGAAGAGTTGAAGGCCGGCCTGGTGCGTCTGGTCCGGGAATTCGGCTACTCGCCGGATTACATCAACGATTTGGTGTCGGAATATCGGGAAGCGTCCTCTGTACGCGCCCCGCGCCGCGGCAAGTCTGTAAGAGGCGAAAAGCCTTGGCGGAATTACATGCGCCTTTCCCGCGTTATCCCGCAGTCGCGCGGAAAAGAGATGACTAATGTGCGGAATGCAGTTTTCGAAAATCTATTGGGCAAGAGAACGGCTGGGCTCAAGCTTCGACCGTCAGCCCGGGTAGGTCTAGAATGGGCTCGCCTGGCAGCGGGCAATACTGAAACCGAGCTGGACGCGCAAGCGCCCCGTTAGCCGATTTCTTCAGAAAGGAATCCAGATGCCTGACACAGAGGAGAAGAAGACCGAGCGCCCCGGCGGCGAAAATCGCCCGCCTCGAGAGAATCGCGGCGGGGGCGGCCCGCGCGGCCC
>JBAUUG010000215.1:0-31603 GCA_049582585.1 Bryobacteraceae bacterium | reverse complement strand
GATTTGATCCCCGTCATTCTCGCCTGAATATTCGAAATATACGCCCGCCTTGATGGTGTGATTGCCCCAAACTTTCGTCAGGCTGTCCGAGGCGGTATAAATCGGGCCCGAGGAATGGGATGGGTAGGGGCCGCCGGCAAGACCGTAGAAATTCGGCACGTTCACTGTCGGAATCTTGTTCGGAATGTCTTTCGCCGGGAAGATGTACGGATAGGTGATGGGAGGATTGAGATCCTCGCGATTGAACCCGATCAGAGCTGTATTGACCGGAATGTACACATCGTCCAAGCTGACGTTTGCACGGGCTTCGTTGACCAGCGTCGGGTTGATGGTCCACGTCCAAGCCAAAGTGTTGGTCTGGTTCGGCCGCTTGAAAAACTTGCCCGTCTCACCCGACCCTTGATCGAACGGCTGATATTCGAAGTATGAGAGATCTGACTTTCGGAATTCAATATGATTGTTTTCGTTCGGCAGGATGTCAAAATTAAGCACCTCCTTGCGCTGGTTATAGGGGTGAGCAGCCTGCCCGATCCAGTTCTGGTTGCCGACGAGAAAGCCCGGGGTAGGCGCGGGGTAGGCATCCAGGATGGCAATGCCGTTGGCGCTAAGCTGGCCCGGAGGAATGATGTTGCCTGGGATCGGCTGGCACGTTGAAGCGCCAAGTTTAGGACAGGTGCCTGGGTAATACAACTGGTGAACTCCGCTGTACCACGGATTCGGGCCAAGCAGCTCACTGAAGTTACCCTGGCGCATCAAATCAGTGGGTACGGCCTGTGTTTGGGTATCGGTCGCCCGCTCTCGAAGCCAGTCTTCGGCGACGAACCAGAAGAACTTCTGCCGCCACCGGTCCCATTTGCCGGGAATCGCTACGGGACCGCCGACGGCAAATCCGAAATTGTTGTAGCGGAAAGGAGAAGCGAAATTGGTTGAGGTGCTCAGATTTCGCGTCCAGGTATTGGCGTTGAGATCCGAATTCCTGAAGTACTCATACAAGCTCCCGTGGAAATCTGTGGTCCCGCCCTTGGTAATGATTCGGATTTGCCCGCCCGAGGCGCGGCCGTACTCAGCCTGGTAATCGGCCGTGAGAACTTGAATTTCCTGCGTGGCATCGACGTCGCCTACCCCGATGACCGCCCCGTTTGCGCGGGTACGCAAAGCCGGCGCGCCGTCCACCGTTACGAGCGTATCCCATGATCGCGCTCCGTTGACATTGAACGGTTGTCCGGCCGGTCCAAGGCCGTTGAAATCCCCGAGCGTACTGCCGCTGCGGACCCCGGCAAGGAATTGCGCGGTGTAAATCGGGCTGCGTCCATTCAACTCCTGATTTTGGATCTGCTGGCCGGTGACTTCGGACTGTACAGCGCCGGATTCTGTTTGCAGGACTTCAGCCGTAGCGCTTACTTCCACGGTCTCGGTCGTTTGGCCCACAGTCAGGTTGCCGTCCAGAGCGATGGTCGAGTTGGGGTCCAGCTTATTATGCGTGCTCTCGAATTTCTTAAAGCCGCTGACCTCCGTCGTCATGGTGTAGTTGCCGGGAACCAGATTGGGAACGGTGTAGTGACCTTGAAGGTCGGTCGACACCGTGTGTTCTTCGTTCGTCCCCTCGTTCTTGATCGTGACCTTCGCGTTTGGCACGATCGCTCCGGATTGGTCTCGCACAAAGCCTGTAATCGTGCCGACATCGGACTGTGCGAACGCGGCGATCGCCAGGAAAATCCAGATCGCCGACCTGCCGCAGATACATGCAAACTTTGCAAACATGTTTTCCATCATGGAAGCCCCCTTACGTGTCGGAATGACGTTGCACCGACGGTGGCCGGAAAACAGACCCGCTACCCCGCCCCCGCCATAAATTTATGCCCTGGGGCAGAGTATATCCCTCGATTGCTCTCCATTGCAATCGTTTGCATAGGGTCTATTGCCTTTTTTTTAAGAGAGACCAGCGCGTTATCAGACGTTGAGGCGATTCTCCGCGGCAACCCGCCCATACCAAAGGCCGGAGTCCTTAACCGTTCGCCTCTGATTGCGGAAATCTACATAGGTGAGGCCGTAGCGTTGGCTATACCCGTCAGCCCATTCAAAGTTGTCGAGCAGACTCCAGGCGTGGAAGGAGCGGACCTTTGCGCCGTCGGCAATGGCGCGCGCCAGCTCGGCCAGCTCCGCTCGAAAGAACTCAATGCGGCGTGTGTCGGGAACGCGCCCACCTTCAGCCTCATACGGAGTGTCCAAGTAACTGCAGCCGCTCTCGGTAATCTCGATGGTGGGGTGGTTGTACTCCCGCGTAATTCGCATGACAAGGTCATGAATGCCGCGCGGCCATACTTCCAGGCCCGCGTCCGTCAGCGGTCCTTCAGCAGGCATGACTGCATGGAACTGCGTGTAAGGATCGCGTCCGTTCGACGAGTCTTCTTCAATTTCTGTTCCGAAGCTGCCACCGCCGCGAGAGCCGCCCCTTGCATCCGAGACAATGCGGCGCGTGTAGTAGTGAAATCCAATCCAGTCCAGCGGCGCTTTCATGATCTGCTCATCACCCGATTGGAAGCCCATTGCCGCATAGGGGATGTCACCGACAAATGCGCGCGGATAGCGCCCGTGAAGCGCAGCCTCGAGGAAGAATACATTGTTCATCGCGTGATAGCGCTCAGCGGCGGCGCGATCGGCCTCGCTCGCGGTCTTGGGATAAGCGGGAGCCATTCCGTATGCACTGCCGACCGTGGCTTTGGATGACGCCGCCTTGATGGCCCGGAAGGCCTCGCCCTGCGCCAGACTTACCGTATGCGCCGCCTTCAAGAACAAACTGTAGTCGGCCTTTCCCGGCGGGAAAACGCCGACGCCGTAACCAAGATAGGTGAAAGACCAAGGCATGTTGAACGGCGCCCAAACCGTTATGCGATCTCCGAAGCGCTTGGCAAGAATGCCGGCATATTCGGCAAAAAAGGCCGCGAGATCGCGATTCGGCCAGCCGCCGCGATCTTCTAAAGTCTGCGGCAGATCCCAGTGATACAAGGTGCAGAACGGACGTATGCCGGCTTCGAGTACGTTATCCACCAAGCGGCTGTAATGGTCGAGCCCCTTCTGATTAGGTGCGCCCACGCCCTCAGGTTGGATGCGCGGCCAGGAAATCGAAAAACGATAGCTCTTCTGGTTGAGGCGCTTGAGTGTGGCAATGTCCTCGGGATAGAGATGATACTGATCGCACGCAATGTCACCGGTGGCCCCGCCTTTCACTTTCCCAACCGTGTGCGAGAAGCGATCCCAGATGGATTCGCCTTTGCCATCCTCATTCCAAGCGCCCTCTACTTGGTAAGAAGCGGTCGCCATGCCCCAGAGAAATCCATCGGGGAAACGCGCGCTCGCAATTTCTGCGCCGGGCGCGGGTTCCGCAATTAAAGCGGCACTAGCGCACTTCAGCGAACGACTAATGAACTGCCGGCGATCCAATTCCGTTTTTCCCCGTCCGCCATAATCGCACGCGAAGAGCCCGGTAGCGGCAGGAGCGACGAGATCGGCAAGAGATTGAGGAGTTCGCCGACCTTTTGCGCGACCAATTTAAGGAGCTTCGAAACCGCTTACTCTGTTTCGCGCTCGTCTCGACCGGCAGCTTGTTTCGCGTGTTTGGACAGCGCAGAGTTCGAAGCCGCCGATCGCGGTTCTCGTTTCAAGGCGTCAAGTCGCGGTCTGGACGTTTGGCAGCGGGTTCTATCTGTTTGCTGTTTTGGCCTTTCTCCAGACCCCGCTCAGCGCGCTTGCGAGTAGCTTCAGAAGCTGTGCCCTTAGAAGGAAAAAGGGCATGGTCGGTTGCTCTCTGCCGCGGTGTTTGATTACTCGACCCGCACGGGAATGGGCAGCACGTGGTGTACGGAATAGTGCCGATTTTCGGACCTGTGCTCAAGTGGCTGGCTGCGGCCGTCCTTGTCGGTCGCACGCGCCATAAGGGTCACTGATTTGGATTCAACAGGGGTGTTCCATTCGCAGTGCCAGCGAACCCAGCAAAAGGCCTGCGGCGCATCCAGGAGCTGAGCTGAATTCCAAGAACGGCCAGTATCCAAACTGACCGCAACAGTGGAAATTTCCGATTCACCTGCCCAGGCGGCGCCGTATACGCGATACGCCGCGTTGGATTTGACGACTTCATCGATAGAAGGCCTGAAGATCTCCGCTTTCACCTCGCCAGCCCCGAGGGGCTCGAGACTCGGTATGGCGTTGTCATTGCTCCAGCCATCATTGCTCCAGCGGCTGTATTCGAATGACTGATAATATCCGGCGAACGGCCGAGGGCTCACAAGAATTTTCTGCAGCCACTTGACGGATGCCATGCCATACCAGCCTGGGACGACTGCGCGTACGGGGAATCCATGCGGCCTCGGCAATTCAGCGCCGTTCATACGATAAGCCAGCAAGACATCGGGACGGAGCGCTTTATCCAGCGGCAGACTACGGGCAAAGTGAATGATGCCCGGCGTCTTGGGCTCTTCATCGATGGCTCCGCTATCGGCTCCCTGGAGAACGATTTCGGCGGCCGAGGCCTGAACGCCGGCTTGCTCGAGCACGAGCGACAGGGGGACACCAGTCCATTCGGCGTTTCCCACCGCGCCCAGATGCCACTGGACGCCTTTCGATTTCTCGGGCAGGAAAGTTCGGCTGTTTCCGGCGCATTCAAGGGTTGCAATTACTGTGCGTGACGGCATTGCGAGGAGATCGCCATAGGTGAATTCGCACGCGCGCTCGACGGCTCCTTCAACACGCAATCTCCAGCGCGTGAGTTCTATATGCGGAGCTTTGAAGTGGTTGCGGACGTAAAAAAGGTGGTTGGGGGTTAGGTAAGGATCAAAAGCGGAGCAGGGCGATTCGAGATTTTCAGGATCACGCTCTTTTGTAATAAGATCACCGGTCGCTCCCATGCGTATTGGGGCAGGCCGCCCTTTGCAAATGTAGCAACTGGCTGCATTTCATGGAGCGGGAGACGGGGATCGAACCCGCGACGTCCAATCAATTCCGATGGTGATTACATTCTGATTCTGCCCGGCGTGGCTCTTGCAGCGAAGGGAGCATAGGATGGAGGCATTCGTTGTCGATTTCCTGCTGAACGACCTCGGACATATTGAGTTTGAACAGTGACACATGAACTGGTGCTCGACACGAACGTGCTGGTAGCGGGTTTGCGCTCAAAGCGCGGCGCGTCCTACCTCTTACTTCGGCTGTTAGCTGAAAACAGATTTCGGCTTAACATTTCGGTGGCATTGGCGCTCGAATACGAAGATGTTCTCAAGCGTCCTGGGTTGCTTGCTGGACTCACCGAAACAGAAATAGATGCTTTCTTGGACTACCTTCTTGCTACGTCTAAACTCGCGCCGTCGGTTCCGCGTCTACGCCCCAGTTTGGACGACCCTGATGACGAGCGTACCGTGGAGTTGGCGGTCCAGTGTGGCGCGATCATCGTAACGCACAACAAGAGGGATTTCGTAGGAGCCAGGCATTCGGGATTTCGGCGAAGACTCGGGCAGAAATTCTTGAGATTTTGAGGAGATCGGTATGAGCGTGAGCGTAAATATTCCGGAGGAGCTTTACGAACAGGCTCGCGCCATCGCCGAAGCCCATCGTGTTCCCGTTGACGAGGTATTTGCTTCCGCCTTCATCGAGCACCTTGCGGCTTTGGAGAAGCTTCGTCAGCGAGCCGCACGCGGCGATCGCAACAAGTTCCTCGCCGTGCTCGATAAAGTGCCTGACGTCAATGCCGAAGAATTCGATCGAGTTTGAATTCTCCCTAGGTGTGACGAGCTATGCCACGAGATGTGCCTGATAACCGGGCCATTTCGCATAGGGGAACAAGTCGTCAAGACGTCCTGACACCATTTCATGGCAACGAGCATGCACTTCATAAACGGTATACATGGAGCGGGAGACGGGGATCGAACCCGCGACGTCCAGCTTGGGAAGCTGGCATTCTACCGCTGAATTACTCCCGCTTGCCTGACTTCACTTCTAACGTAACTCTGCTTATAGGACTTAGCCTGGGAAGCTCTGTCTATATGTGCATTGACCGAGAAGTCGACAGTAAACCCGAATGGCCATCCACTTCACGACAGCTTCAATCTATCACAGCCGACAGTTACCGGGGGAGCTGGGTGGAGAATTGCGCATTCGAGACTATTCCTGGCGCAGAGCTTTGACAGGATCGACCATGCCGGCGCGGCGAGCTGGAACATAGCTCGCCAGGAACGCAGCTAACGTTAGAAGCGAAATCATAATTGCGAAAGTCGCTGCATCGAGGGCCTGCATTCCCTGAACTAGATGTTGCAACGCGCGCCCTGCGGCTACGGCGGCGAGGATGCCGAGACCTACGCCGGCAAGAATCATTTTCAAAGTTTGCCAGAGCACCTGCCGTATGATGTCGCGAACGCTTGCTCCCACCGCCATACGCACGCCGATTTCAGATGTGCGCTGTCCGGTCAGGTAGGCGAGCACGCCGTAAATACCGGTCGATGCAAGCAGCAAGGCTAATCCGGCGAATATCCCAAATAGAACGGAGAGGAAGCGCTGCCGGGCGAGAGATGCGCCGACGAACTCCTCCATGGTACGGACTTTATAAAGGGTCTGGTCGCCCGATACACCGCGCAGTTCCTGTTGTAGCGATTTAACAATGTTCAGAGGCGAGCTTCGCGTTCGAATGGTGATTGACATGAACGATGAAAAGATAGGCAACAGCCGGGCTGGTACTTGGGCGAAGGGAGAGTACATTTGATCGCTGTGCACAGGAGACTGATCGTCGCCTGCCAAGCCCCAGTGGCGCACATGGCCGACGACACCTATGACCAAGACGGGCGCGGCGCCCATCTCCGAAAGCCAGATGTGTTGGCCGACAACATCCTTGCGACCGAAGGCGTGCCGAGCGAGGTTTTCGTCGATGACTACTACGGGTTGACTGTCCTCTCGATCATGTTCATTGAAGAAGCGGCCCTGAAGCAGCGGGATGCCCATGACCTTGAGGTAATCGGGAGTTACCGTGGAGGCGAGGGCGACCGGCTCTTGGTTGGGGGGCAGCGGATTGGGGGTGGTCCGGTAGGGTCCAACGTTTTCCCCTTCGCGCATGGGGACAATATCTGCAAGGGCAACGAATTCCACATCGGGCACACGCTGGGCGCGATCGAGGATATCCTGCCAGGCTGCCCGTATCCGGGAGGGACTGCCTAGCGATTGGGGGGAAATTGCGAACCGTGCGGCCAGCACGTTGCGTGCCTCAAAGCCAGGATTCAGAGAAGAGAGCGCTAGAAGCGTGCGGCCGAGCATTCCAGCCGAGACCAGCAACACGAACGCAAGCGCGATCTCCGATATGACGAATGGACTGTGCAGACGGCGCGAGTTTCCGGTGACGCTTCGGCCACCCGCGCGGAGCGCCTCTTCCAGCCGGTCGATGGGAACACGCAACGCCGGCGCCAGCCCGAAAACGAGACCACATAAAAGCGAGATGCCCACTGCAAAACAGAGCACGCGCCAATCGAGATGGATCTCTTCCGCACGGGGCAAGTTACCCGGCCAGAGCGCCACAAACGGATGCACGCTCAGCGCTGCCGCCAGGATGCCTAACAAGCCGCCGCAAAGTCCCAGAACGGCGCTCTCCGTCACGCATTGGCGCACGATCCGGATGCGGCTTGCGCCAAGAGCCACCCGCATCGCAAGCTCCCGCTCGCGAGAAATGGCGCGAATCAGAAATAAGCTGGCTATGTTCACGCAGGCAATCAACAACACCAGTCCAATCGCAGCCAAGAGCAGCCAAAGCGTGCCACGTACATCGCTTACCAACTGCTGCAAAAGTAGATGAATGCGCATGCTGACGCCGGCGTTCGATTTGGGATATTCGTCGGCCAAACGACGGCCGATGAGCGTGACTTCGGCTTGGGCCTGGTTCGGAGAAACTCCGTGCGCCAGACGCCCTATGACGAAAATGAACCGCGCTTCGCGATTCTGCATTCGCGGGTCAGTGCTTTGGCCCAGCGGCGTGTAGACGTCCGCTTCTCCAGAGAGTTGAAAACCTGGCGGCGCCACGCCGACGATCTGGTACGTTTTGCCGTCGAAGACGATCTGTTTGCGGAGTGCGGCTGGATCGGACGCGAATCGGCGTTGCCACAGACTGTAGCTGATCATGGCAACGGGCGCCGCGCCGGGCCGATCCTCGTAAGACCGAAAACCGCGGCCGCTGGAGGGGAAGATTCCCAGAACGGGAAAGAGTTCTGCCGAGATCCGGCGGGCCTCCACGTGCTCCGGCTCTCCGGGAGCGCTGATGGTGCCGCTACTGTCGGTCCAGCCCGCGATCCTCACCGTGCGGATTGCGTGATCGAGGTCCGTGAAGTCGGGATACGAGAAGCCCCAGAGCTCGCCAAAATCTTTGATAAATCCATGCAGGACTACGATCCGGTCCGGCTCCGGGAAAGGAAGGGGCCGGAGCAGGACGCTATTGATAATGGCAAACATGACGGTTGTAGCGCCGATTCCGAGGGCCAGGATCAACAGAGTAATGGCGACGAAACCAGGCTTCTGACGAAAGGTGCGGAGTGCATAGCCGGTATCCTGCAGCAGCTCCTCAGCCCAACGGGCGCCACGAGCATCGCGGCACTTTTCCTTCACTTGTTCGGGATGACCGAGAGCCAGCCGGGCTTCGCGCCGCGCTTGTACGGGAGAGTGCCCGCGGGCGATCAGTGCGTCTTCGTGCCGATCCAGATGGAAGCGCAGTTCTTTTTCGAGCTGCTCTTCCATGCGGGATCGATGCAACCAGCGAGACCACCAGCTCACTGACCACCTCCATCGGCCACGCCGAGAATAAGGGCCATACCTCGTGCTTCTACAGGTATTCTAAACGAGGATGCATAGAAGTGCAAGGAAAGAGTGAGAGAGGAGCTTACGCGAAAATAAATTGTTGATGTCCGCTGTCCGCTTCGAGATACAAGCGAAATGCCCCCGAACCGGTGCTCGAGCGGGGCTTCTCCACACCGCGCATGGAACTATTGAGACTCCGGTGTTCATGCCCGTCGGGACGCAGGCCACCGTCAAGGCGCTTAGCCCGCGCGATCTCGAAGATGATTTGGACGCCCGCATCATTCTCGCTAATACGTATCATTTGTTTCTGCGTCCCGGACTGGAGCGCATTAAGCGGCTGGGCGGACTGCACCGCTTCATGGCTTGGCCGCGGGCGATTTTGACGGATTCGGGCGGGTTCCAGGTGTTCAGCCTGGACACGCTTCGAAAAGTGACCGAAGAAGGAGTGCTGTTTCGATCTCACTTGAATGGCGATGCGCACTTCTTTTCGCCCGAGAGCACCATCGACGTGCAATTGTCTCTGGGGGCCGACATCATCATGGCGCTCGACGAGTGTCTTGCTTATCCGGTCACTCACGAGATTGCATCGAAATCGGTAAACCGGACTGTTCGTTGGGCCCGGACTGGGTACGCTCACTATCTGCGGCGCGAGAAGGGCTTCGACTGCGCGCTGTTTCCGATTGTGCAGGGCTCGATGTTTCCAGACCTGCGAGCCGCCTGCGCCGAGGCTCTGGTGGAACTGGATGCTCCGGGATACGCTATTGGCGGGCTATCGGTCGGCGAGCCTCGAGATCTGAGCCTCGATATGGTAGCGCTGACCACGCATCTGCTTCCAGAGGAGCGGCCGCGTTACGTGATGGGGGTGGGAATGCCGGAGGAACTTTCGCAATATGTCGCACAAGGCGTTGACATGATGGATTGTGTTCTGCCGACGCGAAATGCGCGGAATGGCTGCCTGTTTACGTCCCGAGGAAAAGTCCTAATTAAACAGGCGCAATATATAGAAGATGACAGCGCGCTCGATCCGGAGTGCAGCTGCTACACTTGCCGTACCTTCAGCAAGGCGTATCTGAGGCATCTGTTTCAAAGCGGGGAGATTTTGTTTTCGAATCTGGCGACTCTTCACAACGTCAAGCACTTCCTCGATGTGATGCGGGGAATCAGGGAATCTATATTGGCTGGTAAATTCGTAGAATCAGGATATTCATGCCCCTCGCTTTAGCACTTTTCCAAACGGCCGCTCCAACCAGCTCGTTGCTGAGCGGAGTTTTGCCTATCGCATTAATGATTGCCATTTTCTATTTTTTGGTGTTCATGCCGATGCGCCGCCAGCAAAGAAATCAGAAGGAGATGCTGAAGAGCCTTCAAAACGGCCAGACCGTGCTGACCAGTGGTGGAATCATGGGAACGATCGTCACCGTAAACGATGATAGTCTTATACTGCGCGTCAAACCCGATAACTTAAAAATCCAAGTGGCAAGAAGCGCCATCACGAGTGTCGTGGCAACTGACGACCAAGCCAAGAAATGAACCGCCATTTACGATTCAAGTTTTTCTTCATTCTCGCTGTAATACTGGTCTGCTTGTACGGGATTGTCGGCGTGCCGAGGAGCAAGGCCGAGCTGGTCGACAATTGGCACAAGCACATCCGCCTGGGGCTCGATCTGCGCGGAGGCACCTACCTGGTGGTTCAGGTTCAGCAGCAGGAAGCGTTCAACCAGCAAGTGGGCGTGGACGCCGACCGGTTAAAAGATGCAGCCCGGAAAGCGGGAGTGCAGTTCTCAGATATCGATGTCGACGACGCGAAGTCGCTGCATGACGCGACCAAGGCCGCGATCGTGGTCAAGGGTGTGCCCTCCTCACAGGCTGGAACCTTCCGTGGGGTGGTCAGCGAACAATTCTCGCAGTATCTGCTCACTCCCCAAAACGCAACCGATTATCGTCTCGCCATGCGGCCGACAGAATCTTTACGGCTATGGCAGCAGGTGCTGGCGCAATCGAAGAACACCATCGATAAGAAGATCAACGCCTTAGGCCTGAGCGAAGCGACGGTGCAGCAGCGCCGTGAAGACGCCGATTCCGAACTTCTGGTTCAACTGCCCGACGTAGACGATCCGGCGCGGGTGAAGCAGATTCTGCAAACCGCAGCGGTGCTGGAATGGTACGAGGTCAAGGGCGGCCCATACCCGAGCCGGGAAGCGGCGCTCGCCCAGAACGGCGGTATCTTGCCGCCGGGAACCAAGCTGATTGGACAGCCTAGCACTGACCCCTCGGGCAGGAGCGGAGGAGTGTACCTGGTGGCTCGCACGGCAGTAGTCCGGGGCGCGGACATTCGCGATGCGCGCCCGGAACAAGGCCAAATGCCTGGAAGCTGGAACACTGGGTTCGTGCTCAGTCAGGACGCTGCCAAGCGGTTTTCGACTTACACGGGAGCTAATATCGGAAACCGATCGGCCATTGTGCTCGATGGAAAGGTTTTGGAGGCACCCACCATCAAGGGTCAGATCAGCGATCAGGGAGTTATCGAAGGCGCTCCCAGCCAGCAGGATGCTTCCGATCTAGCTCTAAATCTAAGGGCCGGCTCGCTTCCCGCAAGTGTGATCTACGAACAGGAGAACACCGTGGGCCCCTCCCTGGGCGCGGACTCCATCCGCCACGGTTTTATCGCCGGTATAGCAGGCGTCCTTGCCGTGATAGTGGTGATGCTGGTCTATTACAGGAAGAGCGGCATCAACGCCACGCTCGCGCTCATTCTGAACGCCATCATTTTAATTGCGTGTTTGAGCTACTTCGACGCAGTGCTTACGCTCCCGGGTATTGCGGGCATCATTCTGACCATCGGCATGGCGGTCGATAGTAACGTGCTTATTTTCGAACGAATCCGGGAAGAGGTGCGAGCCGGTAAAGCGCCTGTTCCGGCGGTAGACACCGGCTTCGGCAAGGCGCTGCTTACCATCATCGATACGCACGTGACTACAATCGTTTCGTGCGCTATCCTGTTCCTCTTCGGCTCAGGGCCGGTAAAGGGTTTTGCCGTAACACTGGTCATCGGGCTTGCTGCCAATGTGTTTACGGCTGTGTTTGTATCGCGGTTTATTTTCGATTGGGAGTTGTCGCGGCCTAAGCCGGTTACGGCTTTAAGTATTTGAAGGGTGTGTGAAGAAACCGGGCAGCTTACGCTTCCGGCCCGGTTCGTATTTGGGAACATTTGTTAATAGCCGGTGTCTATGTCTTATGGATGCCGGCCCCTCGAGCTAGATGGAAATTTTCAAGCAAACGAACTTTGACTTTCTCGGCAAGAAGTGGCCGTTCATCATCCTGTCGCTCGTGCTTACGGCGGCGGGCTTGGCCAGCCTGGCTATCAACGGCGGCCCCCGGTATGGAATAGACTTCACTGGCGGAGCGCTTATGGACGTAAACTTCATCAAGCGGCCTCCCGCGGAAGCAATCCGCTCCGCGTTGCACAAGAAGATCTCCGGTGAGATCGAAGTGCAAGAAGTCGCCAACTCGCAAGAAGTTCTGGTTTCGACGAACGCGCGAGATGAAAAAGCGCTTCAAATTGCGCGCAATGATATGATTGCGACTCTGAATAGCGCGTTCAATCCCGAGTCAGGCGGCAAGCTGGACATTAACAATGCCGGACAAACTGCCTTGGCCGATGGATTGCGAGATCCGCTCGCGAAGGCGGGCGCGGGGCTTTCAGACGACCAAGTACAGAGCTTGGCAAAGCAGATCACCGGTTATCGCGATTCTCACTCCGGCCTCATTCGGAACCTAGACGAGCTCTCCTCGGTTCCGGGCGTCACTTCTCAGGTTTTAAATGCCATTAAGCAGGCGTGCTTCACGGGCAACTTCAATATTCGAAGCTTCGAGTTCGTCGGCCCGAAGATAGGAGCAGACCTGCGGCAACAGGCGATCAATGTGGTGCTGATTGCGCTCGGGGCGATGCTGGTTTACATCGCGTTCCGGTTTGAGTGGATTTATGGGGTCGCCGCAGTAATCGCGGTCTTTCATGACACGATCATCACCATCGGCCTGTTTTCAATCTTCAATAAGCAAATTGATTTAACGGTCATCGCGGCGCTGCTCACATTAGTCGGCTACTCGATGAACGACACCATTGTCACTTTCGATCGCATCCGGGAGAACCTGAAGCTGCAAATTCGAGGCTCATTCACTCACATCGTGAATTTGAGCATCAATCAGACGCTGAGCAGGACCGTGCTTACCTCCGGGCTCACCTTCTTGACGGCTTTATCCCTTTTCCTGTTTGGCGGGCAGGTGCTGAACGGGTTCTCGTTCGCGTTGGTGGTTGGTATTATAATCGGCACCTATTCATCTATCTTTATTGCAAGTCCGATTTTGATTTTTTGGCAAGATGTGGCGGAGCGCCGCAATCGAAGCCCTCGCAGAGGAGCGCCCGTATTGGAAAGCCGGCCGCGAACTGCGCCCAAACCGGCTAAGGGCACTGAGAAAGCTGTGAAAGTTGTTAAGTAAATTCGGAATCTAAACAGATGAAGTAAATAGCGGGTACGCATAGACGGCCCGCGGGGAGGGAAGCTATGTTCGACCAAACGTTCGTGGACGGGACCCAGAAGACGAAGAAGAAGTACACCACGGTGGTAGCATTGCTGATCCAGTGTGCAGTCATCGGCGTACTTATTCTGATACCTCTTATCTACACGGAGGTGCTGCCCAGCGCGCAACTACAGAGCATGCTGGTTGCGCCGGCGCCGCCGCCCCCGCCGCCTCCTCCTCCCCCGCCGGCGCAGAAGGTGGTACAGGTTAAGCCGGTCATCAAGCAGTTCATTGCGAACCAACTGGTAGCGCCGAAGGTGATCCCGAAGACCATCAACAAGATTGAGGAAGCTGCTCCGCCGCCGGATGGCATGGGCGTAGTGGGCGGCACGGGCGATGCCGGCGGGGCGGCAGGTGGAGTAATCGGCGGCGTGCTTGGCGGCGTCCCCGGTGCTCCTCCTCCTCCCCCGCCGCCGCCGAAGCCGAAGGGTCCCAGCGGACCGGTGGCCATCGGCGGCCGAGTGGCGGAAGCCAACCTGATCAGAAAAGTCCAACCGGTGTATCCGCCTTTGGCGAAGTCAGCCCGGGTGCAGGGTACGGTTGAATTCACAGCCAAGATCAGTAAAGACGGCAATATAGAGGATCTCACCCTAGTTCGCGGGCATCCGCTGCTCGTCAACGCGGCGAGAGAGGCAGTACTGCAGTGGAAGTATAAGCCAACGTTGCTTAACGGTCAGCCAGTGGAAGTCGTCACTGATATCATCGTTAACTTCACGTTGAGCCAGTAAGGGCAGTTAGTTTGTAACTTCGATTCAACTTAGGAGACAAGCATGGTATTACAACTTCAAGTATGGGCGTTCTGGTTATTCCAGGAGGCCGAAGGCATTAGTTTCGATCCGCGATCAGTTTGGGGCAACATGGGCGTGATGGCCAAATGTGTTGTCGCCGTTCTGTTCATCATGTCGGCGTGGTCGATCGGAGTTATGATCGACCGCGTAATCGCGTACAACGCGGCGCGCAAGCAATCGAGAGCGTTTGCGCCCGCAGTCGCGGGAGCATTGCGGGAGGGCAAGCTGGATGAGGCGATCAAGATTGCCGACCGCTTCAACAAGAGCCATTTGGCTAAGGTTGTAGTGGCAGGCCTTCAGGAATTCAAAGCGCATCAGATGAGCACCGACATTCCCGGCGAAGACATCGAGGCCTCGCGCCGCGCTCTGGAACGCGCTGAAGCAATCGTTCATGCTGAGCTAAAGCGCGGGGTCAGCAGCTTGGCCACTATTGGTTCGACGGCGCCGTTCGTCGGCCTGTTCGGAACGGTGGTCGGAATCATGAACGCGTTCAAATCAATTTCGACTTCCAAGTCGACCGGTTTGGGAGCAGTCGCGGGCGGTATTTCAGAAGCTCTGATCACCACCGCCGTCGGCTTGTTCGTGGCCATTCCCGCGGTCTGGATGTTCAACTACTTCACCAACCGAATCGAGGCGTTCGACGTGGAGATGGGGAACTCCAGCTCCGAGCTTATTGACTACTTCCTGAAGCGAAGCCAGCAAAGAGTGGCTGCCGGCGGGAGCCGGTAAGCAGCTCATACGTTCTTGGCTCGTGTTGAATCGATGGCGCGGGGGGCGGATTTCCTCCGCTCCTCGCGTCAGTTTGGTTTGCGTAACCGAGCCGGAAGCGTAAGTGACAATTAACTCAGCGGATATTGAGAGGTACACAAGATGCAGCTAGCCAAAGCGCCACCCGTAGTTTCAGACATCAACGTTACGCCCATGGTAGACGTGATGCTCGTGTTGCTCATCATCTTCATGGTCATAACGCCTATGTTGTCGAAGGGCGTAGACGTGACGAAGGTGAAAACACACAACGATATCAAAATGCAAGATGCGGATAAAGAGGATGCGGTGCTGATCGCGATCACGCGAGACGGCCGGGTATTCCTGGCTCCCGGCAATAAGCTCATTGAGCCCGACCAACTGGGCGGGAAAGTCAAAGATCTGCAAACCAATCGATCCGATAAAACCGTATATGTCAAGGCAGACGCGAGAGCGCGGTTTTCGGCTGTTACTGACGTGATCGACAACTTGCGCACGGCCGGGGTTGACAGCGTCGGCCTCATTACCGAACCGATCCAGGATAGAAACAGAAGAAGTTTAGGGTTGTGAATCCGGCTTTAGAAAATATTAGCTGAAAGGGAGTTACCACTATGTCAATGGCAGTAGGCAAAAAGGGCGGCGCGATGGCCGATATCAACGTCACGCCTATGATCGATGTGTTGTTGGTGCTTTTGATCATCTTCATGGTTATCACGCCTCTTACGCCGCATGGGCTTGACACTCTGGTGCCTCAGCCACCACCGCCCAATCAACCGCCGCCACCCCCGAGTCAAGATCCCAACGTGGTGATCGAAGTCAAGAAAGACCAAAGCATTGAGATCAACGGCCAGCCGGTGAAGGAGAGCGACTTGCAGGCGCGGCTGGAGGATATCTTCAAGACGCGCGCGACGAAGGTGGTGTTTGTTAAGGGCGATCCGGACCTCGACTACCGGTACGTCGCTCAGGCAATCGACGATGCTAAGGGCGCGGGTCTCGACAAGGTGGGCATCATGACTCCGAAGGTTGAGGCTGGGCAATAAGATTCATTCTGAAATCAGAGAGGATCCTTACGATGCAAAGGTCTAAAGGTTTGATGTTGGGTCTGTGTGCCGCCCTGATAGTGCTCAGCACGGGCTGCGCCAAGCTGCAATCGCGAGACCAAATGAACAAGGGCGTCAACGCGTATAGAAACAATCACTACGCGGAGGCCGTGCAACATTTTAAGCAGGCTGTGCAATTGGATCCTTCGAATGAGAACGCGCAATTGTATCTTGCGACCTCTTACATGATCCAGTGGGTACCAGGCGCGGATGCGCCCGACAATCTCAAGAATTATGAGATGGCTAAACAGGAATTCAACACCGTGCTGAAGAAACAGCCGACGAATTCACTGGCTTTAGCATCGATGGCCTCGATGGCCTATAATTCCGCCTCGGCCGGCACTCCGGAGCAAAAAAACGCTGCTTTGGAGGACGCTAAGAAGTGGAACGAACGCCGCATTGAGGTGAATCCGAAGGATTCGGAGGCGTATTACTACCTGGGCGTAATTGACTGGTCGCAAGCCTTCACGCCGCTTCAAACGGCCCGGGTGGAAGAACGAATGAGGCCGGACGATCCAGGGCCGCTTAAGGATCCCAAGGTCAGAGAACAAATGAAGGAGAAGTACGAGAAGTTCATTGACGACGGGATTGCGGATCTGAAGAAGTGCCTGGCGATTGATAAAGAGAATGAAGATGCGATGTCCTACATGAATCTTTTGCTCCGAAAAAAGGCGGACATCGAGGACTCTCCCGACGCATCCAAGGCTGATATCGCCCAAGCGGAAGATTGGTCGAACAAATCAGTCGACATGAAGAGGATCAAGGCAGCGCGTCCAGCAACGAAGAAGACAGGCGAAGCGGGCCAGTAGAGCTAGCATAAGAGGAGCGTCTGAAAGTGCGCTCCGCGCTGTTTCGGGATAAATCCCGCATCGCGAATCACGCGCCGCAACTCTTGTTCTGTCGGACCTACAATGTCGTTGGCGCCGAACCGTAGCGCGATCTGACAAACCTTTGCGCCGGCGGTAACCCAGGATGTCTGGACATTCGGAACGTTATCGAGGTAAATCCGCGATAGAGCTAAGATCTTGAGATACTCGGCCGCTGTTCCGTCGACGCACGGATTAACAGCTACGAAGCAGCCGGTTTCCTCCTGAGCCCGCCGCACCCTCGACAGCTTCCCAATTCGCTCCTCGAGGCTTTCACCATGGCGGAAGTCAAGTGCGGCGATCGAGGGGACACACTCGTCCTCCAAAGCGTAGCTGACTATACCGGCCGGGTGTAATCTCTTGCGCACGGCGTCGGCTTCCATTGCCAGGCCGATCAGATCATCACTACGCAATATGTCGGTTGCCTGTTTTTGAGTAATCACGCTTAGCCAGCTCCAAAAAGGCCTCCAGGCCTTGTTTCTCTCTTGGGCCAATCTCGAACCGAATATGGGTGCGCAGATATTGATCGGCCAATTGCTTCGTAATTCCGCGATCGCTGTATTCTTGCTCTACAATCTGGGCTAGACGCGCCTTGCCGAAGCGATAGGAATTCATTGTAAGGTCAGACAGCCTTGCAAGGGGCAAGCCGGGTTTGCCCGCCCACGCCGCAAACACCATAGGCAACCCGGTCAGTTCGAGCCACTCCGCCCCGAGGTCGAGACATTCGAAGGGTATCCGCTCGGGATTCATGCGCAAAGCAGCATCGCCAATCAGCAGCGCTGCGTCCGCGCTTGAGAGCATTTCTTGCAATCCGGGCTGATGCGGAGAGATAACGGGATCGGCTCCGTAGCGCTCGCGCAGTATCACGCGCGCTAATTGAACTGACGTTCTAGACCCGAGGTCCGCCGCGAGTGTCCGCACTTTGGTCCACGGAACGCGTGAAAAAAGCAGGATGCTGCGTACCGGCCCAATACAACCGATGCCGACGCCGGGAACGGTTTCGAGTCCCTGGCGCGCGATTTCGGCCACCGGGACCAAGCCAAGCTGAATACTTTGGCGCTCGATCTGCTCGGCGCAAACGGAAGGGACGGAGAATGATAGTTCAACTTCTTCGCGTTGCGGTCCGTGGAGCATGCCCCAAACTAGGGGTGTCGTGTTCAGGTAGCTGACTGCACCAACGCGGACTCTGGAGGATGCCTGACTCAAACATCAGTCTCTCAAACGGCGCGCTTATCTCCCCACAGGTGAATGTGCAAGCGAGGGCTGAAGCGATAGCCTTCCGTCTTACACAGCTCAGCAAGCCACATCCCTCGTTGGCGAAGGAGTTCGGCATCTGTTCCTTCCGACATAAGGACAATGCGGGAAGGGGGCGCACTCAGCTCTTTGCGAAGCGCCGCGATTTCGTTCAAATCCGCTGGAGATGAGACGACGAATTTCAGCTGGTAGTCGTAATCCGACATGAGTTGCTTGAGAACATCGGGTCGATAACGCGACCGGTCGTGCTGAGCTGCCCATCTGCCGCGGTCGCGTTCGCGGGGCGTCGAATTCGAGAGCTTCGGACTGATGCTCATCAGGTCGCAATGTACGGGCATGAAGACGGTTCCAGCAGTTTCAATGGTTATGTGGAATTTGGCGGCATGAAACATTCGCGTCAGATCTACAATCTCAGGCGCGATCATCGGCTCGCCCCCAGTGACCACTACGTGAGAGGCTCCGAATCCCGCGACTTTCTCCGCAATTTCCTGAATGGACAGATCGGCCCCTGCCGGATGCCATGACGTGTAGGGCGTATCGCACCATGTGCAGCGCAGATTGCAACCGGAAGTCCTCACGAAAGCGGAAGGCACTCCTACGAGCGATCCCTCGCCTTGAAGGGAATAGAAAATTTCAGCGATTTTCACGTCAGCTAAGTTGCTCCAGCGGGTCTGGTATTCCCGCTTCTTCAAATCCTCGGCGCCGCAAGACGCAGGAGTCACATTTTTGGCATGGCCCGCCATTCTCGCCCGGATCGTAGCAGCTGTGGGTTACGCTGAGGTCCACTCCGAGTCGAGTTGCAGTGCGCACAATATCCGCCTTACTCATTCTTATCAGCGGCGTGTGTATGACGATTTTAATGGTACCTTCTACAGCCGCCTTGGTCGCCAGATTTGCCAGTTGCTCGAAGGCGTGAATGAACTCGGGGCGGCAATCCGGGTATCCGGAGTAGTCGATCGCGTTTACCCCGATAAAAATATCCGACGCGCCGGTGACCTCTGCGTAGGCCAGCGCGAACGAAAGGAAAATGGTGTTGCGCGCCGGTACATACGTGACAGGGATTTGGTTGACCATCTCAGCGCCGCTGCGGTCTTTTGGCACCTCGATCTCGCTCGTCAGCGCGGAGCCTCCGAAGGCGCGCAGGTCAATCTTGACGGTTCGATGCCCGGCTGCGCCCAACTGATGCGCGACGCGCCTTGCGGCCGACAGTTCTATTTGATGGCGCTGGCCATAGTCGAAAGAAAGGCAGTAGCATTCGAACCCCTGGTTGCGGGCAATTGCGAGGCAGGTGCTCGAATCGAGGCCTCCGCTCAGCAGGCAAATGGCCGGTCTATTTTTCGCCGGCATGATCTACCGTGCTCTCGATCTCGCCACGATGCAACCGGATTAGCAGTTGGTCCCCGGCTGAGACTTCGGTTGCGGATCGTATGACTCGCTCTTGACGATCCTGAACGATAGCATATCCGCGCTCCAGGACGGCTAACGGGCTGAGCTGGTTCAGATGAGCCTGCGAACCTTCATATCCGCGTCTAGAGACTGATATCCGCGCCTGGAGAGCCTTAATAAGCCGTTGAGCGGCCAACTCGTGGCGATGGCGCGTATTTGCGAGGCGCAAGCGCAGGTCAGTTGCCCGCAAACGCCGTCCCAGATCAGCAAATCGCTTGCGTTGGAGATCGAGAGCCCTTTGTTCGAGGTAGCGGAGTTGATGATCGAGGTCATCGATTCGCTGGGCTCGCCTGGCAAGCGTCCGCTGAACTAACGTCGCGGCACGCTCCGTTCCCCGCTGATGCAGCTTGCGGCCACAGACAAGCAGATGATAACGTACGGCTTGAAGCGCTTTCACCCGGCAGGCCGCGATCTGTTCCAGCAAACTTTCTCGGGTGCAGATGACGATTTCCGCTGCAGCCGATGGAGTGGGAGCGCGGTAGTCGGCGACGAAATCCGCGATCGTGAAGTCAGTCTCATGGCCGATAGCCGAGATGACCGGCGTCTTCGACTGCGCGATTGCTCTCGCGACGCGCTCCTCGTTGAAAGTCCATAAATCTTCGATCGATCCACCGCCGCGCGCCAGAATGATAGCTTCCGCCCAGCCAGAATTGCTGAAATAGCTGAGCGCCTGACAAACCTGCTCCACGGAACCTTCGCCCTGCACTTGTGCTGGAAAGAGCCGGATGTGGAGACCCGGGAAACGGCGCTGGAGGACATGGAGGATGTCTTGGATTACCGCCCCCGCCGGAGAAGTGACTACGCCGATGCGTTGCGGCAGTCTCGGCAGCGGGCGCTTTCTCGAGAGATCGAACAATCCTTCGGCGGCTAGCTTTTTCTTCAACTGCTCGAAGGCCAGCTGCAACGCGCCCGCGCCCCTGGGTTCCAGCACCTCTACAATGAGCTGATACTCGCCTCGCGTTTCGTATACCTCAAGGTTTCCTCGAGCTATTACAGCGAGACCTTCCTGAGGCTTGAACCGCGCGTATCTAGCCGCGCCTTTGAAGAGAACGCACTTAATTTGACTTTGATCGTCTTTCAGATAGAAGTAACAATGGCCGCTCGCGGCTACTCGGCAGTCGGAGATCTCGCCCGCTACCCAGATGGATCGAAACTGCGCTTCGAATGCCGTTTGAATCGCAGCGTTTAGCTCGCTCACCTGATATATGCGACGCTCCAATTCGAGCGAGAGGGTCATCTGCCCGGCGAAGGCATTTGTCTTTTCTATCATCCGTATCTTCAGTTTCGATCATCGCCGGGTCCCAAATGCGCTATCCTAGCGAGTTGCCGGGGGAAACTCGGCGTCCCTGTCGCCGCCAATCCCCACATCTAAATAGAGTTACAGGAGAATCAATGAACGCACAAGAAGCTCTTGAGTACGCCAAAAAGAACGATGCTCGGCAGATAGATCTGCGTTTTACCGATATTCCGGGCCTGAGCCAGCATATCTCTTATCCGATCAACATGCTCGACGAGGGATCTTTTGAAGACGGTTTCGGGATAGATGGCTCAAGCATTCGAGGCTGGGCGGCGATCAACGAGAGCGATATGCTCATCATCCCCGATCCCGCGTCGGCTTTCATGGATCCGTTCGCGGAGACTCGCACGATGGTGATGCTGGGCGATATTGTCGATCCGATCACGCGCCAGCACTACGACCGGGATCCCCGCTGGATCGCTAAGAAAGCTGAGATGTACCTGAAGAACAGCGGCATTGCGGATACCGCGTACTTCGGCGCCGAGGCTGAGTTCTTCATTTTTGACAATATCCGCTTCGATCAGAACCAGCACAGCGGGTTCTATTTCATCGATGCGGAGGAGGGCCGGTGGAACTCGGGGCGGGAGCTCAATAATCTGGGCTACCGTCCGCGCTACAAAGAGGGTTATTTCCCGGTCCCACCCACCGATCATTATCAAGATTTACGCAGCGAGATGGTGGCCACCATGATCGAGTGCGGGCTACAGATCGAGTGCCATCACCACGAAGTCGCGACCGGCGGCCAGTGCGAGATTGACCAACGCTTTGACACGCTGGTGAAGTCAGCCGACAACATGATGCTTTACAAATACATCGTGCGCAATGTGGCTTATCAGTACGGCAAGACAGTGACCTTCATGCCGAAGCCGCTGTTTGGGGATAACGGCAGTGGTATGCATACCCACCAAAGTCTGTGGGCCGGGGGCAATCCGCAATTTTCCGGTGACAACTACGCGGGATTGAGTCAGATGGCATTGTGGTACATAGGCGGCCTGTTGCGTCATGCGCGAGCACTTTCGGCGATAATCGCGCCGACAACCAATAGTTACAAGCGCTTGGTTCCGGGCTACGAAGCTCCAGTTAATCTGGCGTATTCGCGGCGCAATCGTTCGGCTGCGGTGCGTATACCGATGTATTCGAACAGTCCGAAGTCGAAGCGAGTGGAATTCCGGCCGCCGGATCCGGCATCCAATCCTTATTTGGCGTTCGCCGCGATGATGATGGCGGGTCTTGACGGGATTATCAACAAGATGGATCCCGGCGAGCCGCTGGATAAGGACATCTACGATCTTTCGCCGGAAGAAATGAAGAAAGTGCCGTCCATGCCCGGTACGCTTGACGAGGCGCTTACTTGCCTGGAGGAGGACCACGGTTTTCTGACGAAAGGGGACGTGTTCTCGGAAGAGTTGCTCGAGACGTTCATCTCATACAAGCGGAAATCCGAGGCGGAAGCGGTTCGCCTGCGGCCGCATCCGTACGAGTTCGCGCTGTATTACGACATTTAGCAGAGGATTCGGCGACCCTACAGGGTGGGGCGATAGCTTCCGAGAGTTTTCACGAATTGTGTTGTTTCGCTCAAATGGGCGATAGCGTTGCGCATCGGCTTGTCGTCTTTACTTCCGAGTACATCCAGGTAAAAGAGATATTCCCAGGGCTTCCCTCTCAAAGGGCGTGACTCCATCTTGGTTAGATTCAGGTCGCGCAACGCAAAACACGCCATAGCTCTGAAAAGCGCCCCGGGAGTATTGGGGGTCGAGAAGACCAAGGATGTTTTCCAGGCGCCATTCGCGCTACGAACCGGACTGGGCTGTTCTGAAAGCAGGAAGAATCGCGTGAAATTTTGCCGATCGTCTTCGATGTTCCGCTTTAGGATTTTCCCGCCATATATCTCGGCGGCCCCTTGAGAAGCTACAGCAGCGGCTCCGGGCGGGTTTTGCTGCTGAAGCATTTTCACGCTTCCGGCGGTGTCATAGAAGGGCATAGGCTCAATTTGGGTATGGGCTTCGAAGAAGCTTCGGCACTGATTTAGAGCAACAGGATGCGAATATGCGCGCCGAACAGAATGCAGACTGACGCCGGGCATGGCTATCAAGTGGTGTGAAATGCGAACGCTGGTTTCCCCTGAAATCGTGAAATCGTATTGCAGAAGGTGATCATAGTTTTCATGGACACTTCCATGCAAGGTGTTTTCGATTGGGACAACGGCGTGAGTGACGGAGCCTGAAGCGAGCCGCTCGAAAACTTCTTTAAATGAGGGGCAGGGTACGGTCTTCGCCCTGGGCCCCAGCAGCTTGAGAGCTGCAGAGTAGCTAAATGCTCCCTCTTCGCCCTGAAATGCCGCTGATTTTTGCGTATTCCGCGCTTTCATATAGTACTTGAGATTAATTTCAGTACAGTACCCCTAGTACTATAGGTGCTTTCAGGGCGCTCAGAACGTGACAGACTAGAGACCCTGACAGGCACCCCGCCGCGTTTGTTCTGAAAACAGAACAGCACGCCTGCGGGCTGGAATTTGTAAGCGAGGAGTGTTGGTAGCGCTTGCGGGGTCATGGATGCAGGAACCAGGTCAAAAATTGCGTCGCGCGAGAGAACGCCTTGGCCTAACATACCGCGATGTAGCCGAAGCGAGCGAAAAGATCGCGAACCAGCGCGGCCGCCATGAGTTTACGATCGGGCTAAGCCGTCTATCCGATATAGAAAATAAAGGCACGCTGCCTTCTGTTTATCGCCTGTACTCCCTTTGCGCGGTCTATAGCCTCGATTTCACTCTCGCGCTGCGATGGTATGGAATTTCTTTACAGCAGCTAATTCAAGATTCCGCCGCAGTGGCGCTGGATAGAACGCACCCGGTCGATTTTCAAGTTCCCGCGGGAGCCGAGGTGGATTTCCCCGCGGAACTAGACCGTACTTTTGATATCGAGCAAACTTCTTACCTGACGGGACACATAAAGCGGTGGGGAAAGTTGCCGCTGATCCTGCTTAATTCATTGGATTTAAAAAATCAACGGTACGGATTTATCGGGGCCAATGATTGGTCAATGTATCCGATTATCGCTCCGGGTTCATTTATCCAGATTGATGAAAACAGACGGCGCATCTCGGACGCAGGGTGGGTCCACGAGTACGAGAGGCCGATCTACTTCATTGAGCACCGAAATGGCTACCGGTGCGCCTGGTGCACTGAGACGGGCGGATTACTAATCGTGCAGCCGCACTCGTCTTCCCATATAGCACCCGAGGTTTTCAGGTTTCCGGGAGAGGCCGAGCTCATCGGTCAGGTGGTGGGAGTAGCTATGCGCTTCAATCTGGAGAGGCGACGCCGTACACGTTCTTAAGCAGCCCCAGGATCGCTTCAAAATCGGAGATATGTTTCTGGCGCTCAGGTCCTTGGATGGAAGCCGGGACGAGATTCTTATATGGGGTGAGGCGCAGCCATGCGTCAATCAGCTCAGCTCTGTCAATCCCGTCAATCCCGGCAATGTAGATCTCTATATCCGTCTTCTTTCGTTCTAAAGGATAGGTGACCCACTCCTTGAATATGGCTTCGTGAACTTGTTTCAGAGCTCGATTTGCGTCGCGATCGGAGTAGCCCGATAACCCATAATGCTCGTATCTGCCGGTATCCGCGTTGCGAAGTCCAGCCAAGTACACCAGCCGCCCGTAAGAAGTGGCTATATGGGACACTTCGCTTCGCCAAGTTTCCTCTGAGACCCTGGGTCGTCCGGTGCTCACTTTCGGTGCTAGCATTTAGCGGTAAATCCAATCATACACATATAAAACGGGCGGACAAGTACGCAGTACCTCCAGGACTAAGCACGTTCCACGGCTGGAAAAACTTCTAGTAAGATTGGCGTAGTATACCGCCTTACGCTACCGTATGGCTAATAGTATTTCCAAATACAAAGAAACGAAAACGAGAATTTACCTTATGAAACGACTAATATCCATCTCTTTACTGACGCTCGGGTTGGCCGGAAGCATGATGGCGCGAGCCTTCCATCCGCCGGAGCCGGACCCAAACTCACCGTATCCACCAGCGAGTATCGCAACGCATCCGCCGGAACCGGACCCGAACTCACCGTATCCACCAGCGAGGATGGCAGCGCATCCGCCAGAGCCAGACCCCAACTCGCCCTATCCGCCAAGTATCGCCTAAGAAGTGGCGTCGCGCTCAATAATTCAATAGTAGGCGCGGCAAATAGTTGCTCTCGGTAATGTTTTGCATTACCATTCGAAACAGCCGAAGAGCAGCAAATGAATTGGAGCCATATCGCGCAAGCGGGCAATGCCGCTCTCGCGATTCTACTAATTATTAGGCTGCTCATGCTGCGGCTCCACAGCGTTTATCGCGTTTTCTGCGCGTTTCTGCTGTTCGATCTCCTGGCCTCGCTTATCACTCTAGTGGAGAGACTTCTACACGATCCGCGAATCGATTACCGTATCACGTGGATCGGGTTAGAGTTCATATCCTGGATTTTGTCGCTCTGGATTGTCTATGCGCTTCTAGATGCCATTCTCGCGAATCTCCCTGGAATTCTACGATTCTCACGGAAGCTCCTGAACGCGACATTTCTGGCTGCGCTCATAGTGGCGGTTTTAACCGCAAAGCCGGAGTATGCGGCATGGGCAGTTCCGGGGCATGCAGACAGCATTTACGCGGTAGTAAGCGTGGTTCTGGTGCTGGAGCGCGTGATCTCCAGCGTGGCGCTCCTTGTGCTGGTCTCGATGCTCTCATTCATACTGTGGTTTCCTGTTCAGATGCCCAGAAATCTGGCTGTTTTCAGCGTTGGATTCATCGTGTACTTTGCTGCTATTACGGCGCTTTTATTAGCTCAAAGCGTATGGTCCCATGAGATTTCTCGAGCAATCAGCAATGCCATTGTGATGGTTCCAACTGCCTGTTACGCCTACTGGGCAATTTTCATTACCGCCGAAGGGGAGCGCCGATCGGTCAGAATCGGCCACGGCTGGCATACCGGCGACCAGAAGCGATTAATTGGACAACTCGAAGCGATGAATGTCGCCCTACTTCGGGCAGCAAGAAGATAGAAGAGAATGGGCCTAACGGAATTCCGAGGCTTTTCTCGGATTTGACGGTCGTTTAGGAAAAATGAGCGATTCCAAAAAAAAAGCGCTCAGCTACTTGAAATCACCGCACTATTCCTGTACCTTATAGTCACGGCTATACACTTGATGCCTGCCTTGGTACTCGCGCCGCTGTCGTTGTTCGTTCTAGCCTTTTGCTTTGTAGCGCCGATCGTCTTTAAGCTTTACCGGAAGTGCAAGATCGCGGAGATAACTCCGGAATGGCTGGCGAACTTCTCCGCGGCTTCTTATTACCCGATGCAGGGTCTTCTTGCGCGTGAAGATTTCGCATTCCTTTCGCGCCAGCCCGGATTCGATTTTTCACTCCAGAGAAAGCTGCGAAGGGAACGGCTCAGGATTTTTCGCCAGTATCTGAATCGCCTGATTCTGGATTTCAATCGGCTCCATGGGACTGCGCGTTTCCTTTTGGCTCATTCCGATGAAGATCAGTCACATCTTGTAGCGCGCCTGATCTGGTTGAAGCTGCGGTTTTCGGCGGCGGTGATGCAAGTCGAGGCGAGCTACTTGTTGTGTTGTTTGGGATTCGGATCGTTAGCGGTTCATACAGTGATCTCCAGGCTGGAGGAGATGAGCGGGCAGTTGAGCTTAATCTCTTCAGCGCAGCTTTCCTAGCGCTCAGCGGGCCGCCCCGGTCCAGTGGGACCGCCCCTCAGCTTCAACAAAGTGTTTCAGCTCCTGTTTTGCCTTCTCGAAATCTTCAAATTGTTGCTCGGCTGCTTTGAAATCTGGAGTATGGACACAGCGGCGCGCGCCTCTGTGCTGGGTGGGATGCCTTAGATGCAGCATCTCGTGAAACATGACGAACTTCACTAATACGTCCGACGCCATCGCGGAATCCAGGAGACTTGTCAGAACGATAATATTGTGCGAAGGATCGTAATGACCGAGCGTTGAGCGTGAAGGGCGAAGGCTCCAGCCGAGTTGCGGCCGCGCCATCAGTCCGTGGAAGTATTTGAGATTGAGTTCTTCGAAAATCTCGCAAAGGTTATAGACTGTCCCCTTCGAATGCCGGAACGCCTTTCGTCCACGCTCCTGTTTGAGACGATGCAGGGCGTGTCGGATATCGGCCCGGTTCAAATAGCGCCGGTAGCGCGTAAGAATCGCCGGATCCGGCGCCTTGCGAAACAGCTTGGCGATGAGGATGAAGGCCAGCGCCTCTTGAACGGGGGCAGGGGCGGGTTCCAGTAAATCGCTAATGTCTACTCTGAGATGGTTGCCGTCGAGTCTGATCCGGCTATTTGCGTTCGCATATTTCCGAAACGCGATGGTAATGAGTGGGAGCGGAGTGCGCGGCTTCACCGTCCCAAAGACACGCGCGTAAATCTGCTCGAGCGGCTCGAAAAACAGAGCAGTCTCGACTCGCATTTCCCCCAAATGTACCATGGTGATTCAGGTCCATTTCGAAGCGAAGTGGAGCGGTTCAGCACATGCACAACCCGGAAAGAAGGTGCTCTTGCCTGCAGCAAAGATAAGCGCCGTCGGCTGCTTCGCGCCGCCCGCCGTTCTAACCAACGACGACCTGTCGCGGATGGTTGAGACGAACGATAAGTGGATTGTCGAACGCACGGGCATTCGTCGACGGCACATAGCAGAGAAGGACATCGCGACCTCCGATATGGCGGTCTCGGCGGCGAGAGTTCTCCTCGAGGACAGGGGAATAGAAGCGGCCGAGCTGGACGCGATTATCGTGTGCACGGTGACTCCGGACATGCTGTTTCCATCAACCGCCTGCCTGGTGCAAGATCAGCTTGGCGCGAGGCACGCTTGGGGCTTCGATTTAGTTGCAGCGTGCTCCGGGTTTGTGTACGGGCTGACAGTAGCCGCCCATCTGGTCTCCGCCGGAACGCATGGGAAGGTGCTGGTTATCGGCGCCGATACGATGTCAAGAATTCTGGACTATACGGACCGATCGACCTGCATCTTGTTTGGGGACGGCGCGGGAGCGTTTTTGATTGAACCCTCGCAGGAGCCGGACGAGGGATTTATTGGTCACTTGAACGAAATTGATGGGTCGGGCGGCCCGTTTCTCAAAATGCCTGCGGGCGGCAGCCGTCTGCCGGCGAGCGAAGAAACTGTCGCTCGGAGGCTGCACTACGTGAAGCAAGAGGGCCAGCAGGTATTTAAGTTTGCGGTACGCAAGATGTATGAGCTTTGCGACGCTCTGCTGTCGAAGCATGGCTTATCGCCATCGGATGTAAAGCTTATGATTCCGCATCAGGCTAACAAGCGAATCATCACCGCTACGGCGGAACGTTTGGGCTTGCCTGAGGAGAACGTGGTCATCAATCTGGATGAATACGGCAACACCACGGCGGCAACTATTCCACTAGCCACCCGCGATGCAATATCGCAAGGCCGGTTGAAGAAAGGGGATCTGGTGCTGTTTGCCGCGGTGGGGGCGGGCTACACGGCCGGGATTAATTTGTGGAGATGGGCTTATTAGCCGTCGCGATTTCCGCCGCCGAAACGGTTTTAGCCGACGACTTCTGACGCTCGTACTCACGCAAAACCTGCAGCACGTAGTGCCGGGTTTCCGAATAGGGCGGCACGCCATGGAACTTCGATACGGCGCCCGGCCCGGCGTTGTATGCCGCAAGCGCCAGGGCAGAATCGCCACGATAGCGTACCAGCAGATCTCGCAGATATTTTGCGCCACCCCGCGCGTTTTCTTGCGCGTGCTTTGGATTAACACCAAGCTCGGCTGCGGTCGAGGGCATAAGCTGCATTAAGCCGAGAGCGCCCTTTCGCGAAACGGCGCCTTGCCGGAAACCTGACTCCACCTTAGCTACGCTACGAACGAATTCCGGAGGGAGATCCAGGTCCTTGGCGGCTTTGGTTAGCAGCTCTTCCGGTTGTTGATCGGGAACCGCGGCCGGGATGGCGGCAACCGCTTGGTCCGGTATATCGGGAAGAACCTCGATGCGGTCCACGTCGGCGACTGGAAGCTCCAACGTGCCGCTGCCCGTGGCGAGGACGAATTTTTGATCCTGCCGGGTATGAGAATCGACTTCCAACCGGAACCCGGTGCGGAGATAGACGGCCTCCTTGCCGAAGCAGGGAAACACGGTCACGCAGGAGAGCGTCAGGATCGCAAATGGGAGATAACGCATCAAGAAGCGCCTAATAGGCTGACGCACTGAAGTTCTTTAGAGTTGAGTCCGCAGCCGGCTCTTTTTCGGTATCGAGGAGCGTCAGCTCGTGCTCCAGCGACATCGATGAAACAAGCGTCTTAACCGCAAGTTCGGCAATGCTGCTGTTTTTTCCGTAGCGTGCTGTAAACAGGTCCGAAACATCTTGCAACTGCTTCCGGATCCCCGAAAGATATCGGGCCATAGCAGCGTGTTCGTCCCGGCTAAGGGGATACTGCACGTGTGCTCCTTCAACTTGTGGTTTAAACCGTATTTTTGCACAATCGCGAGCGATTTACCACCGCAAAAATTCCTGGAGCGCTGGGGTTTACCATGAGCAGACATGGGAAAAGCCACGCACCTGAGATGCAGCCGCTGTGGAAAGCTGTTCCCGCCGGATCAACTTGTAAACGTGTGCGCATGCGGCGCTCCCTTGTTGGCGCAATACGATTTACCAGCAATTCGAGAAAACTGGCGCAAAGACGATCTCGAGCGAGCGGTGGGCAGCATGTGGCGCTATTCGCCCGTCCTGCCCGCCGACGATCGGGAAGCAGTGAGCCTGGCGGAAGGATGGACGCCTTTAATCCGCGCCGACCGGTTGGCATGTGAGGTGGGCGCACAGAATCTGTGGATCAAAGACGAAGGCCGGAATCCGACCGGTTCATTCAAAGCTCGGGGTCTTTCGTGCGCGGTGACGATGGCGAAAAAGCTGGGGGCGCGCAAAGTGGCGATTCCATCGGCTGGAAATGCGGGGAGCGCCGCGGCGGCGTATGCAGCGGCAGCGGGCCTGGAGGCGCATATCTTCATGCCGACGGATGTTCCGCAGGCCAACTTCATTGAATGCAAGTCATTCGGCGCGAAGGTAACGTTAGTGGACGGCCTGATCAGCGACTGCGCCAAGCTTGTCAGTGAACGCAAAGAGCGCGAGGAGTGGTTCGATCTCAGCACTCTGAGAGAGCCTTATCGCGTCGAAGGCAAGAAGACGATGGGTTATGAAGTTGCGGAACAGCTTGGATGGCGGGTTCCGGATGCGGTTCTCTATCCCTGCGGGGGCGGCGTCGGGCTGATCGGCATGTGGAAAGCGTTCGGCGAGATGGAGGAGCTAGGCTGGATCGGCAGTGAGCGGCCCAAAATGATCGCGGTCCAGGCAGAGGGTTGCCAGCCGATCACTCGCGCATTCGAGCAAGGCGCGGAGGTGAGTGAATTCTGGGACGATGCTTGGACGGCCGCAAGCGGGTTGCGGGTGCCTAAGGCGCTGGGGGATTTTCTGGTGTTAAGGGCGGTTAGGGAAAGCGGCGGAACAGCGATCTCCGTTTCAGACGAGGAGATGATGGATGGCGGGATGCTGCTGGCGCAGCGGGAAGGAATTTTTGCGGCTCCGGAAGGGGGAGCTTGCGTCGCGGCTGTCAAGCGTTTGCTGAAGAGCGGTTTCCTGGCCCACCGAGAACGGATCGTGGTTTTCAACACAGGATCGGGTCTCAAGTATCTGGAAGCTTATGCCACGCGATTCCGGCGGGAGGCGACAAGCGAGCAGGATAAGCTCGGAGGGTTGATCACTCCGCGCTGACACGGTTTGTGGGACCATGGACAGTTAGGAGATAGATTAAGTGACCAAGCTTTTCGTAGGGAACTTGCCCTACAAGGCTACCGAAGCCGATTTACAGGCGTTTTTTGACGAGGCCGGCGTCCACGTGGACAGCGTGAACATCCTGCGTGATCGTTTCAGCGGTGAGGCCAGGGGATTTGGATTTGTCGAGATAAATGACGACGCGGCAGCCACCCAGGCGGTGCAAGCCTGCAATGGGCGGGCGCTG
Organism: Bryobacteraceae bacterium; assembly: GCA_049582585.1. GTDB lineage: Bacteria > Acidobacteriota > Terriglobia > Bryobacterales > Bryobacteraceae > Bog-105. The sequence continues at coordinate 671 of JBAUUG010000215.1, read as the reverse complement.
ATGGGCCGCGCTCTAGTCGTAAATGAAGCCCGGCCACCGGAGCGGCGCGAGCGCTCTCAAGGCGGTGGTGGCGGCGGCGGTGGCCGTCAGCGTGATTTTGGCGGAAGCAAGAACCGCTGGTGAAGTCCGCCTTTGCGGGCAAATGCGCATTTAATTCCGGACGGTCGTGATCGCCGTTCATTTGGAATCCGGACACGTTTCCGTTCGCGAGTCGGCTGGCCCTGAGCGCCCGCCCGGATTTGCATTGATTCGGATGCTGATCGCGGGTATCTGCAACACCGATCTGGAACTGCAGCGGGGTTATTACAGTTTCAGCGGAACTCCCGGACATGAATTCGTGGGCGAAGTTGTTGAAGCCGACAGTTCATCTCTGATTGGGAGGCGCGTTGCGGGAGAGATCAATCTCGCCTGCGGGCGCTGCGAGTTCTGCGCCGTGGGACTCAGCCGCCATTGCCCGAGCCGCAGCGTATTGGGTATTGTGAAGCACCCTGGCGCGTTTGCTGAATATCTCACGCTCCCTGAATGCAATTTGCACATTGTTCCGGAAGAGATTCCAGCGGAGCAGGCGGTTTTTATCGAGCCGCTTGCTGCCGCCTGCGAGATCCTCGATCAAATAGATGTCTCGGCGGGCACAGAGGTCGCGGTGCTGGGAGATGGGAAGCTCGGGTTGC
>JBAUUG010000214.1:0-6840 GCA_049582585.1 Bryobacteraceae bacterium | reverse complement strand
AGCCAAGGGAACGACTTTTGGACGAGCGCTCCGACGGCGATCCCGATGAAGCCGCCCGCGATCCCGAGCCAAAGGGTCTGAATCAGATAGATCTGCATCACCTGGCGGGCTCGTCCGCCCACGGCTTTTATCACGGCGATGGTATCCATGCGTTGCTGCAGATGCGAGTACATGGCCATGGCGACGCCAAGCGCCCCGACGATTAAGGCAATGAGGCTGATGAGACTTAAGAAGGTGGTGGTGTTATCGATCGCTTTCCCCACGATAGGGCTGCCTTCGCGGCAATCGCTAATGAAGCCGCGGTGGATGACGGAATTCAGCTGCGATTTCATGGCATCGAGATTCACGTTGGGCTTCAGCTTAAATAGAAAGCGCTCGGCGGCGCGGCTGCCGAACTGAATGAGCCCGGTGCGATCGAGGGCGGAGCGGCTCATCAGAACTCGCATGCCTGGGCCGAATCCGGAAGCTAATCTGTCCGGCTCACCATTCAGCGTTCCTACAATTCGGAAATCCTTGCCCCCGAGGTTGATAGCGTCGCCTGGGGCTACCTTCATGCGGATGAGCAACTCGGGCGTGACCAATACAGATGAATCGTCCTTCAAGAAATCGATTAACGGACGGGCGGGAGCGAGGTTCAAAGAGCCGTAGAACGGATAGACGGCGGGATCGACTCCCTTGACGGAAACCATCTGGGGTATGCGCGTGTGATTCGATGCGGCCATGGAAATGGTTTCGGTGACGCGGGTCAATGAACCGTACCGATTCGCGATCTTCTGGATTTCTTGATCCTGTTCGGGAGTGGGGAAATTCCAGGTTTGCAGTTGCACATCGGCAGCGATCAGCTGCTTGGCATTCCGCAGCAGCATGCCTTTGAATGCGTAGCCAAAACCTTTTACGCCGCTTAAGGCAGCCACTCCAACAGCTACCGCGAGGATGACGAACAGGAATTTCGCGGGGGCGGCATGCAGGTCGCGCCAAGCGATTTTTGCCGCAGTTCCGGCGAACATCACAACACTTCCACGGTGCGGGCAGCGTATTCATCGCTGAGGACGCGGCCGTCATGAAGAGTGATGGTCCGGTCAGAGTATTGAGCTAGATTGCGATCGTGCGTGACCAGAAGCAGCGTTGTCTTTTCTTCACGATTGAGCTGGATCAACAGGTCGAGGACGTGCTGCCCATTCGCGCTGTCGAGATTTCCCGTGGGCTCATCGGCCATCAGGATGGGCGGCTGGGTTATGAATGCGCGCGCGAGGGCCACGCGCTGCTGCTCGCCTCCGGAAAGCTGAACGGGGTAGTGGTGGGCACGATTGCTTAAGCCGACGCGCTCGAGAAGCTCCTTCGCGCGCCGCCGGGGATGATCTTTGTAACCGCTCAACTCGGCTGGGAGGAGGATGTTCTCTTCCGCGGTGAGAGTGGGGACCAATTGGTAGGACTGAAAAACAAAGCCAATCTTGCGGCCGCGGAGGCGGGCCAGAGCGTCTTCTCCTAAATTCGTAATGTCGGTTCCATCGAGGACGATGCTGCCCGAAGTGACGGTGTCGAGACCGGCCAGCAGGCCGAGCAGGGTGCTCTTGCCGCTGCCGGAAGCGCCCATGATGGCGAGGAACTGACCGCGAGGGACTGAGAATGTAAGGTCTTGAAGGATCTCGACGCGATTCGGCGGATTCTCAATGGTTTTCGAGAGCCGGCGCACGTCTATTACGTCCGTCTGTATCACGCCGGTCTGAACTGCGGAGAATATCATGTCAATCTTAGGATGTGGATCAAAGGCGGTTCGTTCTCATTGTTGCAGCTTGTTTGACTTCGAGCCTGCTGCTCGCGGCGTGCAGCCGCGATTCGGCGACTCCTATTAAAGATGAACGTACTGCCAGCGGAACACGTTCCAAACCCAGCTCCACTTCCAGCTCCGCGCCAAGTTCGTCATCCCAATCGGCTAATCAAGATAAGCGCCCGGTGATCGTGACATTCGGCGATAGTTTGACAGCCGGAGTAGCGGGCAGAAGTTATCCGGATGATCTACAGGATCTTCTCGATCAGAACGGGTACCGCTATCGCGTCGACAACCAAGGCGTGAGCGGGGATACCACGACGGACGGACTGGCACGCATTGACAACGTGGTTGGGGAGCATCCAGCGCTGGTGGTTTTAGAATTCGGCGGAAATGACGGGCTGCGCGGGCTGCCGGTGGATGCGACACGAAAAAACCTGGAAGAGATGATCGTTCTCCTGAAGCAGGCGAACGTTCCGTTAGTGCTGCTGGGCATCACTTTGCCGCCGAACTACGGTCCCGAGTATGTGAAGTCGTTCACCGCGATGTTTCCCGATTTAGCAAAGCATTATCACGTGAAGCTGATTCCGTTCTTGCTGCTGCATGTTTATCAAACGCCGGGGATGATGCAGCCGGATGGCATTCATCCGAGCGGTGAAGGGAACAAAATTGTCGCGCAGGATGTGTTTTCGCTGATTGAATCGCTGCTTGCGCGCTCGCCGGGGAGAGGCAAATAGGCTCGGAGGGAATTTAGGAGCTTGTTGAAAAACTCCGGAAACCGCTTGCTCACGTGCGCGGCTCAGAATCGGCAATGTGTGTCTACCGCCGCTTGCAGAGGTTCGGAAGCACGGTTTCAGGCGGCTTCGGCGGTTGATTCCTCCGTTTCTTCGGGGTGCGATTTTTCGGGATTGGTGAAATTCCTGTTGTTTTGCGAAACGAAGCCAATTTTCGGTGACGCGGGGTCATTTTGCCGAACGAACTCGGGCGAGCGGGCGGAGCGTTGCGAAACGAAGCCACGAGAGCGCTCTTTTCTCAGCTTCATCAATGTATTCAGAGCTTTGTGGAAGGCGCGATCATGAGTGGTTTGATAGCGCAGGAATAACGCGAGACGCTTTTCGTCGACGCCGTTTTCGGTGAAACATTCATTTTGGAAGCGGAGAGCGCGTTGGGTGAGCCAGTAGGATTGCGCCATTTCGTTCACGAGGAGCTCTTCCGTGGGGCTTGCGGGCCGATGTTCTTCCACGAGGCCGTGCAGGAGGGCGTTGAAGGCGGCGGGATCTTCGCCGGGGATGACGATTTCGCCCGAGGCGAGGCCGTGCTTCAGAGAATTACCAGACGAAGTCACCTTGCCTTGCGGGGTGCGTGGGCCGGTGGAGTGCTGGGAATTGAGCCGGTTGGTTTCAGCGCGCGCTGCTGCCGGGTTGCGGCGGACGCGCTCGCGGGCGGCGTTGGCTTCGGCCATGAGCTCGGCTGAGAATTCCTGTTCGAGCTTGTAGCCGGGAGGAACCAGCTCGGCATCGTCCGGTAGGAAGGCGCCGGCCTTGTTGCGCTTGATTTCGGCTTTCTTGATTTTGCGCTCGGCGGCGCGGCGTTCGGTTCGAGCTTGGCGAGGTGTCATGCGGTGTGTCTCCGGAAAAGAAAATGGGCGAGAGATGGCGGGGTCGGGCTTGCCCGGTTGGAGAGTAGCATGGCGGAGCAAGCGGGCAAGAGGGAGTGGGGCGGATTTTGGGTGGAAGGTGATGGAAGGAAAGGGTCGGGAAATATTTTGATGGGGCGTGAACGAACGGGGGGCGTTGGTTGCGGGGCAGATGCGGCGGTTTCGCTGGGAATTGCTCGGAGAGGCCGGAATGCCTGTAGCTAGAGGGGCTTGGTATGAGAGGGAAGCATGGGGCGTTGTACGGTCAGGTGGAACGGATTGCAGTCGACAAGCCGACTTCTTCAAGTCCCAGTATCAAAAGCGATTCGGCAAAGTGACCCGACTCCACCTCCGCAGGTGTATCCTGCCGAATCGCTCCTGATACTGACCTAAGACTTCCCGGTACGTATCTGGCCGACACTTTCCGAATGGCCGAGGACTCGCTCAGAATCGAGAACGCTTCTGCGCTTCTTGGATTCGGGCTTTCAAAAGCGAAGGCGATACCCTACCTCTCCTCTGGCCTGACGATCCACCAGGTCTATGAATTGGATCACGCATCGTTCAGCAAGGGCATCGGAGGAAACAAATGTACTCGATCCGTCCTCCTTCCATCCATACTCGCGAATGGGGGAGAGATCCGGCTTGTACTTTGTTTGCCGCAGTTGTTGTGGCCTTCGGGGCTGCACGCTTCGGCTAAGTTCACTGGTCAGGAGCAAGCGACTGTCATATTCCTCGACCGTGAGCGCACTGTTTTCGTCGATCATGTTGCTGTATTGCTGGTTCCAGCGGATGATCATGCCAACATAGTTCGTGGTGAGAATGACCGAGCGCGCTCCTTTCTCTTTTCGAAAACTGCTCAAATACTCCTTCACGTCTGATTCTTCGCAATGCGCCTCGATACTGTCCAATACTCTGCATACCTGAGCCTGTATCGCCGCGATGCCGGCAGGCGATTTCATATTGGCTTTGTCCGTTCTATATACCTCTGCTACGGCAAACATCTCTGCGCGTTTCGCCGGAGTAAGTCGCGACGGCTCGGCTCCCTGTTCGAGCGCTCTCGCCTTAATGGCCCCCACAGCCTCGTCGAGACCAAAGTCTTCCCAATTAAAGCGGACGTAATTGGACGGAAGCCAAGTAGGAATCTGATCGTTGCGGTCCAAGACGATGAAAAACAAACCGCCCCATCCGCTTGCAAGGCATGCTTCCTGAATTGCTGTCTGTTCAATCCTGGTCCACGGTGTCAGTCCCCAGTCCTTGCGATATAGAACAACAGTGACACGCGCCGTAAGAAATGGCTGTTTCATCGACACCATTCCGTCGGTGCCCGCAAGTTCTTCCTGGCTTCTCGGGTAGAAAAAAACTTTCAGATTTTGGCTCAACCGTTCGTGTAAAGCCTCTGCCGTTCTCAGGTCCTTAGATAGGAAGGATATCGCGATGTCGTGTTCGGCTTTTTCTGTGGCCATACGGTATTGAATCCGAAAGGTGCGCCAGACGCGACGTTAGCACGCTGTGCAACCTCGATGGAATGCTAGGGGCGCCTGCTCGCACCGGCCAGGCACGCCAAACGGTCGTCAATGACGCGCAAACATGCTACAAGCACCGCACAGCGTACGAGTTCTATTATGCCCTGATTACAGACTACCCGTTGTGACGGCCGGCCTGTGATTACACAGCGTCGAACACAGCGACGTGCACGGGGCCCAAGTCAGCGCACAACATTGCCACCTAAGTTTTCGTTTCTGGTCTATACGCTGTTCAGAGATACCACACCAGAGTTCCCATTTAGCGCTTCGTGGCTTCGTGTTCGGTGGTTATGCCTCAACCGCAAACAATACTGGATACTGGCCGCCTTTCCAGGACGTATCTGGTCAGAGCAGTTCTTCGCACGTCGTGGTGGCGATGTCTATCAGGCGCGAATAGCCCGGTTCGGCTTTAGCGTAGCGGCAGGTTGTCGATCGTTGGTGCCGACCGGCGTTCATGGGCGAATTCCTGCGCACTTATTAACCCCATTCATAAATCATGTCTTGACAGGTATTAACCCTCTGGGTTAATATTACTTGTGTCGAGATGGAAATACAGTTTCCTAGTGACGATGATGCGCGGGACTGGAACGACTCCAAGCGTCTCGTCCGGAAGCACAATTCGCAAAGAGCGAAGCTGATTCGGCGCCGCCTCGACGACCTCAAGGCCGCGCCGACGTTGGAGGTGATGCGGAGCTTGCCAGGGCGGTGTCACGAATTGAAAGGCGATCGCGCTGGTCAACTCTCGATCGATCTGGACGGACCTTACCGGTTGCTGTTTGCACCGGCGCACAATCCGGTTCCGAAGAAGCCGGACGGTGGGCTTGACTGGACTCAAGTCACTGCGGTGATTCTTGTCGGGGTGGTAGACACTCATGAATGAACGAGTTCGAAATCAATATTTTCCGGATGCGGTGTCGGCACCGGGCGAGACGCTGGAAGAGATTCTCCTCGAGCGGGGGATGTCTCAAACAGAGTTGGCGGAACGCACCGGTCGGCCGAAGAAAACGATCAACGAGATCGTAAAGGGTAAGGCCGCAATTACTCCTGAGACTGCTCTGCAATTTGAGCGGGTGCTTGGAATCCCAGCGGGTTTCTGGATTGCAAGGGAACAAAACTATCGGGAGTCGCTCGCACGAGCAAAAGAAGCGGTCGAGTTTGGGAAGCAGGCCGATTGGCTGAATCAAGTCCCGTACCGCGCGATGGCGAAACTGGGCTGGATACCAGAGCACCGTGAGAGAGCTCGCCAACTTGAAGAGGTGCTTCGTTTCTTTGCTGTCGCTTCTCCCCGTAGTTGGCAAGGAGTCTGGGGAGCGGAGAGTCCGGCCTTCAGGCGTTCGTCAGCGTTTGAGAGTGAGCCCGGAGCCGTGGTGGCATGGCTGAGAAAAGGAGAACTGGAGACCGTTCATCAGGCGCCTGCCGAATACGATGCAGATGCATTCAAGAGAGCTCTGGAGCGCGTGCGTTCGTTGACGCGTCAACTGCCGAACGACTTTACTTCAGTGGTGACTCGGGAATGCAATGAAGCAGGCGTGTGCGTAGCATTCGTCCCGGAACTTCCTGGCACGAGAGTATGGGGAGCGACTAGGTGGTTGACGCCCTCGCGGGCATTGATACAGCTGAGCCTGCGCTACAAGACGGATGACCACCTTTGGTTCACGTTCTTTCACGAGGCCGGACATATCCTTCTGCACGGCACTCGAGATGTCTTCCTGGAGGGTGAGGAGCGCGAGCAGGATGAGAAGGAGTCGGAGGCCGATGCGTTCGCACAAGAATGGTTGATTCCCGAGGCGAAGTACCGAGTATTTCGCCGATTGGGCGCTTTTTCTTGCGCTGCCGTCGGTAGATTCGCATTCGAACTGGGTATCGCATCAGGGATCGTCGTCGGACGTCTGCAGCACGACGGTCACCTGAAT
>JBAUUG010000213.1:0-7238 GCA_049582585.1 Bryobacteraceae bacterium | reverse complement strand
GCGCAGGCATCGTCAAAACCGAATCATTCCGAAAGCTTTCGGAACCGCGCGCGTAAGCAAGCGGCGGCCGCTCAACGATTGCCACCCGCCCCCGATCGCGCCAGCGTATCGTACAACGGCTGCGCCGGTTTCACTTCCGGATTCTCCTCGGCTACTGATATCCCGAGAACACGGATTTTTTCATTCTGCGGGAGCGTAATGGTCTTAGCGCCCGAGGGCAATTCCATCGCATAGCCGAACAAGTACGAGTACTCGTAAGGCACGTTCTCACCCTTCGTGTTGTGGTGATGCGAGCAGTACCACGCCAGGTTCGCGCGTTTAATATAACCCGGTTTGATGCCGGTCATTTCCGCATAATCATCGTGCTCCGTCCGCGCCGGTCGCCCGCGCCGCGCTGGAATAGAAACGTCCTTGGCCGTCCACTGCCTGTCGTCCCACTGGCCAATAAATCCGCTCCAGTCCTCAATATTCAGGTCGGTTGTCTTGCCGCCCACATTGAAAGCTCCCTGCTGATCACCGTCCATCGAAGCTGCCAGCACGTACACGCGAGTGAAGTGACCTGAAGGCAGATCGATGCTTTGCCCTTTAGCCGCGACAGCGTTAGGAGCGCCGGTCTTCGCGGGGGCGAGATGAAACTGGACATCGTCGAATGTAATCTCGGAGGGCAGCATCTCCGCTGGAAGCGCATTGCCCTTGCCGTCGAAACCGCCCGTCACCGGAGCACCGTCACCACTCGCCGTTGCGAGGTCATACTGCAGCGTGACCGGCGCCGAGCGCACGCCCGGAACGGTGATTTTCCCCGCGCCGAGCTTGACAGCGAACGTTCGAGGTTGATACGCCGCAAACGAAGTCACCAGCGCGCCGTCCGTTACCGTCGCTGCTCCAACCGGCTGTTCCTGTCCATTCACCTCGCGCGCGGCCCCAATCGGAGCCGCGAAAGACACTCGGACGTCCCGTCGCGGTTTGCCATCCAGCTCAACCATTCGCAATATCCACTCGTTCCCCTCTTCGGCCTTCTTCAGCGCCAGCACTCGAATCCGTGGATCGCTGACCCTTAACAGAGAAAACTCGCGGCCTAAGCCGCCTTTATGCCTCGATGTTTCAAAAGCGATCAGCGGATCGTTTAGCCGTTGCGCCTGCCAGTCCGTTTGAGCGTCGCGCCATCCGCCGGCATGTCCTGCGATGCCATAAACGAATTCGTGATGTCCCAGATCCTGAGTGCCCTGGTCCGCATAACCGCCCCGCGTTCCAGGCGTCCGCATCAAGGTCAATCTAACCGTGTTGTCGGTCGGCTTGTCTGATCCGTTCTTGCAATCCGTCAATATGGTTGCGCCGAATTGGCCGCTCATGTCGGTCAAATCGATCCACTGGTGCGAAGGCACTTCGAACTTCTTCGGCTCCGCCGTTGGACGTTCAATCGTGCCGATTTCCCAGTTGTACGTCGCCACGCGGTTCGAAGCGGTCAACGGAAAAGTTGCTTTCAGGTTCGATTCTCGCGTGTTCCAGTCGATCGCGTTTCCAATTTCGACGCGTTTTCCCGCCTCGCCGGCCGAAAGCCTGACGGTCTGGACAAATTTGGATCCCGCAGTTTCCCGCGCGACTTCCAGGGACACGCGAGCCGGGCCGTTCTCTACCACTCGAACGTGCGCCGGACCGCTGACATACGTCTTGGGCGCGGCCTGCTCCTGATCCCAATCCATGTTCCAGGCCGGCCACTGCTTCGGGTTGTCATAGGAAATCGCAAGGCGCAGCGGGGCCGCCAGCAGTTCTTTGCCGATCGATTTATCGAATACGCTTGCGACATCGCCATCCGCATTCAGCTTCACGCGGTAATACTGATTTTCGAGCGAGTTCTCGGATACCTGCAATCCGCCGCTCCTTTCGCCCGCGCCGGCCCGCACATCGTAAACTGCATAGCCTACTGAAGGCGCCCTGGCCAGGAACAGCACTTTCCCATTCGAAATCTGCGCCGGAACGTCTTTGCCGTTCGGACCGGTAACGTGGACTGCATCGGGCATCCCGTCGGGGAAGTTGACACTCGCTTCCACCAGGTCTTCGCGCTCGATATTCAGCGGATTAAACACCACCACCGCAACGCCTTTCGTATCGGTGTTCAGCGCCGCGCTGACAGCCTCTGTTGCGTTGTTAAGCACGCCCGCGAATTGGTTCATCGCGATCACGTCGTCGTTCCACGCGAACTCATATGCTTTCGGAGTTGCAGTGCCGGCCGCGATGTCGTGGAAATGACCGCCCATCACCAATGTCCAAGCGGAGTTCAAACGCTCCAACGGATATGTGCGCGCTCCCAGCCATTCGGCGGTAAGAGAGGATTTCTCGGCCGCATCGGCCAGCAACTCTTCTTTCCGCAGCCAGCGTTTCTGATAGGCCTGCGAGGTCAGCGAGCCGGCCGAATGGTTGGTCAGCTCCATTTCGCCTGTGTAGCGTGGTAGCCCGGCAACTTCCTCGGGCTTGATATCCAGAAACATCTGGTCGGCATTCGACGAGATCACATGCACCGGTCCATTGCCCACCTCGGCTGCGGGCCACTCCGGATGGGGCTGGCCAAAGGAGAAGTATCCTTCGGGCGGAAAGCTTGCCTTTCCTTTCGTCACGATCGCTTCCAGCCGCTTCACCGAATCTTCATCCGGCGAGCCGCCGATGTCGCCGGTGCCGTAATAGTGATAATCCGTGTAGACCCCGCTTACCTTACCGTTGTTTTCGACGCGCGCGGCCCAGTCGTCGTTGTAGCGTTCCTGATCTCGATCCTGCTGAATTTTCGCGAATGCCTCCTCCTGGCCGCGCAGCGCGAAGTACTCTTTGATGTCATTCTGATCGAACTCTTGTCCGCTCTTTTGTTGCGCTTCGAGCTTCTGCTGCAGAACCTGGGTCTTCTTCTTAACTTCTTCGACCGCGGCGTTCGGGGGCGCAGCCGGCAGCGGCTTGCTGAGGTCCGTTTCGATTCCGCCGCTATAGCTGCCGGGATTGAGCCCCGCGAGCACGCTTTCACCATCCGGACCCACCCAGACGCCCACATCGAACGGCGTGCCCTCCGGCGTCTTCTCGCTAGAATCGGGACCGCCGGCATTTGCCGAAGAGCCCCATACCAGCTTCTGCGTCGAGAACCCGCGCACCCCGCTGTGCGCGAGGATGGTCGGCAGCGAAGCCGGGAATCCGAAGCAGTCCGGCAGCATATATTCGGCGCTGGCCTTGCCGAGTTCCTTCCGGAACCAGTTGTTCCCATACAGAATTTGACGGATGATCGCCTCGGCGCTGGGCGCATTCACGTCGCCCTCTTCCATCGACGAGCCCGCCGGGAACCACCTCCCCGAATCCACATAGCTCTTCACTTTTGCAAAATCCGCGGGAAAATACTCCTTCATGAACCGATAACGGTTGGCCCCGCTGAAATTGAACACGTAATGCGGATACTTTTCGAACAGCTTGAAGTTGTCCTCCATGGTCTTGCGAATGTATTCGTTGATGACCTGCGGATACTCCCATCGCCATTCCGTATCCAGGTGCGCGTAGCCGACTACGTATAACGTCGGCTGCTTGGTCAAGTCCGGTTTATCGGCCGTCTGCGCCTCGGCTCGGCTGGGAAAAGTCAGGCTAGGCAGAAGTGCAAAAAGCAACGTGGCAAAAAAACGTGACATGCTGTTCACCGATTTGTGATTATGTCACGGATCGTTTGGCAACACGCAGCACTTGGAACCCCAACAGATGGCGGGTGATTACAGATCTGTTTGGCGAGCCCCTCGGAGCAGCTTCGGCTGTATCCGGGCGGCGCCGGCCACCAGAACTATTTTGCAGGGAATTTGGGTTTTGGAACTACGACGCCCTCGGCCGCGCTGGAGGTGAACGGGACGGCGAAGTTCGATGGGGGGTAACATTTGCAGACGGAGAAACAGATACGGGCAATATCACCACCGATGGGCAATTCGTTTCTACGGTGGCGACAGGAACGCCTCCGCTCTCGGTCGCCTCAACAACACAGGTTTAACCTGAATGCCAATTTTCTCGGCTTGCAGCCGAGCGGAGCCGACAAGTGGAGTACCGAGACGATTCTCAAACTCATTGCCGAGCCCCGTTTCTACAAACTCCAAGTAAGCATAATGACGGTAAACCGTAAAGCCGTAGGTACGGCGATCGGCAAGAACTTCCGCGAAGGTATCGAGGCAGACTATCCGGATTTTCCCGTCATGCATACCGAGACAGGCCAATACGTGCCCTTTGCCGAGGCTCTGACGACTGGCAAGACGGTGATGGAGATAGAGACCAAAGAAATAGCCGCCAAGTAGATTCAGGCCCTTGCCGACGAAATCAGAGAGGTATTACGCCATGAGCAAAAAGATTCTGTTGCCGACAAAGCCGGAGCCCGGTAACCCATCGGCCAGCGTTGCGGACTGGATAGGCCGATAGGAAACTCCTATGTCTTCCGCTCTAGAGGACAGCGGTGGTGAACCGCTCGTGAGGTTAACGTTCGACATTCCTGAATAGCTCCACCGCCGTATTAGATGGCGCACGCACAACCCGCGAGCGAGCGAGGTTCGTTTAACCGCACCCTCTCGCCGCTCATCGGCTGTCGCTTTCTAATGAGTGCACGCGCATCTATGACCGTGCTGCACTCGGGCGCGACGTCCACCGCATCATCAATGGTTGCGTAGAGGACTACATTGCCTCGATTCCAGACCGTGCCGTTGACGGTGCCATGAATAAACGCGCGGACTGTCGCCCCGGCTGTAATCATGCCGTGTACAGTCGAGTCTTCTTCTATCGAGAGCGGGCCTTCAATCTTGCCATGGAGCATTTGCATACGCGGGATAATGTCCTTTATCACACGTTATAACAAAGGGGCAAAGAAATGTTTGTGGATCTGCTAGAGGACGTTATCAATATGGAAAGGTCCTAGATGTCATCGAACACGCAAGTGTCGATCACGCGCGACAACCATTATGTTCAACAGGCACTCATGCGGAGATGGTCGGTCGATGCAACCACTGTCTGGGCTTACCGCACGTTGGTCTCGCATGCTCACATTCCGGAGTGGGAGCAGAAGGCCATAAAAGGAATTGCTGTTCAGAACGATCTCTACACGGTATTTTCGGGCGGCCGAGAAGTCGATGAATTCGAGCGGTGGATTCAAAGAGAATACGAGGACCCAGGATTTGAGGCCACGGAGAAGCTAGTAACGGGCGGACAACTCACTCCAGCAGATTGGGCTGCTATTCAGCGCTATGTGGCTGCCCAAGACTTGCGGACGCCTCTTACTTTCAAAGAAGACATGGAGCGCTGGAAGACCTTTGTGCCCTCATTGCTCAACGGGGTTCTAAACGACTCGATCGAAGAAATTGCACGATTACAGGCGGAAGGGAGCAGTTCTATTCCGCCATCCACTCCTAATCCGTACTCCGAACTAATCAAGGTCGATATTCAGCGGCCAACCGATGAACGTGCGACGCACGGGACCTTACAGCTGTCAATGAGAACTGGGCGCAAGCTGTGGATTGTCAGCATTCGGCAACAGCTGATCAGCAATGCAGCCGTAATTTGCGGGCAACGCTGGAGCGTCATTATGCCTTTTGAAGACGAGGAGTGGCCACTAACGGATCAACCTGTCGTGCGCCTTAACTACGACAAGCCAGGCCAGTATAATTTTAAGGGCGGTTGGGGAAACCCGAATTCGGAAATATTCATGCCCGTATCCCCTCGTCACCTGCTGTACGTAAGAGTAGGCAGCAAAGCAGCCAATCGCTTTTCGCTTACTCGGGATGTTACTCGACAACTGCAAAGATTTCTGGTCGAGCGAGCGGACAGGTGGATATTTGCGCGAAAGAAGCTTGATTGGGTCGCAAGTGTCAGGCCTCGCATAGTCGATTACGAACGATTCAGTGCTGAACAAGCGGCATGGAAGAAGTGGCGTAAAGAGCAGCTTGAGTTAGAGAAGTCGTGGTGATGCCGACCGCATGCAAACGTCCTTTATCATGCGGTCAAAACATTTTGGTGTAGAAATGCTTTGCAGAGACCAGAGACCAGACCGAGCGAAACGTTTCAAAAAGGGTAAGAAACGGGATTCCCGCAAAGGTTCTGGGACAAGCGTGGAAAGCGGGATACGCTGGTCCTGCGACTGCTGCGCGAAATGCGAACCGTTAAAGCTCGGATTTCGCAATCTAGTGCCATACGGCCCCGCAGCAGTTGTTTTCGGCGGCTTGCCGTCTTCAACCCCCATTAGCGACAACCGTGTTGCCGCAGCAACTTTTCAAGTGCCTCGCGCTTGACGCGCCCATCTCTTGTATGATTAAAACCCATCGAAAGACCGGGCATGTCGTCTTCATTGGGCACCAGCCTCAAAAGCGAGTCACCCCCTTGGGGACGGGCATTGACGTCGGCTCCGTGTGCAAGCAGTAGCTCTGCCATGGCTGTACGACCTTTGCGGACTGCGTAGTACAACGGTGTTATGCCTGCCCTACATCTGGCATCGACGTCAGCGCCATTGACCATCAGCAGTTCGGCAAACACCACGTGGCCGCATCGCGCCGCAAAATGCAGTGGCGTCCGGCCCTCCCTATCTTTGCTATGCACATGACCCTCTTTGTGACGCTTCTGTCTCGGCTCGCCTACAGGAGTTGGATTGTTTCTTAGTAGTACTGTGGCTTTGTCTATGTCGCCGTTCCTCGCCAGGGCGTGGATGTCGACGCCTAGGTCACGGCCACCGTGCTCGTATAGGAAGTCGGAGATGCCGTCGTCGCGAAAAGGGCGCGTAGTGGAGTAATGAAAGGGCGTATTACCGTCGTTGTCCCTAGCATTGACGTCCGCTCCGCGCGAAAGCGTTGCGAGCCGCTATTGAAGAGGTCTTTGGAGCGGGACAGCCCGTGCAGCGGTGCCGCAATCACAAGATGCGAAATGTGATTGACGAGCTGCCGAAAGAACAGCGTCCCCGGGCTATGAACTTGATGCGAGCAGCTTGGCGCGTCCACGACGCGGACGAAGAGGTAAAACGCTTGGAGCAACTGGCGCGCTTTCTCGAGCACCAACATGAGTCCGCGGCCAGAAGCTTACGCGAGGGCATGGCGGAGATGTTCACCGTGCAGAGGCTGCAGCTTCCCCCGTCCCTTTACAAATGCCTTGGGACTACGAACGTGATCGAGAGTCCTCAAAGCGGCGCGCAAAAGAGAACTCACAACGTCACTCGCTGGCGTGATGCCGGCATGGTCGAACGCTGGGCCGCATCGGCTTGGCTA
>JBAUUG010000212.1:0-7880 GCA_049582585.1 Bryobacteraceae bacterium | reverse complement strand
TATGATGGACGGGATCGAACAACGAAAGGAGGAGTGCCGCGATGTGCGACGGGTCCACTGGCTTGAGGATCTGGGGCAAGATGCACGTTACGCCGTCCGCACTCTGATCAAGACTCCCGGATTCACGGTAGTTGCTGCGATGGTACTTACCCTGGGCATCGGCGCAAACACGGCCGTGTTCACGATTGTCAATGGAGTTCTGCTGCGGCCGCTCCCGTTCAGCGAGCCTGACCGGCTGTTCCTGATTTCCTCGAAGCTGGAGAACAATCCATTCGTTCCCGCCGGGCCCTTGATGTCGGACCGCGACTACCTGGAGTGCCGGCGGCAGGACAAGTTTTTCGATAGCATCGCTACTTTCGGAAGAGAATCGCTTACCTTAACGGGCGCTGGAGATCCTGCGGTGGTGAATGCGTCTCCGGTTACGCCGGATTTCCTGCGAGTGTTGCGCGTCCACCCCGCAATCGGGCGCACCTTTCTTCCCGAAGGACAAGAGGACTCGGATGTGGTGCTGATCAGCGACCGACTCTGGCACAGCCGTTGGAACGGCGATCCTACTATACTTGGCAAGACCATAACCCTCGACGGCGTCAGCTATGCGGTAGCCGGCGTTATGCCGCCAAGTTTCACATTTCAGGATGCAGACGTGTGGAGGCGAATGGAAGTCGCTTCGACCCCGGCCGTTCATACGTCCGGCCGGTGATGGGCAGGTTGAGACCGGGAGTTTCGCCGCAACAGGCGCAGGCGGAATTGCAGGCCTTCGCGGCCACGCGGCCGCACGAAAAGAGAGAGCGCGGGGATCATTTTGTTGGACGGATCGTTCCGCTGAGAGAGCTATTCGTCGGCGATGCGCGAAAGCTATTGTTGATTTTCGCGGGCGCTGTCGCGTTTGTTTTTCTGATCGCTTGCGCGAATTTTGCCAACCTGTTGCTCATCCGGGGGGCTTCCCGACAACAGGAGATCGCAGTTCGCGCGGCTCTGGGCGCAAGCCGATGGCGGTTGATCCGGCAGTTGCTGGCGGAGAGCACGCTGCTGTCGGTGGCGGGGGAAACGCTGGGTGTTCTACTGTCTATCGGCGGCGTACGAGTGTTGTTAGCGGTTCTGCCGGCGGGAAAGATTCCACGGACAGGTGAGATTCAGATCGATGGCTGGGTGCTTGCGTTCACGTTCGGACTCTCGCTGGTGACTGGCGTGGTCTTCGGCCTCGCGCCTGCTCTTCAGGCAACCCGGCGTCAGTTGCGGGAGGCCGTGAGCAAAGGAGGGCGAAGCGTCACCGGAGGCAATGAAAGACTTCGCGGCGCTTTAGTTACGGGGGAAATTGCGCTGGCCCTGATCCTGCTTGCGGGCGCCGGCTTGTTGGTCAGGAGTTTTCTGCGAATGCGTTCGGTAAATCCGGGGTTCCGGCCGGCAAATCTTCTGGCCGCGACGATTGATTTGCCGGACTCGCGGTACCGCGCGGCCGCACAGATGCGGGCGTTCGACGATCGAGTTCTGGCGACGCTCTCCGCGCTCTCTGGAGCCGAATCCGTTGCGGCAGTGAACTGGATTCCGTTCGGGGTGGGGTTAGTTCGCGGAGACTTTCAGCTCGAAGATGGGCGGCATCTGCCACCCGGTTTTCTTGTGGACAAGCCAGCCGTGAGTCCAGGCTACTTTCGTACGATGGGAATCCCGTTGCTCAGCGGCCGCGGGTTCACCGAACGGGACAATTCCAGCGCACACGGCGTGGTAATTGTCAGCGACTCCGTTGCGCGCCGGCTGTGGCCCGGAGGGGATGCAATCGGCAAGCGATGTCGGGATTGTCCGCGACGTGAGGCAGCAGAGCCTGACGGATGAACCCAGCGCGAGTGTTTACCAGCCCTACCGCCAAGTGAATCAATCATTCTTTCTGGGGCACATGAGTTTCGTGGTTCAGACCAGGGGGAATCCAATGGCCATGGCATCGGGAATGCGTGCTGTTATCCGCAAAATGGATCGGGAACTGCCGACTCAGTCGATCACTACGATGGAGTCAGTAATTGCGGATACGATGGCCGAGCCGCGCTCTCAGACGCGCTTGCTGGGTGTGTTTTCGATGATGGCGCTGTCGCTGGCGGCAATTGGCATCTACGGAGTGCTGGCGTACTCAGTGACGGAGCGCACGCATGAAATCGGGATCCGGATGGCGATGGGCGCCGAGGAAAAGGATGTTCTCTGGATGGTGCTTCGGCGCACGTTGGTGTTGGCGGGGAGCGGCGCGCTTATAGGCACGCTGGGCGCGTTGGCCGTTACCCGCGTGCTTACAAAGTTTCTGTTCGAGATCACGCCGACGGATCCCTTGACGTTTATTGCAGCAATGGCGATTCTTCTGATTGTGGCGCTGCTCTCGGCTTGGCTGCCCGCCCGGCGCGCGGTTCGAGTTTATCCGCTAGTTGCCTTGCGATATGAGTGATAATGCACTGTGAGAGCCACAAGCGACGCGAGTTCAAGGGGTTTTGAGGCTAGAAACGCGCCGAACGCTAGCGTTCAACCAAGGTCTGTGACGGCCAAACGGGGACGGCCTCGGGGGATGTCTTACGTCCGCGCTTGCGAGTCATGGGCGGCATCTGCGACGCGGTTTTTCTTGTGGACACGCCAGCCGTGAGTCCAGGCTACTGTCGTACGATGGGAATCCCCGTTGCTCAGCGGGTCGGGGGTTCACCGAACGGGACGATACGAGCGAACTCGTCATCCTTGTGTCTAACGGCCAGGAAGACGAGCAGCCCGTCAGCTATTTCGCCCCGAATGGACCCCCCGACGGTAACGCTCGCCTCAGAGACTCTCCATAAGAACGCAAGCATGCTTTCAATTTCAGCACCCCGGGTGGCGCGAGATACTAGGATTGCTCGACGAGATGCCGCAACATCTGCACGTTTTCCTAATACAGTGGCTTACGTCCATCGTGGCTGTATTGTTCATTGTCGACCCGTTCGCGGCGACTCCGGCCTTTTTGGGCATGACCGCCGGATACACGCATGCGCGTCGCAAACAGATGGCCCAGCGCGCGGCCGTGACGTGCCTGGCGATCCTCAGCGTCTTCGGTACGGTGGGAAAGTATGTCTTCCGGCTGTTCGGCATCACGCTGCCGGCTTTCAAATTCGCTGGCGGATTGCTCTTGCTTCTAGTCGCGCTCGACATGTTGCAAGCGCGCCTTTCGCGAACTCGTGAAACGCCCGAAGAGCAGAGCGATGCCTGCGCAACGGAAGACATCGGCATTATTCCGATGGGAATTCCCATGCTTGCCGGACCGGGATCGATCTCTACTGTGATGGTCCTGGTTGGACAAGCGCCATCCTGGCGAGATGCCGTTCCGGTACTGGTTGGGGTAGCGCTCACATCGGGGGTATGCTACTTAGTGCTCGCAAGCGCGGATCGCGTAGGAGCCTTCCTCGGCGAAATAGGCATTCGCATTGTGACGCGTCTCATGGGTCTGATGCTGACCGCGATCGCCTTCCAGTTCTTTGTAAGTGCGCTGGTGGATATGCGCGTCATCGCTCCCGTCGCGCTACCTTAAGCTGACTTATCTTCGTCGGAGATTAGTGGGCCGGAAATTACCGGGATTATCGCCGATGAGTAGGTGTGTTCAACCGGCTTTCCCTTTTTCTCCTTTTTCCGTTTTTCGCCGGCGCGTCGGCGAACTGGATTACTCTAACGACCCCACATTTCGAGATGTTCACGACCAACCCGGCGAAGGATGCCGCTCAGGAAATCCAGTTCTTCGAACACGCTAGGTGGTTGCTGTTAGAAGCCACTCCCTTGAAAACGAAGCAAGATACTGTGGTTCAGATTATCGCCTTCCGGTCCGAAAGCGAATACGCCCCATACGGTTTTCGCGCGGGCGGAGGCGCCTATTACCTGCGCACGTTCAATCGCGATTACATCGTAATGCAGGACATCGACCCGCGCCATCGCCAAATTGTCACTCACGAGTACACTCATCTGCTGGTGGCCGCCGCCGGCCTCAAGCTCCCCATTTGGCTGAATGAGGGACTCGCAGAACTATATTCTTCGATTGAATCGCGCGGCGGCGAAACCGTGCTTGGGCACGACCCATCTCAGCATTTGACGACTCTGGGGCGCCGGCAATGGATTGACTGGAACGCGCTGTTCGCGGTAGATCGCAATTCTCCCTACTACAATGAGAGCCAAAAAATGTCGGTCTTCTATGCGCAAAGCTGGGCGCTCACCCACATGCTCGCGCTTGGGCCCGCGTATGCGCCACGTTTCAATAACTTCTTGCAAGCTGTCTCCGCCGGCCAACCGTCCGTCGTAGCTTTCCAGACCGTTTACGGCAAGAGCCTGGGAGCAGTAGACGCGGATCTGAAAACGTATTTACATCAGAAGACTTTGCCGGAATCGGTATTCGAGATCAACTCGGAAACGGCGGCGATTCAGCCCAAAATTGCGGAAACATCGGATTTTGAAATCGATTTTGCCCTAGCGACGCTGCTCTCCGCAAAACCATCCACCTTGGTCGAGGCGAACTCCAAGCTCGTCGCGCTCGCAGGCCAGCACCCGGAACGTCCCGAGCCTGAAGAGTCGCTCGGATATTTAGCTTTGCAGCAGAACCGTACAGAAGAGGCGCGATCGCACTTCGCGCTTGCGATCGAGCGTCATTCATCGAGTCCTGAAATCATTTATCGCTATGCGGAATTGCAGCAGGATGCCGCGGCGCCGGATTCGGAAGTGATGGGTTTACTCGGGCGGGTGCTTGCCATCAAGCCGGATTTTGAAGAAGCCCGGCTTGATCTTGGACTCTTGACGGCGAAGCACTCGCAATTCGAGTCCGCGCTTTCTATGCTGATGAGTCTGAAAACCATACCTGATGACCAAGCCTTCGCGGTTTATTCCACAATCGCCGAGTGTAATCTGCATTGCGAACGCCCTGACATAGCGAGGACTTACGCGCAGAAAGCGAAAGAGGCGGCGAAAGATGAAGACGAGAGACAGCAGGCTGATGACTTGCTCAAAGCGGCCCAGCCGTAAAGTTGCCATGTTATTCTGAAGGGGCGCAAGTGTGTTTCTATGGCAAGAGTTTGTGAAATCTGCGGTCGCGGACCGCAATTCGGGCATCGTATCAGCCACGCGCATAACGTGAGCAAGCGGCGCTGGAATCTGAATCTTCAAACAGTGCATGCGCTTGTGAATGGCGCTGGAAAGCGTCTTCGCGTCTGTACGTCCTGCATTCGGAGCGGCAAGGTCCAGAAGGCATCGCTGGTTTGAGCGCCGCGTGAGTTAAGGCGCTTCCCACTCCAACGCGTAGATCTCGTCAAAACTGACGTCTCTCGAGATAAGAGGCGAGCCGTCGGGCGCGAGACCAGTCCAAGGCCCCAGGCTGCCCACATTTCGCGGGATATTCTTAAGGCTCACGATTTGCTCAATTTTTCGATCCCGGATGCGCACACGAATAAATGCTGTGTCCGCGCCCAATGTGTCGAAATAAATATATTGACTGTCACTCGACCAGGTTGGATAGCCGATATCTGCTTTCGCCAACTCCGACCAATGCTGCGATTGAAAATCAAACAGCAGCAGCGTCATTGCATCGCTTGACAGAGCCGCAATGTATCTTCCGTCGGGAGACCAGCGGGGCGACCAGAATCCCTCCGAGCCGGGCACTATGGAGACCTGCTTCGTCTTTAGATCAAAAATCTGAACCACCAGCTTGTTGAGCCGTTGAACCTCACTGAGCGGATAGCCGCCGAAGGCAAGCGACTTGCCGTCCGGCGACCAGGTAGGATCGTTGCTGCTGCTCCTTCCATTGGTCACCTGCTGAGGCGCGCCAGCTTCCGCGGAGACGATAAATATATTCGCTTCCTGGCCCGGATAAGATCCCATGAACGCAATTTCTTTGCCGTCCGGCGACCATCGCGGCAGGGTGGCATGCATCGGAGAAATGCTGAGCTGAAGGCGTTGAGCGCCGTCGAGGGCGCTTCGCCAAAGGGTGCCGTCGGGGTAGGAAACGTAGGCCACCCACTTTCCATCGCGCGAGAAATCGAGGCCCTCAGCGGAAGCGTGCGAGAGGAACGGAACGAACTCCTTCAGTTTCGCCTCATAGCGGACGATTTCGCTGCGCAGCTCGCGGATGCCGGCAAAAAGCCGTTTGCCGTCGACGCTGGGAACCGGTCCATAAGTGTCCATGGGTCCGGTCGTTAAGCGTACAGGCTGCTGCGCTTTTTGAAACCAGCCGGCTTTCTCGCGAATAGCCCAGATACTCCGGATTCCTTTGGCGGCGGCTTCAAAAACGAAGTATTTCCCGTCGCGAGTCCAATTCCCGCAACACTGCGAATCGCGCCAGCTGGGGAGCAAGGCGCGTGGCCGGCCGCCATCGACCGCTACTTCCCACAAGCTGTACTCAAGCACTGGGGTCTTGGAACGATTCGGATCGATGGGCGGTTCAAAATCAAGACTGAAACGGATGGTTTTGCCATCCGGTGACCAGCGCGGGAAAAACGGCCGTCCTTCCACGGCGGCCAGTTTGCGCGTATCGGTTCCATCAGCGTCCGCGATAAACAGCGTTTTCTCTTTCGTGTAAACCAATTGCCGCCCATCCGGGGACCAAGCGGCATCTGCCGCGGTGAGGTCGTCCAGACGTTTCGGCGAACCTCCCAAAGCCGGCGCTGTCCAAAGCGTTACCGTATCGAACGCGAAGAGATTTTGTCCGTAGCTTCCGATCAGAAGCTCCGAATGATCCGGCGAGATATCGAGCAGCCAGGAATTGTTCAATTCGAGGGGAAGTGGAATCGAGTCTCCTCCATTCGTAGATACCTGGTAGGGCTGTGGAGCGACATACTTTCCAGTGTTGAAGTAAAGGCGGGAGCCATCGGTGAGAAAGGGAGCGGCCTTGACTCGCCTGTCCCTGGTGATCTGACTAGTGCTTAGCACTCGGGGCGGCGGCAGTGGGCGAGTGAGGAGAAGACCGGCTACTAGAACCGCGAGGATTGCGGCGCCGATGAGGACGCCGGCAATTCTTTTATGCCGGGATGAGCGGTTGTTCCAGGGGCTGGATGCCACAGCGTGAAGCCTGAGGCGTTTCAGATCGGCATGCAGCTCGGCTGCACTCTGATATCGGTTATTGGGATCCTTTTCCAGGGCCTTTCCGATAATGCGGGCAAGCTCGGGCGGGAGATCCCGGTTTAAGTGAAGAGGTGATTCGGGTCGATCCCGGAGCAGGGCCGCCATGACGGTCGCGGCGCTGGTTCCGGGAAACGGCCGCTTGCCGGTTGCCATTTCGTAGAGCACGACGCCTGAACTAAACAGATCGGTGCGCGGGTCCAGTTGCTCGCCACGGGCCTGCTCCGGAGACATATACGCCGGTGTTCCGGTAGCTTGGCCGGCATTGCTGTCCGCGCTCTCAGTGCTCTCCGATGCTCCTGCAGCTGCAGGTTTTCTCCGCCGCAGCTTTGCCAGCCCAAAATCGAGAATCTTGGCTTGGCCCCGTTTTGTGATGAAGATGTTGGCGGGCTTCAGATCCCGATGGATGATCCCGCGGGCATGCGCTGCGTCCAAGGCATCGCTGATATCAATGGCGTGATCGAGCAACGTATTCAGCGCTAGCGGCTGCCCGTTGATGCGGTGCTTCAGCGTCTCGCCTTCCAGCAACTCCATCGCGATATAGGGCGTGCCTTCAAATTCTCCAACTTCGTAAACGGTGCAAATATTCGGATGATTGATGGCGGCCGCAGCGCGAGCCTCAAGCTCGAAACGCTCAATTGCGGCCGCGTCGCGTGAAAAGTCCTCGGGAAGAAACTTCAGCGCCACCTCGCGCCGGAGTTTCACGTCTTCGGCGCGATAAACAACACCCATCCCGCCGCCACCGAGCTCCTCGCCGATGCGATAGTGCGAAAATGTCTTGCCGACCATTCGCG